>WOZO01000145.1 GCA_011620315.1 Sideroxydans sp. | reverse complement strand
TCGCTTCGGACTACAGCTTAATCTACTGTCTCAAATTCGGGGGCCACTATAGTGTCGCGCGCAGCATGGTGCGACTGGCACTCAATGTATTGCGTTCTATTCCCGAATTGGTGTGGGCGGTGATTCTGTTGATCGCGGCAGGATTAGGGCCGTTCGCGGGCACGCTGGCCTTGGCGATACACACCAGCGGCGTGCTGGGTCGGCTGTTCGCCGATGCGTTGGAGAACTTACCACCTGCCGATGAGAACACGCTGCGCATCAACGGTGCCGGTGCGTTGAACGCGTTCTTCTACGCGGCGCTACCGCAGATATTGCCGCAACTGATGTCGTACACGCTGTATCGCTGGGAGAACAACATCCGCGCCGCCGCCATCCTCGGCATCGTCGGTGCGGGTGGTTTGGGACAGATGCTGAAATATCACCTCTCGCTGTTCCAGATGCAGCAGGCTGCCACCGTCATTATCGCGATGCTGTTGATGATCACCGTGGTGGATGCTGTGAGTTTCTGGCTGCGGCGCAGGCTGACGGGGAAATAGCGCTTACGCGACGAAGCGGCGCAAGGCTTCGATATCGAACGGCCAGCCGAGTTCGCTGCCGTCGTCCATTCTCTTCACCACCGGGATGCGCGTGCCGTAGCTTTCCAGCACTGCGTCGTCATCCACGATGTCGATATGTTCCGCTGCGATAGCAAGCTGTGCGAGCAATGCTTGCGCCTGCTCGCACAGATGACAGAACGCGGTGCCATAAAGAACGAGTTTCATCGCTGCAGGCACAGTTGCCGGATCATGCTCTCTTCATCGGCGGGCACGATACAAATGGGCTTGCCGGTGCCCGTGTCGATGCGCACGGCGTTTGCCTTATTGGCAACAGGATCAAGGGTGATACCCATGAACGCCAGCTTACTGCATATTTTTTCGCGCACCGTCGCGCTGTGCTCACCAATGCCGCCGGTGAATACCAGTGCGTCCAGCCCGCCCGCCTTGGCTGCGAGGCTGCCAACGGCCGCACGTGCCTGATGACAGAAATAGTCCACGGCGAACTTTGCCGATGAATCGGGACTATTCAACAGGTCCTGCATCTCGCTGCTTGCCCCGTCGGATAGCGCCAGCAAGCCCATCTGGTGGAACACGATATCGCGCAGCTCCTCTGCATCGTGACGCTGCGCCAGTGCCAGCATCACACCCGGATCCAGGTCGCCGCTGCGCGTGCCCATGACGATGCCGCCTGCCGGGGTATATCCCATGGTGGTGTCTTGCGATTGCAGGCCGTTCAGCAGACACATGCTGGCACCACTGCCGAGATGCGCGACCACCACTTTGCCGCGCGCGACATCGCCCAGCAGCTCGGGCAGCACGACGGCGACATATGCATAGTTCAGACCGTGGAAACCATAACGGCGCATCCCGTACGCGGCGGGGATAGGCAAACGCGCGGCAAGCGCGGGCATGGTTGAATGGAACGCCGTATCAAAGCAGGCGATCTGCGGCACTTGGAAACGTTCGCGACACAGTTCTACGCCGAGCAGATTTCCAGGCAGGTGCAACGGTGCGAGGGGCACCAGTGCGCGCAACCGCGCCTGCTCAGTTTCATCGACCAGGCGCGCCGCTTCGCTGATTTCGCCTCCATGCACGAAACGATGCCCCACCACATCCGGCATCTGTCCGTGAAGATCGTGCATCAACAGATCGAAGCCGACACGCGGCTCGCGCAGATGGGCGTAGCTAAAATCCTGGCGCGCGCCATCGGCAGCAAACAGACTTGCCTTGACCGAGGAGGAACCGCTATTGATGGTGAGGATGGTTTTCATCTTGAAACATGGGAAAGGGAACACTCCTTCGTCGCACAAGTGCAACAGCGGAGATTCTACCCTCGCCCTTCCCTCTGCTCCCTTCCCGTGATCAGTAGGGCCATGTCCAGTCGGACACTTCAGGCAGATCGATACCGTGCTCATAAGCATAGTTACGGCACTCGATCTGTTTGTTCAGCATCTGGTCTTTCACATGCGCACCGGAAACATGCAGGCTGGGCACACGGTCGATGATATCGATAACCAAGCTGAAACGGTCGATCTGATTTTGGATGGCCAGTTCGAGCGGCGTGTTGATACTGCCTTTTTCCTTGTAGCCGCGCACGTGGAAGTTCTTGTGGTTGGTACGGCGATAGGAAAGACGGTGGATCAGCCAAGGGTAGCCGTGGAAGTTGAACATCACCGGCTTATCCAGTGTGAACAGGCTGTCGAAGTCGCGGTCGGACATGCCATGCGGGTGTTCGCTGGTCGGCGTGAGTTTGTATAGATCGACCACGTTGATGTAACGCACCTTGAGATCCGGGAAGTGTTCGCGCAACAGCACGACAGCCGCCAATGCTTCCTTGGTGGGGATGTCGCCCGCACTGGCCAGCACCACATCCGGCTCCGCTCCCTGGTCGTTGCACGCCCAGTCCCAGATGCCGATGCCCTTGCTACAGTGTTTGACCGCCGCATCCATGTTCAGGAATTGCAGATGTTTCTGTTTGTCGCACACAATGACGTTGATGTAGTCGGTGCTCTTCAAACAATGTTCGGCCACCGACAGCAAGCAGTTCACATCGGGCGGCAGATAGATGCGCGTGACGGCCGGGCTCTTGTTCACCACCACATCTAGGAAGCCGGGGTCTTGGTGGGTGAAACCATTGTGATCCTGCCGCCACACGGTGGAGGTGATGAGCAGGTTGAGCGACGACACCGGCGCGCGCCAAGGCACGGCTTTTGACATCGCCAGCCACTTTGCATGCTGGTTGAACATCGAGTCGATGACATGCACAAAGGCTTCGTAGGTGGAGAAGAATCCGTGACGTCCGGTGAGAAGATAACCTTCCAGCCAGCCTTCCAGTGTGTGCTCGGACAACATCTCCATCACGCGGCCATCCGGCGACAGCTCGCCGCCGCCCGCATCTTCCGGCAGATAGTCGGCGAGCCATGTCTTCTTGCTCACTTCGTAGATGTTGTCCAGCTTGTTCGAGCTGTTCTCGTCCGGGCCGAACACGCGGAAATTGCCCATGTTGTCACGCAGGATGTCGCGCAGGAATTTACCCAGCGGACGTGTGTTCTCGGCCACGGTGGTGCCCGGTTTTTTTACCTCGATGGCGTAGTCTGCGCAGTCCGGCATGTGCAGTGCCTTGCGCAGCAGGCCGCCATTGGCGTGGTGATTGGCGCTCATGCGGCGATTGCCTTTGGGGGCGAGTGCTTGCAGCTCCGGCAACAGCGTGCCGTTCTCGTCGAACAATTCTTCCGTCTTGTAACTCTTCAGCCATTCTTCCAATTTCGCAAAATGCCCGGGGGTCTTCACGTCGCCGATAGGCACTTGATGCGCGCGCCAGAAACCTTCGACTTTCTTTCCGTCCACTTCCTTCGGGCCGGACCAACCTTTCGGCGATCGCAGCACGATCATCGGCCAGCGCGGGCGTGAAGGCTTGCCGCTTTCGCGCGCTTCTTGCTGGATGCGCCGGATCTCCAGCACGCAGGCTTCCATGGTGCTTGCCATCGCCTGATGCATGGTGTCGGGGTCGCTGCCCTCCACGAAGTATGGGGTCCAGCCGTAGCCCTTGAACAGGTTCTCCAGTTCTTCGTGCGAGATACGTGCCAGGATGGTCGGGTTGTTTATCTTGTAGCCGTTCAGATGCAGCACCGGCAGCACCGCGCCGTCGCGGATGGGATTGAGGAATTTATTTGAATGCCATGAAGTTGCCAACGGCGCGGTCTCCGCTTCTCCGTCGCCCACCACCACCGTCACGATCAAATCCGGGTTGTCATATGCGGCACCGAATGCATGCGACACGCTGTAACCCAGCTCGCCGCCTTCATGGATGGAACCTGGCGTCTCCGGTGTGCAGTGACTGCCGATACCGCCGGGGAAAGAGAATTCCTTGAAGAACTCACGCAATCCTTCCAGATTCTGGCTCTTATTCGGGTAAACCTCGCTGTAGCGCCCTTCCAGATACACCGGCCCCAACACACCGGGCGCACCGTGTCCGGGCCCCGCCATGAAGATCGCGTCCAGATCATATTTGTTGATCAGGCGATTCATGTGGATATAGGTGAATGCCAGGCCGGGGCTGGAGCCCCAGTGGCCGAGCAGACGGCTCTTGATATGTTCGAGCTTGAGCGGCTCTTTGAGCAGTGGATTGTCTCGCAGATAGATCATGCCCGCGGCAAGGTAGTTGCTTGCGCGCCAATAGGCATCGATACGTTTGATTTCTTCGGGCGCTAATGCGCTAGCGTTGGCGTTCATGACATACACCTTTGTTGTTGAATGGGGTGACCGATATCGGCAGTGAGCGTACGTTACAAATATGACAGAACTTCGGCAAATTTGATCGGATCATATCGCTGGCAGATTAAGACGCCATGCCAGACTGCGCTACTTGACAGTTCACAGGGTGCGGTGACTCAAAAAAACCGCTTCCATGGGAAGCGGTCTGTTTGCGCCAGGAGGAAATCAATAATCGGTGTAACCCTTCTCACCCGGCGTGTAGAAAGTATCCATATCCGGCGGCGTCAGCGGAATACCGTTTTGCAGCTTGCTCACCAGGTCCGGGTTGGAGATGAAGGGACGGCCGAAGGCAACCAGATCGCCTTTCTGCGCATCGAGGTCGGCATTGGCGCGCGCCGCATCGTAGCCGCCGGAGAGGATGTATTTTCCCTTGAAGTTGGCGCGTATCTTCTGCTTCAACTCGGCACTGACCTCCGGTGCGCCCATCGAGCTGTGATCGACGACATGGATGTAAACCAGGCCGATGGCATTCAGTTCTTCGACCAAACGCAGATAGATGGCATCCATCTGCGCATCCGGTGCCACGCCGTTGAATACGCCATAAGGCGAGATGCGCACGCCGATGCGATCCGCGCTGATCGCGGCCGCACTCGCCTTGGCGACTTCCACCGCGAAACGGATACGGTTCTCCACGCTGCCGCCCCACCGGTCGGTGCGCTGGTTGGCGGCGGTGTTGAGGAACTGGTCGATCAGATAGCCGTTGGCAGCGTGCAACTCGACCCCGTCGAAACCGGCGGCGATGGCGTTCTTCGATGCCTGCGCGTACTCGGCAATGGCGGTTGCAATATCTTCCTCTGTCATCCCGGTCGGTACGGGATAGGGCTGCATACCCTTACTATCCGTCCATATGTCGCCCGCCAAAGCCGCGGCAGACGGCGCGACGATCTTGCTTCCTTCCTGCATATTGGCAGGATGGCCGACGCGCCCGGTGTGCATCAGTTGCACGAATGCCTTGCCACCTTTGGCGTGCACTGCATCGTTCACCCGCTTCCAGCCTTGCACCTGCTCGTCAGAAAACAATCCCGGGATGCGTGCATAACCCAGACCGTTGGGAGAAGGAGAAACACCTTCGGTGATAATCAGTCCGGCATCCGCGCGCAAGGCGTAATACTTTTCCATCAGTTCGTTCGGCACGTTGCCGGTGGCACGCGAACGCGTCATCGGTGCCATCACAATGCGGTTCTTGAGTTGCAGTTTGCCGAGTGTGGTCGGGGTAAATAGTGTTTGCGTCATGTCGCTTCCTTTTGTGACTGATTCATCTTCTGCAGGCCTTGCGACCTGCGGCTTGTTCATCACTGCTTGATGGCTTCCACGGGAAGCGTCAGCGTCACTTCGTCGCCCACGTAAGGCACGTGCTTGGACATATCGAAATCTGAGCGCTTGATCCTGGTCGTGGCGGTCACGCCGCACGCTTCTTTTTTGACCATCGGATGCGGCATGCACAGGAAGGAATTCACGGTGAGCGTGACAGGCTTGGTGATGCCTTTGACTGTCAGATCGCCTTCCACAGACACCACCTTGTCGCCATCGAACTTCACCTTGTCGGACTTGTAGGTGATGACGGGGAACATCTCGGTATCGAAGAAGTCGGCAGCCTGGATGTGCTCATTGAACAGTGCCGAACCGGTGTTGACCGACTTGGCGTCGATGGTCACATCGACTGAACCTTTTTTCTTCGCGCGATCCAGCGTGATGCTGCCGGAAATCTTGTCAAAACGGCTAAGCTGGATGGAATAACCAAAGTGGCTATATTCGAAACGCGGCATGGAGTGCGACGGTTCTATCATATATGTCTCAGGCGCGGCGTAGGCAGTTGCCGCGAACAGCGTTGCAATCAATGTAGTCAGGATGCGCTTCATGGTTTTCTCCTTTTGGTGGTTGGGATTACTTCTTGTTCGGTGCTGCGGTGACGACAAAACGGAACTTGATTTGTATCTCGTCGGCGACGGTGCCGACATCCGACCATACTCCTTCGCCGATGGCGTAGTCGAGGCGTTTGATGTTCAGCACGCCGTCGAACTGTCCGCGCGCGCCGGCTTCCGTGAAGGTGACTGGCACGACGACATCACGCGTCCGGCCTTTGATGCCGAGTTTGCCGCTGGCCTCATAGCGGTTGCCGCCCAGCGACTTCATTCCGCTTGAAACGAAACTGGCAGTCGGAAAGGTTTGCGCATGGAACCACTGCTTGCCGACCACTTCCTCGTTCGCTTCGTCCACACCGGTGTCTATGCTGCCGATGTCGATCTCGATGCTGGCCCGCGCTTTATCCAGTCTGTCCGGATCGAATGCGAGTTGCGAAGTGAATCTGTTGAACTTGCCTTCCATCGCCACGCCCATTTGCGTGTAGCGGAACATCACCGTGCTTTCATTCGCCTGCACCCGGCGATATTCGACCGCACCTGCCACGCCGAAGTGCATCAGCAGCGCAGCCGTCAGCAGGTATTTGATCGTTCTTTGCATCATGCCCTCCTTCATGCCAACCGCCCGCTTCGATAATCGTCCAGCGCCTGATGAATCTCTTCCTGTGTGTTCATCACGAAGGGGCCGTATTGCACGATGGGTTCGTTGAGCGGTTTGCCTGCCACCAGGATCAACCGCGCGTCACCTGTAGCGGAGATCGTTACGCCATCCGCCTCGGGCGCATTGTTCAGGATACCCATGCGTTGCACATCGACCTGCGCATCGCCCACCTGCACCGCGCCGCGATAGACATAGAGGAATGCATTGTGCGTGACGGGCAATGCGGTGGAGAGTTGCGTGCCCGGCGGCAGGTGGATATCCAGATAGACCGGCTCGGTGATCTCGCGCGTCATCGCACCCGCCACACCGTTGCTCTCACCCGCGATCACGCGCACGGTCACGCCTTCCGCTGTGGTGCATTCGGGAATCTCTGCCGCCGAAAAATCCTTGTACCAGGGTTCTGCCATCTTGTTGCGGGCAGGCAGATTGAGCCAAAGCTGAAAACCTTCCATCAACCCGTCTTCCTGTTCGGGGATCTCGGAATGGATCGCGCCGCGTCCGGCGATCATCCACTGCATGCCGCCGATCTCCAGCAGACCTTCGTGTCCGGCGCTGTCGCGGTGGCGCATGCGCCCGGCCAGCATATAGGTGATGGTTTCGAAACCGCGATGCGGATGGTCGGGGAATCCGGCGAGGTAATCGTCCGGATCATCGCTGCCGAATGCATCCAGCATCAGGAAAGGATCGATGCGGCGCTGCAGTTTGCCGGTCAGCACGCGCGTCAGGCTGACGCCCGCGCCGTCCGATGTTGCCACGCCCTGCACCAGACGTTCGATACTGCGCGATTGCTTGAGGGTTGTTTGGGTTGCCGTGTTCATGGCACGTTCTTGGTTGATTAAAGTTGTGGCATAGTAGTTGTTCCAAATTAATAGATAAAGCCTGACTATCGAGATAAACTATCCCGCAAATGAAACAAACCAATATTTCAGCCGACGACATGATCCTGTTCGCCAGCATCGCGGAACAGGCCAGTCTGGTGCGTGCCGCCGAACAACTCGGCATGCCAAAAGCCACCGTCTCGCGCCGCCTGGGCAATCTGGAGGAAGCGCTGGGACAGAAGCTGTTGATCCGCACCACGCGCCGCCTGACGCTCACTGAATTCGGCCAGGCATTCCTCGATCATTGTCGCCGCGTCACGGAAGAAGTGGTCACCGCGCAGGATTTTGTGCGCAGCCAGGATGTGCAACCCAGAGGCCGATTGCGCGTCTCCATGCCGGAAGATTATGCGCGGCGCAGTCTGTCGCGCGCGCTGGCCACCTTCATCGAAGCCTATCCAGAGATCGAACTCGAACTTGATCTGAGCTCTCGCCTGGTCGACCTGATCGGCGAACGCTTCGATCTCGCCATCCGCATGGGCGAACTGGCGAACGACTCCACACTGGTCGCGCGCAAACTGGACGAGCAACACCTCGGCCTCTACGCCAGCCCCATCTATCTGGCACTGCACCCCGCCCCGCACCATCCAAACGAACTGACGCACCACGCCGCATTGCGTATGGGCGCAGAGAGCGGCCAGCCGCAACCCTGGCGTTTGCTGCACGGCAAAGAGATATGGGAAGGCATCCCGCCCGGACGCATGACGCTGAATTCCATCAGCGTCATACAACAGTTGCTATTGGACGGCGCTGGCATCGGCATGCTGCCCGTGCCTTTCGCCGAAGAGGATGTAAAGGAAAAGAGACTGGTGCGCGTGCTGCCCGACTGGTGCTTCCCCTCCGTCACCGCCTGGGCGGTGATGCCGATGCGGCGCTTCCTGCCCAGCAAGACACGCGCGTTTCTGGATCACGTGGAAAATGCTTTGAAACTTGCTTGAACTTCCACCCTATCAAGTAGGGGACAGAGTTACCCTCGTCGCCCTCTCACACCACCGTACGTGCGGTTCCACATACGGCGGTTCATCGAACAGCGTGCTGGAAGCGCTGCCGGGTGTCCAGCAACGAAACCAACCCCAGTGCATCAAAGAAGCGCTTTGGATAAGCCGCGTTCATGTGGCTCGCATCGCTATTCCACCAAGGGCCGCGTCCATTGCTTGCCGGTTTCCATGCTGTTGCAGCCATGCTTTGAGTTCAGGCGCGGTGAGTCCATCGACTCCTGCTGCGCCCTTGTTCCGCATGACTCGCTCATACGCCAGCCATAGGTTGCTACGTTCGACCACGGCGTCCCTCTGCCGCAGCCCTTCCGCTTTCGTTCGCCCATCCGCCGCCGTACCTATCTGGCACCCAGCCCGGCCCTTGACGAATTCCGTTCGTCTCTTTCCGTTCAGATAGCAGTTGCCCGCTTTGTTGCTTCATCAATCTGCATCGAGGTCGAATGTCCTAATCGCGTTGTTCAATGTTCAGGCCTTCCGTCAGGAGTCTTCTCGGGTCGTACCGCTTCGCTCTTGACCTACTATGCCGTCTGCTGACTTCTGCATGCGCATCCCGACACCTCCCGATGTCGGTAGCACGAGGCACGCATGCATATCTCCCCGGGTATTGCCCACTCACCTTCACGCTTATTCCTGTCGGATCTACGTCGTAGCGTTCCGTACAAGTATGGGCTTTGATGATAGCGGCCATCTCACCCCGCTACGCCGCCTCGTATCCGCTTTCTGTTCATCAGGCCAGCGCTTTGCCTCAGGCTTCCTTCAGATTTCCAGTCGCCCGGAACACCCTTGCCGGGCGAGTAGAGGACTTCCACCTCCAGGTAAGTGCGCCCTGCCGGGCGCACCACAAAAAAACGAACCCCGCAGAGCGGGGTTCGTTTACAGCAATACGGCGGAGCCGTGCGGCTGGTTCTTTACATCATGCCACCCATACCACCCATGCCGCCCATATCACCGCCCATGCCGCCGGCCGGTTTGTCTTCCGGCATTTCGGCGACCATGCATGCGGTGGTCAGCATCAGGCCGGCGATGGAGGAAGCGTTCTGCAGCGCGGTGCGCGTCACCTTGGTCGGATCGACCACGCCCATGGCCAGCATGTCGCCATACTCGCCGGTACCTGCGTTGTAACCAAAGCTGCCTTTGCCTTCCAGCACTTTGTTCACCACGACAGATGGCTCTTCGCCTGCGTTGGCCACGATGGCGCGCAGCGGTGCTTCCATCGCGCGCAGCACGATGGTGATACCTGCGTCCTGGTCGTGGTTGTCGCCTTTCAGACCGGCAACCGCAGCCTTGGCACGCAGCAGTGCTACGCCGCCTCCGGGCACGATGCCTTCTTCAACGGCGGCACGGGTCGCGTGCAATGCGTCTTCCACGCGTGCCTTCTTCTCTTTCATCTCGACTTCGGTGGCAGCGCCGACCTTGATCACTGCCACGCCGCCTGACAGCTTGGCTTTGCGCTCTTGCAGCTTCTCTTTGTCGTAGTCGCTGGAGGACTCTTCCATCTGCTTGTTGATGGTGGTGATGCGCGCCTGGATGGCTTCTGTCTTGCCGTGGCCGTCGATGATGATGGTGTTGTCCTTGCCCACTTCGATACGCTTGGCCTGACCCAGATCATCCAGCGTGGCTTTTTCCAGTGTCAGACCGACTTCTTCGGCGATCACGGTAGCGCCGGTCAGGATGGCGATGTCTTCCAGCATGGCTTTGCGGCGGTCGCCGAAGCCCGGGGCTTTGACCGCGACGGTCTTCAGGATGCCACGGATATTGTTCACCACCAGCGTGGCCAGCGCTTCGCCATCGACGTCTTCTGCAATGATCAGCAGCGGACGGCTGGTCTTGGCGATCTGTTCCAGTACCGGCAGCAGGTCGCGGATGTTGGATATCTTCTTGTCGTGCAACAGGACGTAGGGATTGTCCATCGCGGCGATCTGGCGATCCTGGTTGTTGATGAAGTACGGAGACAGGTAACCGCGGTCGAACTGCATACCCTCGACCACGTCCAGTTCGTCTTCCAGACCGGAGCCGTCTTCGATGGTGATGACGCCTTCCTTGCCGACTTTGTCCATCGCTTCAGCGATCTTCTCGCCGACGGCGCTGTCGGAGTTGGCGGAGATGGAACCGACCTGGGCAATCTCCTTGCTGGTGGTGCAAGGCTTGGACAGTTTCTTCAGTTCTTCAACAGCCGTGATGACTGCCTTGTCGATGCCGCGCTTCAGATCCATCGGGTTCATGCCGGCGGCGACGAACTTCATGCCTTCCTGCACGATGGACTGTGCCAGCACAGTCGCGGTGGTGGTTCCGTCACCGGCCACGTCGGAGGTCTTGGAAGCGACTTCCTTGACCATCTGCGCGCCCATGTTCTCGAACTTGTCCTTCAGTTCGATCTCTTTGGCGACGGACACACCGTCCTTGGTGATGGTGGGAGAACCGTAGGAACGGTCCAGCACCACGTTGCGGCCTTTAGGGCCCAGAGTCACTTTGACCGCGTCGGCCAGGATGTTGACACCCACGACCATCTTGGCACGTGCTGCATCATGGAATTTAACGTCTTTAGCTGCCATTTTTTATTCTCCTGAATTCGTTGAATGCTTAGGCTTCGATGATGCCGATGATGTCGTCTTCGCGCATTTGCAGCAGCTCGACGCCATCCATCTTGAAGGACTGGCCGGAATATTTTCCGAACAGCACTTTGTCGCCGACCTTGACGTTCATCGGACGCACCTTGCCGTCGTCGCCGATCTTGCCGTTGCCCACAGCGACGACTTCGCCTTGGTCCGGCTTCTCGGTTGCAGCGTCGGGGATGACGATGCCGGAAGCGGTCTTGCGCTCTTCTTCCATGCGCTTGACGATGACGCGATCATGCAAAGGACGAATTTTCATGCTTATTTCTCCTAAATCAGTGAGTTGATGATTTGCGAAGGCGGAAAGTTGGCACTCTCCGCCAGCGACTGCTAATAATAGGGGCGCCCCCCTCGCAATTCAAGGGCGCAGGCAAGATTTCTGGTGAAAATAAATATAGCGGAAGACAAAAAAATAGAGTGGAAGACAAGGATTTCACTCGAAAATACATTGAATTATTAATGAATATATACAGTTACAGACAAGAACTGTCGCAACTAAAGGTGGCGCCATGACTATAAGTCGAATTCCCCTATCATTCGTCCCCCCGTTACTTCCCAACCAGACACTGTATTCTTGGTGGGAGGTATTCCATGAGATGTCAGGCAACGCTACCGCTGACGAATCTCTTGTGCAGACGTTTGCACTCATGCGGAAAGGTCTGCATTTCCACATACCCTCCCTATAGTGGACCCATCCGTCAAGACAGAATTCAGTCTAGTTTAAGCTGGTCTGT
>WOZO01000202.1:9362-12175 GCA_011620315.1 Sideroxydans sp. | reverse complement strand
GACTGACGTTGCATAGCGCAGCGGCATCGCGTTGAGTCAGTCCAGATTCCTTGCGAACAGCCCGAAGAATCTCTCCGAGCTCGACGACAGAGGAGATACCAACTTCCCTGTTTGCCATAGATTCCCCGAAAAAGATAAACGATCGTTGAATTTTGCCCTGCATTAGTCCTTAATGCAAGAAAAACTAAACGATCGTTAATTATTGATGCCGCTCCTTTTCCGGTGACGGCACAACCCTGACGGCTTACTTCTTTTTGGCTTTGCCGGCGACTTCCTGTTTGAAGGTGGCGCCCGCAGAGAACTTCGGCACCGTCGTTGCAGCGATCTTGATTTTCTCGCCGGTTTTCGGATTCTTGCCTTCGCGAGCCGCACGCGCTGCCGACTTGAATGTACCAAAGCCCACCAGCGTCACCGAATCACCCTTGGCGACAGCGGTCACAATTTCTTCGACCAGTACATCCACGGCACGACCAGCGGCCGCCTTGGAAAGCTCAGCCTTTGTTGCCAACGCTTCGACCAGCTCGGATTTGTTCATCAAGGTGCTCCCTATGGTTTATCAATAAAAACTGGATTCTCTCACTATTGCGAAGGCACATCGCGGGACAGCGCCCGTGATGCCGCGTCGAGATCAATGCCCTCAGTCGGCGGACGTCCATCACGGCACAGATTCAGTTCATAGCGGACTGCAAAAGGGATTTGCTGACCATTGGTCGTGGGAACGCCGTCTTGCAACAAAGTGGCCTCCAATCGAGCACACCCCGCAGCAGAGAAGTGCCTGATGGTCCTGACCTGAACCCGTACCGGCAACGATGAACGTGTCTGCGCCTTGAAAAAGTCGGCCATCGGGCCGCTCAATTCGCCATCGGATCGGCCGCTTGACGCATCGATGGCAGTCAGAAGATATTGCTTTAATTCGGTCGCGAGGATCTCCTCACTCGATAACAGAGCAAAGAAACAAAGTGCCATTGCGAGTGCCCGGTATCGTTTCATCGGTTGTAGTAGCTGTTTACGCGCTGCTGGACGGTGCCTTGCACGTTCTGACCGAAGGAGCTCGCACTGGGAATGCGAACGCTGGACGATATTTCCTGGATGAATTCGCTCATATCTATCCGGGAAAAGTCCAAGCGCTCGAACTCAGCCGTGGTGAAGCCTGAGCAATCCGGGTTCTCGCCGCTCCCCCAGCTTTTGCCGACCTGGCTCCTGCCCTGCTCATTGATGATCCGGGCCAGGCGGGAGTTGAAACAGCAGTAGGACTGAGTCTGTTCAATACAGGTCCGGATAATGGGCACCCGAGCCGAACAGTACGATCCGACATGCACGCAAAGGTTGGCCTCCCGATGCATCGCGAGAAGCTGTTCAGATTGCTCGCAGGAAAGCAGTTCCGACAATAGTTGCAGCGCGATGGCCGCCGCCATGGAATAGGGATCGAAGTACAGGTTGAAGCTCCCCAAGGACCCGAGCGAATAAATCGGTCCGCCCAGCAGCCCACTGCTCACCACCCCCGTCGAAAATGTCAGACCGTAGAAGGTGAAAGACGGCTGAAAATTCGTCGGCGTGAAGAGTACCTCGGAGGAAATCATGGCCTGCGCACCGGCTTCGACATAGCTGGTGAATTCCGGGTACATGAAGTCGAACATGTACTTGCTGCCGGCGTTGATGGCGAGCTGGCCACCAATCATCACACCCTGCATGGTGGCTGCCATCAGGTTGTGATTGCTCCTGGCCGCACCACCACCGCCTTTCTTGCAGCAGTCGACCAGACCGAAGAGTTTCTTCCGGCATCGCTCGCCCGTACCCTTGAACAGGCGTTGATCGGCACCATAAACCCCGGCCTCGCGGGCTGCCTCCATGGAGGCCATGGCTTTGCCGAAATCCTGATCCGCAGGATTGCTGGTGTCAAAACAGTTGGCGCCACCTTGGCAAAATGACCGCTGGTCGCACACGGTGCGCTGGCTCTGGGTTGCTGGCGACGCCGGGCAAGAATACGTCCGCTCGCTCATGTCGCACCCACCCGATGGCAAGGGATCAACACACTGCGAGGACACTGGCGTGCACCCGCGATCGATCAAGGGCTGACAATCGTTTGTCAGGGTGCTGCCGGCACAGGTGTAGTCCTCAGATCTCGTCCAGCAGGAATCTCCGGAGCTTTGTGCCCCAGTCGGCAAGGGAGAGACCGTCGAAAGGCACACTTGCAAGCCATTGATGGTTTTGCACGGTGTGCTGTCGGTACAAGTAGTCGCCGCATGCACGCAGTTGCTACTGTTGGCGAGCGAGGCGCATTGACTGGTATCGAGCGTGTTGGATCGGATGGTGTAGGACGTGTTGAGTTCAACCACGGTCGGCGTACCGGTCGATGCCGTGACATTGGTGCACTGGTAGCGACGGGTATATTGGTTGCAGGAGCCGTCAAACGCCGTACCGTCGCAGGACGAGCTGACCAAGGCGCAACCCTGCGTTGCCTTGATGGCGGCGCAATAGTCGACATGATTCTCGGCGATGCAGGAATAGTCGTCCTGGTAGCTCCAACACGTTGCCGTGGAATTCAGTCCGCCCGCTGGCGGTGTCACACCGGCCAGGCAGACGGTCGCCCCACTGGAATCGAGCTTGCAAGGGGTGGAATCCACGCAGGCATGCGACGCCAGGCGGCATCGCGAGTTTTGCGCATAGCTGCTGCACTGACTGGTATTCGCCGTATCCGTGACCAGTGAATAGGTGTTGTCGAGACGTACTGTATTGGTGGGCGTGCCCTGGTTGTTTCCGCACCGGAACGTCTTGGTGTAGGTATTGCAAGTGCCATTGAATGCCGTATCGCT
>WOZO01000202.1:6355-9262 GCA_011620315.1 Sideroxydans sp. | reverse complement strand
GCCCCAGTACCCGTTCCACCCGAGGAGTTACATCCGGAACTCACATTCCGCATGGACGGCGTGCAGGTCGTCGAGTTGCAGCTGACGCTGAAGTAGACGTACAGGTTGCAACCGAAACCGAGATTGCTGACGTAGTAATCGGTGACGGATTGGCCTGGGGCAACCGCCACCGGAAACTGGCCATAGCTGCCATCCCACGGATAGCCGATCCAGTTGTAGTCGTAGCGATTGACACCGTCGTAGGAACGGTATGGTTCGACGACATAGGAGTGGCCATCACTTCCGCAGAAAATGTTCATGGCCATATAGGGATCGACACACCAGCTGCAGTCCATGAATGCGGTTCGGCCCAGCCATGCCCCGGGCGTGCATTGACCGAAACCAACTGTCGCCGAGACGCCGCGGCGACAACTCAAGGTCTCGTAGCCTTGAACGGTCTGGTTGCACTGGTAGTTGTAGGCGGTGTTCACCGAAATCTGCCGACCGATGAAACACGTTGCGTTGCTCAGCGTCTGCATCTGCTCGACGCACTGGTAAAGGTGATACTGATCGACCGTGATCTGGCGCGCGGTCGTGCACAAATTGCTGGTCACCGGCCGATACTCGGTGCAGATTTCCGTCGTAAAAGTCGCGGGGGTCGTATCCGTCACCACCCGGCAGGATTCCGTGCTCGAACCCACGTTGATTCCGGTGAATTGCAGTGCGGGATTGCTGGCGATCGCGTTGGCGCGACTGATCAGAGGATCCGTGGCCCGGTCGATCGAGAATGCGGGCCTGACACTGGGATTCCGGGCAACGAAATTGACGGCATCGCACTCCTGCCGTCGATAGGCGTCCGCATCCGGAGCCTGGCTGGAACAATCCGTCACCTTGGCAACCCCGGGGCCGGAAAGCTGCCCCATTCCCCCTTGGAAATACTGGGTCTGGCTGGCGCTCTGGCCATAGCCCGGAATAATGGTTGTCGCATTACCGGTGCCGATTCCCTGAAATGCGCCGCCCACCGCTCCTGACCCGAGCGACCTTCCATCGCCAAAGGCGGTGCTGGCGTCATAACCCTGAGCAAATACCGACGTTATTCCGCTGACGAGATAGAGTAGCCAGAGGAATCTCATGGCATGCGGCCCGCCAGCCTGACCGAGAACCGTCGAGCCGCATCGGCCCAAGTCGGTGCCTGACGCTCGATGAGATCAAGGGCGTAGTCCTGGGTGACATCGCCGTCGACCTTGATGTAACTCGTCGGGGCCGCGCAGCCATCCGTGCCAATCCGGGTTGCCTGGCTTGGTTTGGCCAGAACCAGCGCCGGGACCTGCGTCACCTTGAATTGGGTGAACGCCGGTGGGTGGATGATGGCAGTGACGTTTCGCTTGCCGATCAGCTTGGCAATTTCCTCTCCCATCCGTGCCATCGAATCGCCTTTGAAACCACGTAAAACCAGGACCGCACCCGACTTTTCCGACTGGATGACGATTCGCTCCAGAGATTCCCGAGGCATCGAGAAGGACACAAAAATCATCAACTCCGGCGAGTCTGATGCGTTCGGCCGATTGCTTGCGGCCGGAAACTGGCGGTAGCCTTCGGCGATCTTGGCAATATCGGCCTGCTTTGCCTCTGGCTTGGGCAAGGACTCGACCTTGGGGACTGAAGGCGCACCGAAGTCCTTGGGCAGCTTGCCGGAGCCAAGTGCTTCCTCCATGCGCTGCCTGGCCAGTCGCATGTCGTAATCAGTCGGTAACGCTGCCTGTCCCCAGGCTTGAGTAGCCATGCAAACCCAAAGGCATATGGCGACGGGAAAGGTGCGCGTAGAGCCGTTCATGGCGTCAGAAGGCTCCCTGGCAGCAGTTGCGCTTGCGGAACACCATGTAGGCGAAGTCTTCGCCCTCAAACGGATATTCCTTTCCGGCACCCCACAAGATCGTCGAACGCCCCAAGGGCTGGCAGCACTTCCCGGCGATCTTCGCGGTTTGCGGAACCGGGTACAGCATCTGATACTTGTAGCCGGTCTTGTCCATGATCGGCTGCGGGTAGTAACCGCACAAGCCGTCCTCGCCGGAGGCGGCCCACATCAGACCTTCGCGGTGCATCTTGGCGATCAGTCGCGTCATTTCCAGGCTGGAAGCCTGTACCCCACCGATATGCGCTTGCACGTTTCCGTTGAGTGGATACAAGCTGCCCTGACATCCGGCACACCAGAACAAGGCGTTCGATGGAAAACCTGCGGTTGCCGAGACACAATCCGCAGCACAGGCGGCTCGTGCCGGGAGATTGCCGAACAAGGCAACATCGGGATTGAAGATGAAGGTCAGTTCGTCGTCGTTCCACATGGGATCGAGTTCGGTGAGGTACGCCACGTCGAATGAACTTTGTTCCAGGCAGGCGTTATCAAAGATCGCTTCGAGCCAGAAAATGATTGGATCGACATACCAATGCACCTGATAAAACGACGATGTCGCGGTGCTGTCCTGGCTGAAGCGGGACCCGCGCGGCGCATCGAAGCCGGGATTGAGTTCGATGCCACCAAGACTGGTCATGCAGAACGGGCGGCGCACCACATCCACGCGCCGCACCGGCTCCCAGAAGCTGACCTTGAAGCCGACACGCAATTGCGATGGACAGAGGCAGACGGGAGATCCACCAGGATTCGGAGTGTCTTCCTGATCGAGGGAAACCAGATCGAGGCCGCCAAATCGGAGCGGCATCAGGCAGCTCCAGCAGATGTCCGTAATCGGATTGGCAAACCGCCCGGTACAGGTTGCCGTAGCAAAGGCTGGGCGCAAGAAAAGCACGCCGAGCACAATGACCGAAACGAATGCGAGGCTACGGGCGGACTTCATCGATCCGCAATCTCTTGCCGTCCTGGCTGACGATCGCCGGCACTTGGCGAATCCCCAGTCGCCGAACCAACGATCC
>WOZO01000202.1:0-6255 GCA_011620315.1 Sideroxydans sp. | reverse complement strand
TCACCGGATTTTTCCATTTGCTTCAATCGGGCCTGGATGACCTCGATCAAATCCGGTTCCGCGATCTCATAGGTCGGGCCGACGACACCCAATTCCGCAGCGAACGCAGAAAATGTCGTACAGGTGAAAAGCACAAGGAGAATGCGAACCAGAGACCACATAAGGGGCGATTTTGGCTGGGGGGAACACCTCTGGATTTTTGAAATGCGCACTTTTCGGGCGCATTTCGGCTACCTGTTAGCAGCTACGGTCGCTGACGACTCGACGGGGCGCTACGTAGAGGAAACGAACTACGATGTAGGCGTCGGAATTGTCTGGTTGCGAACCCTGGACGGGGAGCATCGCGCGAGGATGCGCTTCCAGCCATTTCTGGCGGTTACGGCTTCGGCAAGAATGTCGAGATACTCCGCACCGTCCACGCGTTCATCGTTGGGCAGCGGGGTTGCAGCCAATTCGCTCAACAAGTCTTGGCGATGTTTTGAATCGCGCCCTAGTTCGAGCAGGCGGCTGTATGCCTCGCAGGCATAGGCAAATGTTTCGCGCTTCCGATACTCAATCTCGAGCAGCCATTCCCGATGCCGTGAATGGGGCAGCCCCAGCGTCTCGCGTTTGCAGTTGTGGAAAACATGAGCGGCTTCATGGAGGACGAAATCGTCGAAGGGATTTGCTGCGCGGAAATAGTCTGTCGAAACGTAGCAGGTCGTTTCGATGCTCAATCCAAGGATCGGTTGAGCCTCAACCGACAGCAATTCCGCTGAGTGGCTGGCCAGATAGAGGTTGGCCAAGTCCCATGCCGTACCGAGCCAAGGCATTTCCCGCAGAACCGGGACGATGTTCCTTGGCGTTAGGAATATCACGGAGCGTTCAAGCATGGCAAGGACGATCGCCTGCTCAATTTTGGGGAAAAGCCCCTTCACCATGCCGCTGAATTTCTGGTGTGTGAACTGGAGAATATCCAGATCGTCGGGAAGCGCAGTGGCAGGGCGATCCTGCGTTCTTGCCAGCACTTCTGCGACCAACGCCTCGCGCATTTCCTTGCTTCCGTTTTGTGATCGGTCGAAGAATCCGCTGCCCGGCCAGGCTTCGAACTTCGGATCGTGGCCCCCGCTCTTCAGGTAGGTTTCGACTTCCTCCGACATGCTCGGATGCGCTACGGACTGCGTTTGGATGCTTTGGCGACGGGACATGCGATCATCTTACGTCAGCAAAAAAACGGGATTGGCTCTGCGACATCTCCGCGATTCCTGGCTACGGATAGTCGCCATATCGCTGGTCAGCCGAAAAAGCAGCCATGCGCGTCGGCATCGACGACTTGCAGGAATTCGCCGATGGACGCGACAGTCGGCACCGGTTCGTAGCTTTGCCACTTGAGGCTCGCGCGCATCCAGAATACCGTCCAATGATTCTGGGTACGCACATAGGTTGCCTTGGCGATCGGGTGCTGATGGACAATGCTGCGATCATCCCATTGCGAACGAATTTCGAGTATCTCGACGCTTTGCCCGGAAATGCGATAGCCGATGTCGAGGTCGGCACGAATGTGCGCAGGAGGCCGACGCTTCGCGAGGAATGCATCCGTCGCTTTCTCAATGCGCTTCATGTCGAAATCGTTGAATGCCATTTTCCCTTACTCCAGGTCCGCGATAGTGTGCAGCTTCGCCAGCAGATCAGGCAGGCCGGCTTGACTCGCGACATCACCGGGCAGATGACCAGCCAATGCGTCGTGGAAGGCGTGCGTTGCAAGCAACGCACGCGTGTTCTCGCGCAAGAAGCAGCGCAATTCGGCCGCACCCTGCAAACATTCTGAGATCAGATCGTCTCGTCCGTCGATGACGGCGATCAAATCGCCCAGCTGGTCGCTGACGGTGCCCCTGCCGGACATCTGATCGAGACTGGAATGCCGGTACGCCATTGGTTTGTGCCCTATTCGACAGGCGTAAGCACCGAACCGCGTCCTGAACTCGGCACTAATTCAACAAACATGGATTTTCGCCCAACGATGACAGACAACATAGGTCTCTTGTCCCGACGCTTCGCTGATAAGAGGTTCCATTCCGATCTATCGAGACCAGAAGGTTGTGGATAGTCTTCCGGATGGGTGTGCCATTCGCCCAAGTATCGAACGGTTCCCTGACTCGCCGTCCAACGAGACAGAGCGATTGCTTCGTGGCCAAATGGCATCCGCTCAAACAGGAAGCGAAACCGTTTATCCCATGCCGTAGGAACCGTCGCTTGCTCGATGAGCATATGGGCTCCATGAACCGAACCGAGCAGAAGTCCACCAGCTTCGCAGTCGGAATCACTGGCTTGAACATGCAGACAGAACGTCTCCATCGTGGCCGGCGAGAAATGCAGCAGCGTTCTTTTATCATCGGTCGCCCAGGAACTCATGAATTGCATAGGGGACACTCCCGATCCCGAAGTGGATCGCAATCGGGTGTCGCAAGTCGATAGGCGCCGCCGATCATCCTGGTTCGTAGCGCAGGGGAATAAACGCCGTTGACCCAGTCAAGGGTCACCTCAGCGCCTAGGCTGGCAGCGTTCACCGACACCGAAGCGGGGAATGGCACGTACAAGCCCTCGCATCCATGCCCCGCCAATATGGCAGGAAGAGGATCAACGGTGGAGCGGAGTTCGCCTCTCCTGTTGCTATGCCACAGGCAGCGATAACACGCACCAGATGCGTTGGTCTTCAGGAGCGCACGGACAGCCGTTCCCGGCCCCTCGATCCAGACCGAAAGCATCGGCATCGGAGGCGGATAGCGGCCGGCCAGCCAATGCCCGAGGGATTCTTCCCCGGTGGCATCTATGAGCAGGTCCAGCTCTCCCAATTGGGCTTGCCTGACATCCACGGGGAGTGCACGAATCTCGGCACCTGGCGCCAAGCGGCAAAGCTCTTTCGCCATGGCCTCTGCTTTGTTCGACAGGAGGTCCGGGAATCCCAGGCGATGGCGCCCGATGTTTTGCGGAAGAAGACTATCGAAATCCACGAGCGTAAGTTTTCCGCCGCATGTTCCCGCCCCGGCCTTGACCAGCATATCCGACAGATATCCGCCGATCGTTCCGCAACCCACTATCGCAATTTTTTTACCTGCCAGCGTCTTTGACTTGGGTATGTTCCGCTGAGCAAGGTATCGATCGTCGATTCTGACAACTGAGATTGGCGTTACCTTCAACCCATAGGTCAGATCCCTGCGATCTGCGAGCTTGCTCTTCTGGACCGGACGTTGGTGGTCATAGAGAACCACAAAGCCATAGGTCATTAACGGCGATTCGATGACGATCAGTACGCCGTTGGCCTGTTTCCTTTTTCCCTCCTTGATGCGCTCGTGAATCTTGCGCCGGCACCGAGGGTCAAGGTTGCCTTGCCATGCCAACATATCCCCAACTGTTTCAGGAGGCCAACTGTTGGTCAAAGGTCGGGGTTGAGCACCAGTTTTTACCCGGTAAGTCAGCACCGTTCTGTCAGTAGCTTGGTAGCCGAGCGACTTTAGCTTCTTAGTTGTTCGATCTTCGTTGTCGGTGATAAACCACAAAGGATTCCCGTTGGCCTGCGCGACTATGCATTTCTGTCGCCCTAAGTCCTCACCTTGCATGTCCACGAAACAAAGCCAACCATCCCAATAGGCGAAGAACTCTTCCGCGAGATCTTCGACCATCTCCCCTTTTACGATCTGTCCGAACACGACAGCGGCGCGTTGCAGGCACGCCAGCGACTGTCCGACGGGATCATAGATATCCAGAACGACCGTGCCCTTGGCAAGATAGCAAATCCCGCCATCAGCGCCAAGATGGGGAACCGCTGCGGGCAGGTCAGGAGGGATCTCCAGCAGCCGAATGCGAGGCAAGTCGACGAACGTTGGGTCAAGCTCGACTTCGCACGGACAATCCTTGTCCCCCTGGGGCTGGGACAATCGCCCACGCAGCGTGAACCAGCCGTCATCCGTCTTGCCAACAAACTCGAAGCCTCGCTGCTTGAAGGCGTCGATCACATCTGCGATCGCAGCGGCGCTACTCATCCGGCCTTAGTTCGCCCAACAAGTTCGCTCGGGCCGGCTGTTGCGGGAGCTGCGGCAATGGTGGCGGCGACAGATACCACCTTGACCCGATCCGGCTCGTTCGGAAAGCGCGGGCCGAACTGGCCTTGCACCCAGATACAAGCCTGTGAAGGACTGCCGGCACCGGTTGCTCCGCGAAGCACTTTCTCAAATTCTTCGAACGCCTTTGCCGCCTCTTCGACACCCGCTTGGCCAAGTCGCTCCGTGAGCGATTCGGAGTCATCCACAGGGTTGTTCACTCCGCCACGCAACCGGGCTGGAAGGGCAGCGACGACATCCAATAAGGCGATGTCGTCACGCCGATCACGCTTTTCAAAAAGCGGCGCGGCAGCCGCCATCAACAGAATGGAAGCGGGCCCACCGCTGGCCCACCTCCAATCGCGGAACGCCTTCAAGTAACGAACGACGCGGCGGAACTGCTCCCCCTTGGCATCCACTTCGCCCAGAAACCACTCTTTCACGGGCCTGGGGTCGGAGGGCATCCAGTTGCATTCACGATGAGCCAGGAGCACTTTGTCGCGAGGCAACGCCGTCCATGCATCCCTCTCCGCCTTAATCACTGCGTCCATCACCGAGTCATAGCCATATCGCCTCATCGAGGCCTCTGCCAGACTCACGAATTCTTGGTCGGGGATCGCGTACAGCGGGATGTCAATGTGGGCATGCGTTGAAATGACGATACGGATGCAAGTCGGCTTGTCGGTGACGAGCTTCCACTGCTTTTCCTCAACCAGCGGCCTCAAGGCTTCTTCCGCAGCGGAGAAGAAGACCGTCGTTGAGGTGCTCGGACGCTTCGTCTGTGAGACGAAACTCATTGGCAGATAGCAGCCGTCATCGACATCCGCCTGCTGCGGTCGTTGTGCCGGGGAGTTCAACGTTTTGTACGCCCACGACCCTTGCGTGAAGAAGCGCGGTTGCGGCACCTCTTCCGTGTATCCGCTTGCCTTCAGCACTCGAGGGATGCCTGTGCGCAGGCAGTCCCGGACACTCGCGCGTGCGCTGGCAATCCAGACGCGTTGTTCAGGCGTCAGATCCAACTCGTCATGCATGCAGGATTCGTCATCAACGGTGGTGAAGAAAAGCGGGCTGAGGTTCAGCATGCGGCCTCCGGAACATTCTTATTGGGGCCGTGATAAAAGGTTGGTGCGCCGGCCTGATGCGCTCTAAACGGTTGGAAAAGAGGATCGCCGAGCGCGCGCTGCGCCGCGTGGTTACCGCGATCCTTGAGCGTGTTCGTTGCGCCAATGGAAACCCGATCCAGTGCCTTCACATCCTTGCTTTGATCCGGCGTCGCCTTGTCATCGATCTGAAAGTAGTCGCTTCCCAACAACTGCCGCAGCATGTAGTCCACCGAAGATTCCTGAGCGGAGATCACGAGGTCGAAGAGTCCCCCGCGCCACTTGCCGAACCCGCGGTCAAGGCTAGCGCCACCGCGAACGGTCGCGCCGATCGTCATCGTGCCGATGGAGAGAACCCGAACCAGCGCGTTCTGCTTTGGTGCCAGGAACGTATTGACTTCGTGCAATCCGAACAGGCCGGGCGCGTTGCCCACAAGCCCCCCGTCCGCGAAGACACCGCGGTCGTTGCGCTCCAAAGGAAAGTAGACGGGCGCGGCGGCGGTCGCCAACGCAACATCGATGATCCTCATGCGGTGATCCAACTCAAACGAAGGATGGTGAGGTGTCTTGAAGAATTGCCCGCGCCCCGTCGAATAGTTGACTGCCGGCACGAGAACACGATGCTTCAGGTCGCCTATCGTGGTCCCTTGGAAGCGTTCGGTCAGCACTTCCCGAAGTCCCGCCGAGTCATGCTTTGCGGTCAGCCAGAATCCCAGCAGCCGCCGTGGAAGGCTGCGGCAACCAAAGATGCGGCTGCCTTCGTCTTCAAACAGTGCTTTAAGCTCTTGGGCCGGAATTTCCGCAGCCAGCCCCAAAGCCAGCATCCCTCCTGCTGATGTGCCGCAAATCAGATCAAAGTGCGAAGCAATAGGACGGCCCAGCACAGTTTCGAGTTCGGCAAGAACTGTCGCCGTGTACAGGCTGCGATAACCGCCCCCTGACAAGGCAAGCACATGGTAGGTAGGGATACCCGTCATGGCACTTCAGCCCTTCGGCGGGAAGGAGTCGTTGCCGTGGCTATCCTTGTCACGGATACGGCCATCCGGACGATGGATGACGAGTTCGGACTGCTGGTTGCG
>WOZO01000042.1 GCA_011620315.1 Sideroxydans sp. | reverse complement strand
GCGCACATGCCCACCATCTTTAAGCCGCAGCGCCGCATCCATGAAGAGGATCTGCCGGCGCCGCAGGTAAAACTGGACATACTGAGCATGGCGGTGAACAAGCTGACCGGTGCGGGCTATGTGTATATCGGCATGGACCATTTTGCCAAGCCGGAAGACGAGCTTGCCGTGGCGCAGCGCGAAGGCCGTCTGCACCGTAACTTCCAGGGATACTCGACACATTCCGACTGCGACCTCGTCGCTCTCGGTGTGAGCGCCATCGGCAAGATCGGCCCGACCTACAGCCAGAACTACCGGGAGCTGGAGCCGTATTACGACGCGCTGGATCGGAATGAGTTGCCCATCATGCGCGGTTTGGAGCTGAACTCGGACGATCTGGTGCGGCGCGCCATCATCCAGGCGTTGATGTGCCATTTCGAGATATCCAAGGAATCGTTCAATATCTCGTATCTGATCGACTTCGACAGCTACTTCGCGGCTGAGATGAAGGAGTTGGAGGGGTATGCGAAGGAAGGGTTGCTTGAACTATCCCCGCAGTGGATCACCGTCACGCCCAAGGGGCGCATGCTGATACGCAACATCTGCATGGTGTTCGACAAGTATCTGCGCACACGCCAGGAACACGCACGTTACTCTAAGGTAATATAAGTCCGGAATGCAGCCTGCGCCTCGCAACATAGCGAGTGCGGGCGGCTCTGTGGAGGAGACCCCGTAATCTGGGGAAGACATGACAATAAAAGTAGATGATTTTCGCCTGAAGCTAGGCCGACACGAGTTGGTCCCAATCATGATCGGCGGCATGGGGGTCGACATCTCCACTGCCGACCTGGCGCTGGAAGCCGCACGCCTGGGCGGTGTGGGCCATATTTCCGATGCAATGCTGCCGACCGTTTCGGATCGCCGCTACGACACGGGCTTCGTCAAGGAAAAACTGCAGCAGTACAAATACAATATCGACAATTCAGACAAGACGGATATCAAATTCGATCTGGGACACATTGCCGAATCTACCCGTCTGCATGTGAGCAAGACCATGGAGCGCAAGCGGGGCGAGGGCATGGTGCTCATCAATATCATGGAGAAGCTGACCATGAATTCTCCGCGCGACACGCTGCGGGTTCGGTTGCATGAGGCTTTGTCCGCCGGGATCGACGGCATCACATTGGCGGCCGGTTTGCATCTTGGCTCTTTCGCACTCATGGAAGACCACCCGCGTTTTCGCGATGCGAAACTGGGCATCATCGTTTCGACAGTGCGCGCGCTGCAACTGTTCCTGCGCAAGAACGTCAAGATCAAACGGCTGCCGGACTTTGTGGTGGTGGAGGGGCCGCTGGCCGGTGGACATCTGGGCTTTGGCATGGACTGGGCGCAATATGATCTGCGCACCATCGTCAACGAGATACACGCTTTCCTGAAAGCTGAAAAACTGGATATTCCAGTGATTCCGGCAGGTGGTATCTTCACCGGCAGCGATGCGGCCAGTTATCTGCAAGAAGGCGCGGGCGCTGTTCAGGTGGCGACGCGCTTCACCGTGGTGAAGGAGTGCGGCTTGCCGCCGGATGTGCAGCAGGAATATTTCAAGGCCAGCGAAGACGATATCGAGGTGAACGGCACGTCGCCCACCGGTTATCCTATGCGCATGCTGAAGAGCAGCCCCTCCATCGGCTCCGGCATCCGCCCCGGTTGCGAGTCATACGGCTATTTGCTGGATGCCAGCGGGCGTTGCGACTACATCGACGCATACAACCGGGAAGTTGCCGCGCATCCCGGCGAAAAAAAGATCGCCGTGTTCGACAAAACTTGTCTGTGTACCCACATGCGTAACTTCAAGTGCTGGACCTGTGGGCAAACGACCAGCCGCTTGAAAGACACCACGAACAAGCTGTCGGACGGAAGTTACCAGTTGTTGAGCGCAGAGCACGTGTTCAAGGACTACCAGTTCAGCACCGGCAACAAGATCGCCCTGCCTGCGTAACCCTCAAGCCGATCCGGAACAGACTGCACAATGCGGGTCGCGCGCCAGTTTCATGACGCGCGGCTGCATGGCCAGCGCATCCAGCGCCAGCAATCTGCCATGCAGTGTGCCGTCGATCCCGGCCAGTAATTTAAGCGCTTCGGCCGCCTGCATGCTGCCCACGATGCCGACCAGTGGCGCGAACACGCCCATCACGGCACAACGGGTTTCTTCCGCTTCGCTGTCCTCTGGATACAGGCAGTTGTAGCAGGGGCTGTCCGGACGGCGAAAATCAAACACACTTACCTGGCCATCAAAGCGTGTGGCCGCGCCCGACACCAGCGGTTTGCGTGCTGCGGCACAAACGCGGTTCAGCGCGTAGCGCGTGGGAAAATTATCGCTGCAATCGAGCACGATGTCCGCTTCTGCCGCCAGGGCGGCCAGGCGAATTTCGCCGACCCGTTCCTGCAGCGTATATACGCGGACATCCGGGTTGATCGCATTCAGGGTTTGTTGTGCAGATTCCACTTTGGCTGCGCCGATACTCGCAGTTCGATGCGCCAGCTGGCGTTGCAGATTGGTGAGGTCAACCAAGTCATCATCACACAGCGTGAGCGTGCCGACGCCGGCGGCGGCGAGGAACATGGCGGCAGGGGAGCCCAGGCCGCCCGCGCCGATGACCAGGACGCGGGCATCGAGAAATGATTGTTGTCCTTCGATCCCGATTTCAGGCAAAAGGATGTGGCGGCTGTAGCGCAGCAGCTGGCTATCGTCCATCCTGCGTCACTTGCTTTTGCCGGAAGTGGACGGGATGTCGATGTGGTCGCCGTGCGGATGCTGTTCGTAGGCTTTGACGAAGACCTCTTGGGAATTGTTCTTGGTGCGCGGCTCGGGTGTCTTTAGATTGTGGTACTGCACATCTTCGCAATAATGGATGAGCGAATGTTTGACGCGATCAAGAAGGCTGAAATTGAAAACGAAACCTTCCTTCTGCAGTGCCTTTTGCAGGCCCTCCAGCGAATAATGCACGATGCTGTAGCGGATGCGCAGCGTTTGATGGGCGGGGCCGCGCAGCACTTCGAAATTTTTCAGCCCGCCTAGCAAGAGATAGGCCTGCTCGACTTGATCGGCAGGCTCATCCGCAAACACCAGAATGCGTTCTTTGTGCAGTTCAAACGGATTCATATTTATTTCCCCCGCAGAATGCTCATCCCCTTCAAGAGATTCAGCGCCTGATTCAGCTGATAATCGTTCTTGGCACCAAATTCAGCAACCTCGACCTTCTCGGAATTCTCCTCCTTGTTCTTTTGCGAGGCTTTATGCGCCGACTTGACCGGGTCGCCGGAATGCTCCGCTTGGCCGTTTATCAAGTGTTTATCCAAATCGGCCTCGCGCAAGCGCAAAGTACTGTCGAAAGCGGCTGTCGCCGGATCTTCCACCAGAATATCGGGCTCGATACCCTTGGCCTGGATGGAGCGGCCGCCGGGCGTGTAGTAGCGGGCAGTGGTCAGTTTGATGGCCGTGTTGTTGCCGAGCGGCAGGATGGTTTGCACCGAACCCTTGCCGAACGACTGGGTGCCCATGATGACGGCACGTTTATGGTCTTGCAGCGCGCCGGCAACGATCTCGGAAGCGGAAGCGGAGCCGCCATTGACCAGCACTACCATCGGCACGGTGGTGAATTCGCCGGGCAGATCTTTCAGGTAATCCTGCTTGTTGCCGCGCAGATAATATTCCGGGCTGGCCAACAAGCGCATGTGCGCATCTTCGGTGCGGCCCTCGGTGTAGACCACCAAAGCATCCTTGGGCAGGAAGGCGGCTGAAACGCCAACGGCGGCCGTCAGCAAGCCGCCCGGATCGTTGCGCAGATCAAGGACCAGCCCCTGAAGGGGGGCGTTATTCTGCTTGCGCAGGCTCTCAAGCGCAGCCGCGAGGTTTTCGCCGGTGTGTTCCTGGAACTGGGTGATGCGCACGAAGCCGTAGCCCGGCTCGGGCAGCTTGTATTTCACGCTTTGCACTTTGATTACGGCCCGCACAATATCGATCTGGAAAGGCTTGGTCTCGCTCTTGCGCACAACAGTCAGGCGGATGGTGCTGCCGGGTTTGCCGCGCATGCGCTTGACCGCATCGTTCAGGGAGAGGCCTTTGACCAGCGTGTCGTCCAGCTTGATGATCAGGTCGCCACTCTGGATACCGGCCTTGAATGCGGGCGTGTCTTCGATCGGCGAGATGACCTTGACCAGGCCGTCTTCCATGCCGACCTCGATGCCGAGACCGCCGAACTCACCCTGCGTGCCTACCTGCAGTTCCTTGAAGGCTTCTGCATCCAGATAGGCCGAGTGCGGATCGAGACCGGACAACATGCCGTTGATCGCCTCGGTGATCAGCTTCTGGTCGCTCACCGGTTCAACATAGTCGCTCTTGATGCGACCGAACACGTCCGAGAATGCACGCAGTTCTTCCACGGGCAGCGGCAGCGGCAATTCTTTTTCGGCGAGAGCGGAAAAATGCAGGCTGACGGAAATTCCCGCCACCAAACCGATACTGATCAGACCCAATTCTTTGAAGCGACGACTCATCTTGATTTTCCTCGTGGATGCTTGATCCATGTGTCGGGGTTGAAAGGACTGCCTTTATAGCGCAGTTCAAAGTATAAACCGGAATCCACGTTGCCGCCGCTGTTGCCCACGCCGGCCACGATGTCGCCGGTGCTTATGGAATCCCCCACCTGTTTGTACAGTGTCTCGTTGTTTCCGTACAGACTCATAAATCCTTGTCCGTGATCGATGATCAGCAGGTTGCCGAAGCCGCGCAGCCAGTCTGCATACACCACGCGACCAGCGGCGACGGCCAGCACTGGCTGTCGTGCAGGGGCGCGCACGAACCAGCCGGTCCATGGCAGGTTGCTTTCTGCGCGCCGTTCACCGTAGCGGTTGCTTACTTCCCCGCTGACGGGCAGTACCAGCTTGCCTTTGAGTGCCTTGAATGCGGTGCCGTCGCCGCCGCTGGAAAGTTGCCCCAATTCGCCCACTAGTGTCGTCAGGCGCGCTTCATTGCGCCGCAAGCGCGCTAGCTCGTGCTGCTGTTTCTTCAACTGCAGGCCGATCTTGCGCAAAGTAATGCGCCGATTGTCCTGTTCGCGCTCAAGCTGGGTCAACTCGCGTTTTTCCGAATTCTGCAGAGCAACGATCTCAAGTTGTTTGGCTGAAGTCTGGCGGGTCGCAGCTTGCAACTCGGCGAGCGCGCCACGCAACTTCTGCAGCGTATCCGCCCGTTCGCGGGCGATGTAGTCGTAGTAGCGCAGCTCGCGCGCAAGCTGGTTGGGTTCTTTGCTGTTGAGCAGCAGTTTGAGGTAATCCTGATCGATACCGCCGATATATTGCCGGTAGAGCAGACGCCCCAGCAGCGATTGCTGTATGTTGTAGTTGGCGCTCAACTCGGCAGTGCGCTGCTGCAGGCGGTCGAGGTCGCGGTCGGATTCGCGACGCTGGCGGGTCAGTTGCGACAAATTGCGGTTGCTGTCGCTGATCGCGCGTTCGGAATCGCGCAGGGCGTCTGCGGCTTCCGAGCGCGATTCGCTGGCTTGTTCGAAGTCGCGCTGAATCGCAGCCAGACGTTGGCGCAGTTTCTCCAGATCGGATTCCTGCGATGCATGCGCGCTTGCGGGCAACAGGAGTGCTGCCAGCAAACACGAATGCAGTCCGCGTATCACTTGAACCGGATCAGAGGGCGGCCGGTCATTTCCGGCGGTTGTGGCAGGCCCATCATAGCCAGCAGGGTCGGCGCGACATCCTGCAAAGCGCCCTCGTCAACCGGTGCCATTTCGGCCTTGCGACCGATGTAGAGGAAGGGCACATGGTTCAGCGTGTGCGCCGTGTGCGCCTGGTTGGTGCTGCGGTCTATCATCTGCTCGGCGTTGCCGTGGTCGGCCGTGACCAGTACCTCGCCGCCACATGCCAGCATCGCGTTCACCGCGCGTCCGATGCATTCATCCAGCACTTCGATCGCTTTGACGGCGGCTTCCATCACGCCGCTATGACCGACCATGTCGCCGTTGGCGTAATTGCACAGGATGGCTTGATATTGCTTGCTGCGAATCGCCGCTTCAAGTTTTTCCGTCACTTCGAAGGCACTCATCGCAGGCGCGAGGTCGTAGGTGGCGACCTTGGGTGAAGGCACCAATATGCGGTCTTCGCCGGGGTAGGGCTGCTCGCGTCCGCCGCTCATGAAGTAGGTGACGTGGGCATACTTCTCGGTCTCGGCGATACGCAGTTGCTTCATTCCGAGATTGGACAGGTACTCGCCGATGCCGTTGTGGATGGTATCCGCGCTATAGGCGCTGGGCAGATGGAAATCCGCGCCGTAGCTGCTCAAAGTGGAGAAATTCGCCAGCCTGGGGAAGCGGGTGCGGGCGAAGCCGTCGAACTGCGCATCGGTCAGCGCACGGGTGATCTCGCGGGCGCGGTCGGCGCGGAAATTCATGAACACGGCGACATCGCCGTCCTGCATCGCACAAGGTTCGCCGATGACCGTAGCCTGTACGAACTCGTCGTTCTCGCCGCGCGCATAGGCGGCTTCAAGCCCGGCTTGTGCATCGATCGCGCTGAAAGGGGCCGTGCCCAAGGTCAGCAGGTCATAGGCGATCTGCACGCGCTCCCAGCGATTGTCCCTGTCCATGGCAAAGTAGCGGCCGACGATGCTGGCGATGCGTCCCGCACCTGCTTGTTTGCATTGTGCATCCAGTGCCTGCAGGGATTGTGCGGCGCTGCGCGGTGGCGTATCACGACCGTCAAGAAAAGCGTGGATGCAAATCTTGTCCAGCCCAGCCTGCGCAGCCATCTTCACCATGGCGTGAATGTGCGTCTCGTGGCTGTGCACGCCGCCGGGCGAAAGCAGGCCCATGATGTGGAAGGCGCTGCCGTTGCGCTTGGCGGTCGCCACGGCTTCAGTGAATGTGGGGTTGCTGTAGAAGCTGCCGTCCTCGATGGCCAGATCCACCTTGGTCAGTTCCTGGTAGACCACACGACCGGCACCGATGTTGAGGTGGCCGACTTCGGAGTTGCCCATTTGTCCGCGCGGCAGGCCAACATGCAGTTCCGATGTATTGATCAATGTGTGCGGATACTTACTCCATAGCCGGTCCCAGTTGGGTTTGCGGGCATGGGAAACGGCATTGAAATCGTTGTCCTCGCGATAGCCGAAGCCATCCAAGATAAGCAGAAGGACGGGCGTGATTGTTTGAGTAGAGCGGTCGGTCATACTGGCTTTTTGGTCACCAAAATATCAGAATATGAGCAGTTGCTAATTAACTGCGATGCGATAATATCGTTGCGAGTCGCAATTTTAGCCGATTTCGGCGGGCAACAAGCCACCTCCTGTAAATGATCACAGATGAATATGAAGAACAATCTGATCGACAAAGACGAAGATATTCTGCAGGCATCGCTGGCGATGAAGGCCATCGCGCATCCCTTGCGGCTCAAGGTATTGTGCGTATTGGGCGAAGGTGAACTCAGTGTGCAGGAGATCGTCGACAGCGTGGGCACATCTCAAAGCAATATCTCCCAACACTTGGCTATTCTGCGCGACAAAGGCGTGCTCACCACGCGCAAGGATGCCAATCGCGTTTTCTACCGTATCGGCGACCCCCGCACCGTCAAGCTGGTGGGGATGATGCGGGACGTGTTCTGCACAATCTGAAGCGTTAATAACCGACAAATAAAGTAAGGCTTGCCATGCATATTAGTAATTGCTAATATTCATGGATTCTTTTTCCCAGGGTGGTGACATGAAGCTTTATTCCCGTGTGTTGTTCGGTCTTTCGGCGATGATATTCGGCATGGCTGTACACGCGGCGGAGCCTTTGGCGCTTGCGCCGGTGCAATATCGTGAGGTGGAGCAGACCTATAGCGTGGACGGTGTGGTTGAGGCGACCCGCCAGTCCACCGTATCTGCGCAGATATCCGGGCGCGTGAAAGCGATCTTCTTTGATGTCGGCGACCGCGTCAGCAAGGGGCAGATCCTGCTCAAGATCGACGAACGCGAGGCGGAGCAGGCTTTGGCGGGCAGCCGCGCGCAACTGTCACAGGCACAGGCGGCTTTGCAGAATGCCCGTTTGAACTACGAGCGTTCGCAGGAACTGTTCAAGCAGAAGTTCATCAGCCAGGCTGCTTTAGACAAGGCCAAGTCAGACTACGAGATGGCCAGGGCGCAGGCCGAGGCCAGCGAAGCCGGTGCGCAGCAATCCGCGCTGGCGCAGAGCTATACCTCGGTCATCGCGCCGTATGCAGGCGTGGTATCGGCACGCATGGTCGAGATGGGCGAGATGGTCACGGTGGGTAAACCGCTGATGACCGGTTTCGATCCATCACAACTGCGCGTGATCGCCAATGTGTCGCAGGAACGCCTGAAAGACATCGGCGCGCGCCCGCAAGTGACTGTGGAAGTCCCTTCTCTGAATCGCTGGGTCAAGGCCGCTTCGGTCACGGTGCAGCCCTCCGCCGACCTGCGCACCCACAGCACGCAAGTGCGTATCGACCTGCCTGTGAATCAGGCAAACCTGTATCCAGGCATGTTCGTGCGCACCCATTTCGTGGTGGGCAAAGAGAACAAGTTGCTGATCCCGGCCAGTGCCGTGGTGCGCCGCAGCGAAGTGGTGGCCGTGTATGTGGTGGACGACAAGGGCATGCCGCGTCTGCGCCAGGTGCGTTTGGGCGAGGCCAATGCGCAGAACGAAATCGAGGTGCTGGCCGGCTTGAACATCGGCGAGCGCGTGGCGCGCGAAGCGGTCAAGGCCGGCATGGTCGCCTCGGAGATGAAGCGATGAGCATGGGCGTATCCGGCCGTATCGCGCGCGTATTCCTGCATTCGCAGATGACGCCGCTGCTGGCGCTGGTTGCCTTGCTGCTGGGCATCTTTGCCGTCGCGGTCACGCCGCGCGAGGAAGAGCCGCAGATCAATGTGACCATGGCCAATGTGTTGATTTCCTATCCCGGTGCCTCGGCGCGGGACGTGGCGAACACTGTCGCCACACCGGCCGAGCAGGTGCTGTCGCAGATTGCGGGTGTCGATCATGTGTATTCCGTGTCGCAGCCCGGCATGGCCGTGCTCACTGTGCAATTCAAGGTGGGCGAGCAGCATGTGCCGTCGCTGGTGAAACTGTATGACGTCATCTGGTCGCACGCGGATTGGTTGCCTGCCACGCTGGGCGTGGAGCAGCCGATCATCAAGGCCAAGGGCATCGACGATGTGCCGGTGCTGGCGCTGACCTTGTGGCGCGAGCAGGGCGCGGGCAATGCCGTCGCACTGTCGCAGGTGGCGCATTCCATCGAATCCGAACTGAAGCGTGTGGCGGGTACGCGCGAGGTGAGCACGCTGGGCGCAACGCCGCGCGTGGTGCGCGTGCTGCTCGATCCGGAAGCGCTGAATGCGCATCAAATGTCGGTGCAGGAAGTGCGCGCCGCGTTGCAGGCATCGAATGTATCGCATAGCGCCGGCACGCTGGTGCAGAACAATCGCGAAGTGCTGGTGCAGACCGGTACTTTCCTCAGCGATGCGACGGAAGTGAGCCAGCTGGTGGTGGGTGTCTCGGCAGGCAAACCGGTATTCCTGCGCGATGTGGCGGAAGTGCGCGACAGTGCCGACCAACCCAGGAGCTACGTGTGGATGGGGACCGGTGCCGCAGCAGCCGACAAGCGGATCACCGCACAGGGCGAGTACGGCGCCGTGACGTTGGCCGTGACCAAGAAGCCGGGTGAAAACGCGGTCGACGTCGCCAACAAATTGCTGCGTCGCGTGGACGAACTGAAAGGCAGCGTCATTCCCGATGACGTGCTGGTCACCGTTACGCGCAACTACGGCGAGACCGCCAACGACAAGGCGATGAAGCTGATCCAAAAACTGTTTTTCGCCACCTTCGCCGTGGTGGCGCTGGTGTGGTTCGCCCTGGGTCGACGCGAAGCGTTCATTGTCGGTGTAGCCGTGTTGCTGACGCTGGCGGTGACGTTGTTCGCCTCCTGGGCATACGGCTTCACGCTGAATCGCGTGTCGCTGTTCGCGCTGATCTTCTCCATCGGTATTCTGGTGGACGATGCCATCGTGGTGGTGGAGAACATTCACCGCCGCCGTGAATTGTCGCAGCACCAGGCGCTGTCGGAGATCATTCCGGAGGCCGTGGACGAGGTCGGCAGTCCGACCATCCTCGCCACCTTCACCGTGATCGCGGCCCTGCTGCCGATGGCCTTCGTCAGCGGTCTGATGGGGCCGTACATGAGCCCGATCCCGATCAACGCCAGCATGGGCATGCTGATCTCGCTGGCCGTCGCGTTCATCGTCACGCCGTGGCTGGCGCACAAGTTTGCGGGGCCGCACCACGCGGTGATCAAGAACGAGGAAGACACCGCCATCGCGCGCTTTTTCCGCATGCGCCTGGGGCCTTTCCTGAACAAGGAACACGGCAAATCCGCACGCCGCAAATTGTGGTTGGGCATATTGGGCGGCTTGTTGTTTGCGGTGTCGCTGGCTGTCGTAAAGCTGGTGGTGTTGAAGATGCTGCCGTTTGACAACAAATCCGAGTTCCAGGTGGTGGTGGATATGCCGTCGGGCACGGCTGTAGAGCAAACAGCGGGCGTGATGCGCGAGATTGGTGCCTATCTGGCGACCGTGCCGGAAGTGACCGACTATCAGGCCTATGCGGGTACGGCATCGCCGATCAACTTCAACGGACTGGTACGCCAGTACTATCTGCGCAACTCGCCCGAGCAGGGAGACATCCAGGTCAATCTGCAGGACAAGCAACTGCGCCACCGCAGCAGCCACGAGATCGCCAGCGCGGTGCGCGAACCGGTCGAGGAGATCGCCAATCGCTGGCATGCCAAGGTGAAAGTGGTGGAAGTGCCGCCCGGTCCGCCGGTGTTGTCGCCCATCGTGGCGGAGATCTACGGTCCGGACTACGAGGGTGCGCGTCAGGTGGCAAGCAAAGTGCGCGAGCAGTTCGTCGCCACTGCCGACATTGTCGGCATCGACGACACGGTGAGCGAAGCCGCGCCCAAGATGATCCTGCGCGTGATGCAGAGCAAGGCCGCGCTGCTGGGTGTGGCGCAGCGCGACATCGTGGATGCGGTGCAGATCGCACTGTCCGGTCAGGATGTGACCGCATTGCACGCTCTCGATGCGAAATACGCGCCGCCGTTGCGTCTCGGCCTGCCGTCGGAGAAACGCAGCCGCATTGACGACGTGCTGAAACTCAAAGTACGTTCGCTCGACGGGGCGCTGGTGCCGCTGTCGGAAGTGGTGCAAGTGGTGAAGACGGAACGCGACTATCCCATCCATCACAAGGATCTGCTGCCGGTGGTGTACGTGACCGGCGACATGGCCGGCGATCTGGACAGCCCGCTGTACGGCATGTTCGACATCCACGGCAAGACCGGCGGCATGGCGCTGGCACAGGGCGGCACATTGCAGCCCTACTTCTTCAGGCAACCGCCCGACCCGTATGCGGGTTATGCGCTGAAGTGGGACGGCGAATGGCAGGTGACCTTCGAGACCTTCCGCGACATGGGCATCGCCTACGGCGTGGGTTTGATCCTGATCTATCTGCTGGTGGTGGCGCAGTTCAAGAGCTACGTCGTGCCGCTGGTGATCATGGCACCGATCCCGCTCACCATCATCGGCGTGATGCCCGGCCATGCATTGTTCGGCGCGCAGTTCACCGCCACTTCGATGATCGGCATGATCGCGCTGGCCGGCATCATCGTGCGCAACTCCATCCTGCTGGTGGACTTCGTCAACCTGCAACTGCGCGACGGGGTGGAACTGCAGCATGCGGTGGTGAATGCGGCGGCGGCACGTGCCAAGCCCATCATCCTGACCGGCTTGGCCGCGATGCTGGGTGCGCTGTTCATCCTCGACGACCCGATCTTCAACGGCCTGGCGCTGGCGCTGATCTTCGGCATCCTGGTGTCGACGGTGCTGACCCTGATCGTGATCCCGGTGTTGTATTACGCCACCCTGTACAAAAAAACGCAGTTTCAGTGAAGACTAACTTTTAAGTTATGCCGAAACGAAAATTTCCGTAAACTTTATTCAGGAGCATAAAAAATGAATGCAGAACGTATCGTCCGTATCGTCGCCGGTTTCTTTGTCATGCTGTCGCTGGCATTGGGTGCGCAGGCCAGCCCGCTGTTCGTCAGCGAGTACGCATTGCTGTTCACCGCCTTCGTCGGCCTGAACCTGTTTCAGAGCGGCTTCACGCAGATCTGCCCGTTGAACAACATCCTCGCCAAGTTCGGCGTCAAGGGCGCTTGCTGAACCGACCCGTAAACCCTTCCGTTATCGTGAAACTCGCGCAGCGATTCGTTCGCCCCCTCTCCCTCCGGGGGAGGGCGGGGGAGCGGGCATCGCGTGTTTCATTATCATGGGTGGCAATCTGCCATGCCCGTTAAATCCACCCACATCAGTCTGGCCTTCGTCGGCCTGATGTGGGTTTTCCCATTTCTGTACTATCACCACGCCTACCCGCTCACCACTTTCTATCAGGAATGGCTGGCGGCACTGCTGGGCGTGTGTGCCTTGCCGCTGCTGCTGGCCCGGCGCTACTGGCAAGCCCCGCAAGTGCCGGGCATCGTGTTGCTGCCGATTGGCCTGATGCTGATATTGCTGGTGCAATTCATGATCGGTCGCATCATTCATTTCGACCATGTGTTGATGCTGTCGCTGTATCTGCTGTTCGCGGCGTTGTTGATGATGCTTGGGCAGCATCTGCGCGAGGAGATCGGCATGCCGCGAGTGGCAATCGTGTTGGCGGTCTGTCTATTGGTCGGTGCGGAGCTGAATACGTTGGCGGGTGTGCTGCAGCACTTTCGCTGGAACACGTTCCTAAATTCGGTAGTGACCGTTAAAACCTCCAGCGCGGTGTATGGCAATATCGCGCAGCCCAACCATTTCGCCAACTACGTGGCGCTGGGCTTGCTCTCGCTGGGGCTGATACAACATCGTTTCGGATTACGGATCTGGCAATCGATGTTGCTGGCTTCGCCAATGTTGTTCGTGATGTCGCTATCCGGCTCGCGCAGCGGTTGGCTCTATCTGGCCGCAGCGTTGATACTGGCGTGGTGGTGGCAGCGCAAGGAACCCGCGCTGCGTTCGCTACTACGTTATGCCGTGGCCCTGTGTATCGCCTATGCGCTGATGCATGGTCTGGTGCAGCTGCCCTGGTTGCAGGGCAGTACGGGCAGTGTAACGTCAGCCGAGCGGTTGATAAATTTGGCGGGCACCAAAAGCATCCGCCTGCATCTGTGGCACGAGTCACTGCTGATCTTTGCAAAATTCCCCCTGCTGGGTGCCGGTTTCGGGCAGTTCGCTTGGCAGCATCTGCAGCTGGCGTCCGAGTTGCGCAACCCGCAGATCGTCGGTTTGTACAACAACGCGCATAACATCGTCATGCAACTGGCGGCCGAAACCGGGCTGGCCGGATTGCTGGTCTTGTTCTCTACCTTGGGGATTTGGATACGGCAGACCTTGCTGCGCCATGCGCGCTTTACAGCGGAGCAATGGTGGGCAGTCGCAGTGCTGGCGGTGCTGGGCATTCATTCCTTGCTCGAATATCCGCTTTGGTATCTGCATTTCATCGGGGTGGCGGCCATCCTGCTGGGTGCGCTCGACGCCGGGGCGCATCGTCTTGAGTTGCGCGGCGTGGGAAGATTGTCCGTAGCGGCCATCCTGTTGCTGGGCGCGCTGTCGCTGTTTCAGGGCTTACAGGCGTATCGGCATCTGGAAGCCTCGACAAATATGCGCGGGCTGGCCGCCAGAGATGCCCACTACGCAGAACGGGCACGAGATGAACTGTTGGAGACTTTGAAATATCCCCTGTTCAACGGCTATGCGGAGCTGTTCATCGCGCACATGATGGCGCCGGATGAAGATCATCTGGCGGAGAAATTGGCGTTGAACACCCGTGCCATGCGTTACATCCCCACCGGCATCGTGAGCTATCACCAGGCTTGCCTGTTGGCGTTGTCGGACCAGCCGCAGGCCGCGCTGGACATACTGGTGAATACGGTCTGGAGCTATCCGGACCACTACGAAGCGGCAAAGGCGGAGATGGAGGCGCTGGCCGCGCGGCATCCCGCGCAGTTCCAGCCTCTGTTAGAATCCGCAGCCCGGAATTATGAGGAGTACCGTCGTGCAGCAGTTCCTGCTAGATAACCTGTTTACCCTGTCGATCACGCTGATCAGCGGCTACATGCTGTTCTGGAGTTATTTCGGCAACCGCATCCTCGGCATCAAGGAAGCAGATACCCTGCAAGCGATGAACTTGATCAATCGTAACGACGCACTGTTGATCGACGTGCGCGAACAGAGCGAATACGACAGCGGCCATATCATCAACAGCAAATTGTTCCCCGCCGGCAAGCTGAAGGATCGTGTCGGCGAACTGGAAAAATATCGCGGGCGTCCCATCATCCTGGTATGTCGCAGCGGTTCCCGCGCGACGCCCATCGCCTCGTGGCTTGGCAAGCAGGGCTTCGGCCAGGTATATCTGCTGTCCGGCGGCGTGCTGGCCTGGCAGAAAGCCAAGCTGCCTTTGGAAAAGAAGAAGTAGGAAGCGCCATGGCCAAAGTCGTGATGTATTGCACCGCTGTGTGTCCCTACTGTATCAATGCCGAGCGCCTGCTGAAGAATCGCGGCGTCACCGAAATCGAGAAGATCCGCATCGATCTGAATGATGAGCAGCGCGTCATCATGGAATCGCGCAGCAATCGCCGCACCGTGCCGCAGATATTCATCGACGATCGCCACATCGGCGGATTCGATGACATGGCTGCGCTGGACCGTGCCGGCGGCTTGTTGCCGCTGCTTCAACAATAATCAACCAAGGAAAAAAGAAATGACCGAGAACACCGCCGCGCCAAAAAACGACGCCCCTATCTTCAACATCGAAAAATTGTATGTGAAAGATATGTCGCTGGAGATTCCCAATGCCCCAGCAATCTTCCTGCAGCGTGAGAATCCGCAGATCGATCTGCAACTGCAAACCAAGGCCGGTCAATTGGAAGAGGGCGTGTTCGAAGTGGAAGTCACCGTCACCGTGACGGCCAAGGTGCCCGAGAAAGACCAGGTGATGTTCCTGATCGAAGTCAAACAGGCCGGCATCTTCCAGGTGCGCAACATCCCGGCTGAAGAAATGGAAGGCATTCTGGCCGTCATGTGCCCGAACATCCTCTATCCCTACCTGCGCGAAGTCGTTTCCGATGTGGCGGTGCGCGGCGGATTCGCCCCGGTATTGCTGAGCCCGATCAACTTCGAAGTGATCTATCAGCAACAAAAGCAGCAGGCGCAAGCGCAGGCTGAGGGCGCAGTAGTCAAACACTGATGGCGCGATTGCTGGCAACGCTGTTGTTGTCCGGCCTGTGCTTTGCAGCGCAGGCCTATGATTTTGTCTCGGTAGTCGAGCCGGCAATCCTGTATGACGCCAATTCACTCAAGGCAAAGAAGCTCTATGTGGCCACGCGCTTCCTGCCGCTGGAGCAGTTGGTGGCATTGGAAGCCTGGGTCAAGGCGCGCGATTCCACCGGCAAAGTGTTCTGGATCGAGAAGCGCAATCTGAGCAGCAAACGATACGTCGTCGTGACAGCGCAGACAGCCATGGTGCGCAGCAGCTGGAGCAACAGCGCAGCAGTGGCATTCATTGCCCCGCGCCAACTGGGGCTGGAATGGCTGGGGAATGCAGGCGGCGGTTGGGTCAAAGTGCGCCACCGCGACGGTTCCATCGGCTATATCAAAGCATCGGAAGTCTGGGGTGATTGAAATATGAAAATCGCGGTATTGGGTGCGGGCGCATGGGGAACGGCGCTGGCGATCAGTCTGGCGGAGCGCCATGATGTCACCCTCTGGGCCAGAGACGCCTCACAAGTGGCAGCGATGCGCGAGACGCGGCGTAACCGCCGTTACCTGCCCGACATCGCATTGCCCGACAGACTCACTTTGGCTGACGATCTGCAAGCGGTATTGAGCAGTGCGCAATTGATCGTTGTGGCCGTGCCCGTTTCGGGTTTGCGTGCCACGCTGCAACAGATATCCAAGCTACAAACGCCGGTCGGCGTGATCTGGCTGTGCAAGGGCTTCGAAACAGAGACCTCGCTGCTGCCGCATCAGATCGTCAACGAGATATTGCCTGCCGCATTCCCGCGCGGCGCGCTGACCGGCCCCAGCTTTGCACAGGAAGTGGCGCGCGGTCTGCCGACGGCATTGACGCTGGCATCGACCGATGGCGCATTTGCGCAACAGATGGCCAAAGCCCTGCACCATTCACGCTTGCGCATTTATTCCAGCACCGATGTGGTCGGCGTCGAGATAGGCGGAGCGATCAAGAACGTATTGGCTATCGCCGCGGGCATCTGCGACGGCATGCAGATGGGATTGAATGCCCGTGCTGCGCTGCTCACGCGCGGACTGGCAGAGATGACGCGCCTGGGCTTGTTGATGGGCGGCAAGGCGGAGACGCTGGGAGGCTTGTCCGGTGTGGGCGACCTTATCCTGACTTGTACCGGCGACCTGTCGCGCAATCGCCAGGTCGGCATGCTGCTGGCCCGTCATCAATCCCTGCCGAACATTCTCAAAGAACTCGGCCATGTGGCGGAAGGTGTGTACACCGCGCGCGAAGTGCAAAGTGTTGCACGCCGTTATCAGGCGGACATGCCGATCTGCCAAGCGGTGTATCGCGTGTTGTACGAGAACCTCGATGCCGACAAGGCCGTTGAGATGCTGCTGAGCCGTGAGCCTGGTGAGGAATTCGCCAGCAGCGGCAAACATACGGCATTGAACTAACTTCCCGCGAATCCGTTCTGCCGCCAGGCTTCAAACACCGTCACTGCCACCGCGTTGGATAAGTTGAGGCTGCGGTTGTTGGGCTGCATCGGCAAGCGCAGGCGTTGCTCGCTTGGCAACGATTCCAGAATTTCCGCAGGCAAGCCCCGGCTCTCGGGGCCGAACAGGAAAGCGTCTCCCGGCCTGAACGCCGTATCAAAGAACGGCTGCGCGCCCTTGGTGGTCAGCGCAAACAAACGGGGATGGCCCAGCGCGCTCAGACATTGCGGCAGATCGTCGTGAACCTGCATGGCGGCGTACTCGTGGTAATCCAATCCGGCACGGCGTAACTGCTTGTCATCCAGTGCAAAGCCCAAGGGGCGAATCAAGTGCAAATGCGCGCCCGTGTTGGCGCAGAGGCGAATCACGTTGCCCGTGTTGGGCGGTATCTGCGGCTGGAAAAGAATGATGTTGAACATGCGAAAAGTTGTGAAAGGTCTTGTCAGGTAAAGGGAAAACGGCTAACTTCCGCCCCCGTCATTGGTGCATTTGCCGATGCATCGCAGAATATTTCAGGGGGAATTATGGCGCGTCCGGAAAAAGTTCGCCTCGGCGACTTGCTGGTACAGCAAAAACTCATCTCGTTGGACCAGTTGCAATTCGTGCTGGAACAGCAAAAGCGCAGCGGACGCAAATTGGGGCGCGTGCTGGTGGACAATGGCTTCATCAGCGAAGACCAGATCTCTGAAGCGCTGGCCAAGCAGCTTAACATCCCCTACATCAACCTGAAGTACTACAACCCGAATCTGGAGATCGTGCGCAGCCTGCCCGAGAATCAGGCGCGGCGTTATCGTGCCGTGGCGCTGGAAGAGCGCAACGGTGCCATCCTGGTCGGCATGACCGATCCCACCGATCTGTTCGCGTTCGACGAAATCTCGCGCCTCCTCAAACGCGACATCGATGTGGCGGTGGTGACCGAAGGCCAGTTGCTGGAGACCATCGACCGCGTCTATCGCCGCACCGACGAGATCAGCGGCCTGGCGCGCGAGATATCCGAAGAACTGGGCGAAGGCTATATCGACTTCGGCGCGTTGAGCGACACCGTCGGCACCGAAGAAGCGCCGGTCGTCAAATTGCTGCAGACCATGTTCGAAGATGCGGTGCAAGTCGGCGCTTCCGACGTGCATATCGAGCCGCAGGAAACGCGTTTGCAAATTCGCTTCCGTATCGACGGCGCACTGCACCTGCAAACCGAGGCCGACAGCAAAATCTCCAGCGCGATCGCGCTGCGCCTGAAGCTGATGTCCGGCCTGGACATCTCCGAGAAGCGCCTGCCGCAGGACGGTCGCTTCAATGTGCGCGTGCGCGAACAGGCCATCGATGTGCGTATCTCCACCATGCCCACGCAGTACGGCGAATCGGTGGTGATGCGTCTGCTCAACCAGAGCGGCAGCTTTCTCACGCTGGACAAACTGGGCATGCCGCCCGACATGCTCAAGCGTTTCCGCGAAATCATCCAGCGCAGCAACGGCATGGTGCTGGTCACCGGCCCGACGGGTTCCGGTAAGACGACCACGCTCTATGCCGGCCTGTCCGAGATCAACACCATCGACCAGAAGATTATCACCGTGGAAGACCCGGTTGAATACCGCCTGCCCGGCATCAATCAGGTGCAGGTCAACGAAAAGATCGAGCTCAGTTTCTCCAAAGTGCTGCGCGCCGCCTTGCGTCAAGACCCGGACGTGATTCTGGTCGGCGAAATGCGCGATGCCGAAACGGCGCAGATCGGTATGCGCGCCGCCATGACCGGTCACCTCGTGTTCTCCACCCTGCACACGCGCGATTCCGGCGGCACGCTGTTCCGCCTGGTCGACATGGGTGTGCCGAAATACATGGTGGCTTCCTCGGTGCAGTGTGTGCTGGCACAGCGCCTGTTGCGCCGCGTCTGCGAAAGTTGCCGCGAGCCGCATGTGCCCAGCCCGCAGGAAGTCGAATGGCTGGAAGGGGAAGGCGTGGAGCGCGGTGCCTGGGGCGAACTGGTGCACGGTCGCGGCTGTTCGCACTGCAACGGCACCGGCTACCACGGCCGTATGGGTGTCTACGAGATGCTGGAGATGACCCAGGATCTGGTCGATGCCGCCGCGCACGACGACAACACCCACTTCATGCAGGCCGCCCGTGACTACCTGAAAGGCCGCACCCTGCTCGATGCAGCCCTGCGCGAGATGAAGCTGGGACATACCAGTATCGCCGAAGTGATGCGCATCAGTAATCAGGTCGAGGATTAAGCGTGCCGGTTTTCTCGTATAAGGGCAGAAGCAATCGCGGCGGGGAGCTGGTGCAAGGCACGCTGGAAGGTGCGGACAGCAGTGCCATTGCCGACCAATTGCTGAACACCGGCATCACGCCGACCGAGATAAAGATTGCGCACGGCGCGCGTACCACCCAGGCGAACCAGCCTTCTTTGTGGCAGCGTCTGAACCAGAGCAACAAAGTCGATCCGCTGGAACTGATGCTGTTCTCGCGCCAGATGTACACCCTGCTCAAATCCGGCGTGCCCATCATGCGCGCGCTGGCCGGCTTGCAGGAATCGTCGCAGAACCCCACTTTCACCGCCATGCTGCAAGACCTGCGCGAAAGTCTGGACAGCGGTCGCGAGCTTTCCACCGCCATGCGTCGCCACCCCAAGATCTTCTCGCCCTTCTACCTCAGCATGGTGCAGGTCGGCGAAATGACCGGCATGCTGGACCAGACCTTTCTGCGTCTGTATGACCATCTTGAATTCGAAAAAGATATGCGCGAACGCATCAAAGGTGCGGTTCGTTATCCCATGTTCGTGGTGATCGCCATGGTCATCGCCATCGTCATCGTCAACATCTTTGTGATTCCCGCGTTTGCCAAGGTGTTCGCGGGCTTCCACGCCGAATTGCCCATGATGACCAAGATCCTGATGGGCTTCTCGAATTTCATGGTGAACTACTGGCCACTGCTGCTGGCGGGGCTCATCGGCACCGTGGTGGCATTCCGCGCGTGGATCAACACGCCGGATGGTCGCTACAAATGGGACCGTTATAAATTCAAATTACCCATCGCCGGCAAAATCATCCTCAAGGGCACGCTGGCCCGCTTCGCGCGCAGTCTGGCGTTGTCGTTCAAGAGCGGCATCCCCATCGTGCAGGGGCTGAACACCGTTGGCATGGTGGTGGACAACGAATACATGCGCAGCAAGATCGAACAGATGCGCGACGGAGTGGAGCGCGGCGAAAGCATCCTGCGCACCGCGCATGCCACCGGCGTGTTCAATCCCACCGTGATGCAGATGATCGCGGTGGGCGAAGAGACCGGCGATCTGGACGGCCTGATGTTCGAAGTGGCGGGCATGTACGAGCGCGATGTGGAATACGAGGTCAAGACCCTGAGCGCGCAGATCGAACCCATCATGATCGTCATGCTGGGCGGGCTGGTGTTGATCCTGGCGCTTGGCATCTTCCTGCCGATGTGGGACTTGGGCAAAGCGGCGCTGCACAAATGATTAAGCAGGATTCAGGATTCAGGATTCAGGATTCAGTAGTCGGGGTGAACTCCCCTCGCCCGCTTGCGGGGTGGAGGCAGGGTTTCGGGAAGCATGCTTCCCGCTGCCGGAACCGACCGGCGATGCAGCGCCGGTCGTGGGGTGCGGAGCAGGGGCTGGGGGAGAGGGCTACCCCTGTATCCCGAATCCTGAATCCAGAATCCTCAAAAGGCTTCACCCTGATCGAATTCATCATCGTCATCATCATCATCGTGGTGCTGGCCGGTCTGTTTCTGGTGCGCATTCCCCTCTATCAGGAACAGGCTGAGAAGGCCGCCATGCAGCAAGTGGAAGGCGCGCTGCAAAGCGCGCTGGTGTTGCGCTATGGTTCTTTAATGACGCGCGGCGCAGCCGGTAACAAGGAATTGAGCATCCTCGCCACCGACAACCCCGTCACATGGTTGCAGAAGATGCCGCCCAACTACATGGGCGAGTATTACGACCCCACACCGCGCACTGTCGCTCCCGGCAACTGGATGTTTGACCTCAAGTCGCGCGAGCTGATCTATGTACTCAACCAGTCGGACAACTTCACGCCGGGGCCGGACGGCAACAAATGGATACGCTTCCATGTGAAGCTGGGCTACGAACCGATGCTGGGCAAGCCCGAGTCCGGCAAGGAACTGGTCACCACCCTGTTCGAGCCGACAACGCCCTACCACTGGCTGGACTAAAACATGACACCTCTCGCCCAAACCTGGTTGTTGCAGTCCGCGGTCATCTTCCTGATCCTCGGCAGTGTCGCGGCGATCATGATCGGCGGCATGCTGCTATTCCGGCACGAGCAGCTCCGCAAAGTCAGTGCGCTGCTGGATCGCTGGATCTCCACGCGTCGATTTGATCGCCCGCTTGAAAAAAGAATATCGCTGGACCCCTGGTTCTATCGGCATAGTCGGGTGACAGGTGTGGCGATTCTGGCCGGTGCGGTATTCATTCTGTATTTCTTCACCTTTGAGTTGGAGCGTGCGCAGACGGTCGCAGGACTTGTACATCGCTTCTCCTATCCGTCCGCGTTGGCCGAAGCAATGGTCGACGCATTGGTGCTCATCGCATTCTTGGGGGCATTGAGTGCGGTACTGGTCTCAGTATTCATCCTGTTCCGCCCCAGCCTGCTGCGCGGTTTTGAAACCCAGGCCAATCAATGGCTATCACTACGGAAATCGATCAAGCCACTCGAGATCCCGCGCGACGATCTGGAGCGATACGTCGAGCGGCACGCGCGGCAATTCGGCATCCTCTTCATGCTGGGTGGGCTGTATGTGCTGGTGCTGCTACTCGCCTGGATGGGCAATCAAGGGTGAGGTGCCGGTGCTTTGCATGCGGTGCAGGCAGCGCATTTATATCGCGGAAGTAATGCCGTTCGCAGGATTTGCTTGATTATTGCTTGATAAGCCCGTGTTTTATCAAGTATATTGCATGCCACTTGTGGAGGCGGGTTGCGACCCGTTGCAAAGCAAGTGCTGTGTTTACAGAAACGGGGCTGCGGCTCCATCATTCTCTAGGAGAGACATTATGAAAAAGCAACAAGGCTTTACACTGATCGAACTGATCGTGGTGATCGTGATTTTGGGTATTTTGGCGGCGACAGCGTTGCCGAAGTTCGCTGACCTGACTACCGATGCTAGATTTGCGGCAGCTCAAGGTGCGCTTGGCTCTGTGAATGCCGCCGCAAACATTGTGCATGCTACCGCTTTGGTCAGGGGGCAGACTGGTGCAACGGGAACGGTTTCTGTTGAGGGTACAAATATCACCACAATTTATGGTTACCCTGATGTAAGTGCTACTGGCATACAACTAGCGGCGAATATTTTGCCTAGCAGCTATCAAATCAGCGCTGCCGGAACTAGCCCGCAAACTTTTGCCCCTTTAGGCGTTGCATCCGCAAATATTACTACGACACCAGGCACCGCAGCAGGCTGTAATGTGGTTTATACAACAGCGACAGCCACAACCCCTGCGGTGGTTGGTTTGGCTGGTACATCTGGTGCCAATTGTAAGTAATGCGTAATTAAAGGGGTCAGACGCGAAATATTTCTGACTGACTCCTTGCCCTCAACTCACCGAGGGTGAACGTAGCATTGAAAATCAAACAAAGGAGGCTGTGGCCTCCTTTGTTTTATAAGCGCAATAAAGCCTTGCGATAGCAAAAAAAGTTTTATCAAATAACTGCGGGATGCTGCTGGCATCTCGCCCATGGATCACTTATACGTTCGAGATGAAGTTACTGACCAACCAGCGCGGCTTCACACTGACGGAATTGATCACGGTCATCGTGATCGCCGGCATATTGTCTGTCGCCGCGTTGCCGCGCTTTTTCGATAACGATGTGTTCCAGCAACGCGGGGCGGCGGATCAGGTCAAGTCGGCCTTGCGATTCGCGCAAAAAGCGGCCGTGGCCAAGCACACGCCGGTCAGTGTGGTGGTGGCGAAAGGCACAACGGATTGCGCCACGACACTGGCTGGGCTGGAACTTACATGCACCGTGGCGGTGCTGGATGCAGGTGCGGCCAAATATACTTTTAATGCGCTGGGGCAGCTCACCTCGCCCGCAGCACCGGCGCACCTCACCATCGGCGGCACACCCATCAGAATCGAGGCGGAGACAGGTTATGTGCACTAAACCGTCATTTCGGCGCAGGCCGGAATCCAGCAAATCAAAATCACCGCGAAGCGGACAAGACCATGTTTGACTTGCTTCGCAAGTGGCATTTAATGGGCTGGATTCCGGCCTGCGCCGGAATGACGGAGCGGCGGGGATGACGGGATATTCGGCATGAAGATGTTCGACTTACTCAAACTGCTGACGAAATCTGAGGTTGATTTCGTGCTGGTGGGTGGATTGGCGGTCGCCTTGCAGGGGTATCAGCGGGTGACGATGGATGTCGATGTGGTGATGGCAATGGACGAGGCGAATTTGCAACGCTTTATCTCTGCTGCCGATGCGGCCGGTCTGCGCCCGACCATTCCTGTGCCCTTGGCGTCATTGGGCCAGCCAGAATTGATCGAGCAGTGGTTCCACGAGAAAGGCATGCTGGCATTCAGTTTGCGCACTAATGAAACTATAGCGACGGTGATGGATGTGTTGGTGAGGCCCGTGGTGCCGTTCGTCCAATTGCGGCGGGATGCCACGATGGTCAAGGTGGGTTCGCTTGCTGTCCCGGTTGCGTCGATTAACCACCTCATCGAGATGAAATCGGGAACGGGCCGCAGCAAGGATATGATCGATATCGAAGAGTTAAGGAAGATACAGTCGCAACAATGAGAACTGCCGAACAAAACTTACAATTGCTGCAAGAGATCGAGGCCAACCGCGATTTCCTGTTGACGGCCTATGCGCAGAATCCGCAATTGCTAAGACGCGCTGAGCCGCGTATTCGGGAGCTGATCGATGCTACTTGGCAGCAGGAGGGTGGCTCGCCCGAACGCCGTCCCTTCGACAAACAGCGCGGCATCAGCCTGATCGAGCTGATCATCTTCATCGTCATCATCAGCGTGGCGCTCACCGGCATCCTGCTGGTGATGAACCAGGTCACGGCGCACAGTGCCGATCCGCTGGTGCGCAAGCAGGCGTTGGCGGCGGCGGAGTCGCTGATGGAAGAGATTCAGTTGCAGGATTTTCCCGCTGCATCGGGTGCGCCCGCGACCGTGGCAGTGACCAAAGACAATCGCACCGACTATCACGTGGTGACCGACTACAACGGATTTGCCACGACCGGCATCTATGCGCTGAACGACGGCACCGCTCCGATACCCGGACTGGAAGGATATGACGCGAACGTGACGGTTACAGCGGCACCATTGCCATTGGGAGGTATCGCGGCAGGCAGCGCGGTGCAGATCACTGTGACGGTTGGGGATGTTACGCTTGACGGATTCCGTACCTGGAGGGCGTACTGATGGTTCTTCAACGCGGTTTCACCCTGATCGAGATGATCGTGGTGATCGTCATCACTGGCATTATCGCGGGCATGGTGGCGATCTTCATTCAGGCACCGGTGCAGGGGTATATCGATAGTTCCCGCCGGGCCGAGCTGACGGACATCGCCGATACGGCATTGCGCCGTATGGCGCGCGATGTCCGTCTCGCGGTGCCGAATTCTGTCCGCACAGCGGCATGTCCGGGACCTTGTTTCGAATTCGTGCTGACCAAGGCGGGCGGGCGATATCGGAATGACTTGCCGGTCGACCCGCTGCTGTTCGATGGTGCCGATACAACGTTCGACATCCTGCACGCGCCTGGCGGTACGGCTATCGCAGCAGGCGATTTCATTGTGATCGGCAGTTCACAGTCGGACGGCAGCGTGGTGTACGGGCGTTCCGGATTGAGGGCGGTCAGCAGTTATGCCGACCCGTTGGTGACATTGAGCGCAGGCCTGGCCAATGCCCTGCAAATGCCGACACATCGATTCGATGTGGTGGATTCTGCGGTCACCTACGGCTGCGTTGGTGCGGAGACGGATGCGAGCGGGAATGGGATCGGGACATTGCGGCGTTATTCCGGTTACTGGGACTTCACGACGGATGCAACGGTGTTCACGCCTCCTGCGGGCGGGGTGGTGTTGGCGGACAAGGTCGGCGCTTGTACGATCAGTTATGACCCGGCGGAAACGCGTTTCGGCTTGCTGACCGTTCAGTTGACATTGACCGAAGCCGGTGAAAGCGTGACGTTGCATCACCAGATGCACGTCAACAACATCCCATGACGAGATTAACTATGAGATCGAAAGATGACCTGCCGCACCGCGTATCGGATGCGACGGGGAATGCGTTGAATATGCCGATGGAGCGACCGATCATTGCGGCTGAACGCGGTTTCAGCATCGTCACCGCCATCTTTTTGTTGGTGGTGCTGTCTTTCCTGGGCGTCGCAATGGTGTCGTTCTCCACCACGCAGCATCAGAGTTCCGCCATGGATGTGATGGGTACGCGTGCGTATCAGGCGGCGCGGGCGGGCGTGGAGTGGGCGGCCTTTGGCGTGACGAACACGGCCTCCGGCGAGGAATGGCCGGACTGCACGGCGACAGATCCGGCAATAGCTATTGCCGCAGGCACGCTTCCCGGAACGCTGTCTCCGTTTAGGGTGGTGGTGCGCTGTTCAAGTTTTGTCGCATCAGAAGTCGGCGCTACCCCAACCGATAATGTCTGGATATACGACATCGCGGCATCGGCTGCCACTGCCGGTACATCGGTCGATCAGGGCTATGTAGAACGTGTCATCAGAGTCCGTATGGGGAACTAGGTTGGCGTCGGCTGCCCGACGGGGTGCGGCGATGTACCGTCAATCTCACGTCGGCTTGTTCGGAGCATGGCGTGGATCGCTACTGATTGCAGCGTGTTAGATGGTGGCCTGTTTCTTGCAATCGGGTTTTGCAGCAGTTGTGCGCATCGTGCGGTACTGAGAACTCTGAGGGGAGTCGGTGCTGTAAAATCGCGCGCGTTTTGCGTCCTCCGGGGCGCGGGTAGCGACAAATAAGAAAAATTTGGAGATTAGAGTGATGGCTGGATCAAGAAGATTTCAAGGGTTGGTGTGGGTGTTGCCGGTATTGGCGATGTTCGTCGGAGAGGCTGTCGCGGAGACGTGTACCAGCGTCCAGGACGGCAACTGGAATACGACATCGACATGGAGTTGTACGGGCGGCGTGACCCGCCCTGGAGCAGCAGATGACGTAGTGATCGTCAGCCCGCATACAGTCACGCTGGACGGAACCCGTTGGGCTACCAATCTGCAGATCAAGGCCGGTGCCACACTGGACGGGAACAACAAGAATCTGACGGTCAATAGTGGCGCTATCACCATTAGCGGCACCTACAATACCGCGGGGGGTAATCTGACAACAACGGGCGGTGGTTCGCTGACCATTGATGCGGGCGGAATTTTCAATTTCAATAACGGCAATGCTTCGATTGGCGGCGATGTTGTGGTTAACGGTACGCTGACATCCGGTGGGGATGCAATTCAGATGACGGGGGCAAACACCACCGTCTCAGGTACTGGAACGATTAGCAATACGGATTTCGAGATCGACGCCTCTGGTATTTCGCTGCCCGTCGGCTCAACTTTGGAATTCTCAAACGGGGCGCAGCTTCGTGTGGGCAATAACAACACGGCCAGCTTCACCCTTGATGGCACGATCACCGGTTTTGGCATGGCGGCTGGCGACAGAATCGTGCGCGTGTATCAGAACTCGGGCATGACGATAAATGGCACCATCAATGCGCCCAATACCTATATCCGCATCGAGCAGAACGCCGCCATCACCAACAACGGTACAGTGTCGGTGCAATATCTCAGGACGGATGCTGTCACTTCAGTCTGGACTCAAGGTAACAACTCCAATCTGACCTTGTCGGTGAATACCCCGGCCGGAGATTGGAATGGGGTGTTAAATGCTTCAGCAGTAGGCAATACGGTGACCTTCAACGGCACCGCGACGCCGTTCGACCCTGCCACTTATTACAACATCGGCGGTTCAGCCGTTACTTGTCCTCTTCCCGCAGGGATTACCGTGCTTGGGACCTCGCCCTGCGCGCCCCCGCCCGGAAGTACATCTGTCACGGCGAATCCGACGGTGTGCATAAACGATGCGGGCATCGGCAGTCAGACTTGGGGCACGCTGTCGGGGCCGTCTGCCAGCGACAACAGCTATGCCACAGCTTCGATTACCAATTCGCAGATTACCAATTATCTGAAATGTACTGGCTACAACTTCAGCATTCCTTCCAATGCGACCATTACGGGCATTGCGCTGGCAGTTGAAAACCATTCGCAGCGAACCATAAATGACTTTGCGGCGCAACTGGTCAAGGGCGGTGTAATACAGCCCACGAATTATGCGACGAATACGCGCTTTCCTGCGGCCGATGCGTACACAACCTATGGAGGTGCAAGCGACCTTTGGGGTGGCGTCTGGACTGTGGCTGACATTAACAATGCGAACTTTGGCGTTGCATTTGCCGCGCAACGCGGCCCGTATAACAGTCCCGATACGGCCTTTGTCGACCACATGCCGGTCACAGTGACCTACACCTTGCCGTCATTTCCTTCGGTATTGTCAATTGATCTTGCCGACGTTAACCCAACCAATACTGGCACGTCGGTCAACTGGACTGTTACTTTCAATCAGATCGTGACCGGTGTGAATGCAGCCGATTTCGTGCTGGTTCCCGGAGGGGGCGTGAGTGGTGAAACCATCACCGCAGTGACCGGCAGTGGCGCGAACTGGACGGTGACGGCCAACGTCGGCAGCGGTACTGGGACACTGGGGCTGAACCTGGTGGATGATGACAGCATCGTGGATAGCGGAGGCTTGAAACTGGGCGGTACCGGTGCAGGCAACGGTAACTTTACCGGGCAGGTCTATACCGTTGAAGCGCCGATGGCTTGCGTAATGGATAGCTTCAGCACCGGCACGCTGGATTCCACCTTGTGGTCTGTTAGAACCATCATGGGCGCGTTTACTCCGCAAGTGGTCAATGTTGGTGGTGGTGATTACCGTTTGCGCTTGACCAATACCGTCGGCAACGAAGCGACTTTTGCCCAGCTCAAGCGCACGTTCCCGGGGGCGGGTAACAAGGTGGTGCTGGAGATCGACTATTTCGCATATGGCGGTTCTGGGGCGGACGGCATCGCCGTGACTTTTTCGGACTCGACCGTTTCTTCTACCACCGGCGGTTTCGGCGGTTCGCTGGGCTATGCCCCGAACGGCACCAACGACGGTTTTGGCGGCGGTTGGTTGGGCATCGGGCTGGACGAATGGGGCAACTTCCCCAACCCGACGGAAGGGCGAAGCGGCTATCCGGCGGGATGGACTGCGCCGGTGACCGCCAATACGGCGGCAGGACTCTATAAAACCAATGTTTCCGTGCGCGGCAGCGGCAACGCGCAAACCGGTTATGCCCTGCTGGCTAATACCGGCGTGCTGGCGACCGCAGTGGCCCCGCCGACAGGCGCGGCGGGCGATACACCTTACCGTTTCCGCATTACCCTGGATCATAGCGACAATGTCCACGCCTACGTCACGGTGGAACGGGACACCACGGGCACGGGCAACAGCTACGCCATTCTGGTTCCGAAATTTGATGTTAAAGCAGCAAACAGTGGGCAGGCGGCGGTGCCGGCAAACTGGCTGGTATCTTTCACAGGCTCAACGGGTGGATCTACCAATAACCACGATTTCAAGCGTGTGAAGGTGTGCGCAAATACGATTCTGGGTGGTGGTCCGCATCACTTTGAAATTACTCATACCGATGGCCAGGGTGTTACCTGTACGCCTTCCACGCTGACGATCAAAGCCTGTGCGGATGCGACCTGTGCGACACCCTACACGGCTGGCGTCAGTGGCACGTTGAGCGCGACAGGCACGCCGACGGTGAACTGGGGCGGTGGCAGTAATGCCTTTACAATTGCCGCTGGCAGCAGTTCTGCGACCAAGGACATCCAAGTAGCGACAGTGGGCAGTGTGGTGCTTGATGTGGCCAGTACGCCAGCTCCCTCTTCGGCCACCACCTGCTCGTGGGGGGCGTGCACCTTCACGTCGGCGGATTCCGCGCTGCTGGTGTCCGCCCCCAACCATCTGGCCGAAAGCGCCTCCACGCTGACCATCCGGGCGGTGAAATCCGCACCCGGTAATCCGCTGGTGTGCGTGCCCGGCATGACGGGTGACAAGACGGTTAACCTGAAATGCGGTTACACCAATCCGGCCAGCGGAACGCAAGCAGTGCGCGTGGGCGGCACGGCCTTGAATGCGGGCAATGACGCCGCAGCGGCCTGCGATGCGGGCGGTGCTAACGTTGGCCTGACCTTCAATCCCAGCGGCATCGCCACACCGTCATTGCAGTATGCTGATGTCGGCAAGATGAGTGTGTCGGCCAACTACACTGGCACAGCGGGAAGCATGGATGCCGGACTGGTGATGACAGGTAGTGGCAGTTTCATAACCGCACCCGCGTCATTCTCGGTAACCGGTGTGACCGCAGGTCCGATCATTGCAGACAATCTGTTCAGCGCCACGGTGACGGCATTGAATGCGGTGGGCGATGTCACGCCGAATTTCGGGAATGAGGACGCACCGGAAGGAACAACACTGAGTTCTGTGTTGGCCATGGGGGCAGGTACTTGGGTGAATCCCGCGCTCGGCGGCACAACAGCGATCCTCGGCACTTCGTTCGTGGATGGTGCGGCTACCGTTAGTGACCTGACTTGGGCTGAAGTGGGTGCCATCAATTTGAACGCGGCGCTGACCGGCGGTAATTACTTGACCAGCGGCTTGACGACTGCCTCCGGCTCGACTGCAACATCCACGACGTTTATCCCGGACCATTACACGACCGAGATCGTGAGTGCAGGTGGGTTGCCTATGACTTGTCCGGATGCTTCGTGTCCTGTAAATCCCCTCGGCGCGAGCGGTATGGTGTATTCCGGGCAGCCGTTCACCGTGAAGGTGACGGCGAAGAATCCGGCCGGTACGACTACTACCAATTATCAGGGGGCGTATGCGCAGGATGTGACTTTGAGTGGCGGTGCGACTGGCACATTGTCTAACCCTTTGTTATTGGCGTCCAACTTTACATTGGGTGAGGGAACTACAACCTCTCTGCCTGCGTTCACATTCACTGCGGCAGGCCCTGCAGCACCCGCAGATATCCAAATTCACGCCACCGGCACCGGGGTGAGCGCAACAGCTCAGTCTTCGGGAACGGATGAAAGTGCGCTCAAAATCGCCTACGGGCGAATCAAGCTTCCCAACGCCTATGGTTCCGAGCTATTGCCGCTAACATTAGATGCCATTGCTCAGTATTACGGCACAAGCGGCTGGACAAAGAGCTTGACGGACAATGTGACCATACTTGGATTGGCTGCAAATTATGCGGTGGGAACGGGATCAACAACACCGACCCCTCTGAATGGAGCTATGTCAGGCGGGAAGCTGTCTGTTAGCTTGAGTAAACCCGGCGTAGAGGGCGTTGCGACAATAATGCCTTCCGCTCATCCGTATATGGGGCTTGTGGCGGGTAAAGTGACCTTTGGCGTGTATAAAGGCAACCGGGAATTCATCTATCAACGCGAAGCGTATTGATTGAAGAGTGTCCGCTTTTAGTCAGGTGGCCATACGGTGTTTATGGCCGTTTTGACTTAAGCTGTCGGAAAAGCGACGAATTGGGATGGGAAGTGTGGGTATTTGGACGACGTCGTCCGGAAATTCCCTTGACAGCAATGGGTTAGTGAATTAGCTTCGAGCCAATTATGGATTTTTCCAAATTTCTTTCACTGTTCAAGCGCGGTAGCCGCGAGGCGGGCTGGACAGCCGTAACCCTCGGTAATAAAGGGGTCTATGTCGCGCAGGCGAAATATGTAGGTGCACGTCCGCTGGTCACGCGTTGCGCATTCCTTGCGGTGAGCGAAGTGAATTCCTCTGCGCTGGAGCGGGTACGCAGGGAGTTGCAACTTGAGAACGCGCGCTTCACCACGCTGCTCGCCCCCAACGAATACCAGATGATGATGGTCGAGGCACCCAACGTGCCGGTGGATGAGTTGAAGACGGCCATCCGCTGGAAGATCAAGGATTCACTCAACTACCATGTGGACGACGCGACCATCGATGTGTTGCAGATCCCCATCGGCAAATACGGCAGCGAGCGTCCGCAATCGTTGTATGCGGTAGCTGCCTCGAACGAGACGATACGCAAACGCATCAATCTGTTCGACAAGGCGAAGATAGACCTGTCCGTGATCGATATTCCCGAGACGGCACAACGCAACATCGCCTCGCTTTACGAAACCGAGGGCAGGGGATTGGCGCTGCTGTCATTCAATGATGAAGGCGGTTTGCTGACCATCACCAGCGATGGTGAATTGTTTCTGGCACGCAGGATCGATATAACGGTCGGACAGTTGTCGGATGCGGACGAGATGTTGCGCCAGCAGTATCGGGATCGTGTTGAACTGGAAGTGCAGCGTTCGCTGGATTACTTCGACCGGCAGTTCCACCATATTTCGATCAACAGGATGTTGGTGTCCGCGCCGGAAGAATTGGGTCTGGTTGCGTTGCTGGGCAACAGCCTGGGTATGCCGGTTGAAGCGCTCGATCTGTCGCAGGGGATGGATATCGAGGGCGTGCCGGAGTTGGCCGACAGCGAATATGCCAGCTATGCCCTGCACGCGCTGGGTGCGGCGTTGCGCCTGGAGAAGAAGGTGCTATGAGCCAGCAGATCAACCTGTTCAATCCGGTCTTCCTCAAGCAGAAAAAGCATTTTTCCGCTGTCACCATGCTGCAGGCCCTGTTGCTTATCGTGCTGGGTTCGATGCTGTTCTATGGTTACGCCGTGTACCAGGTGAAAATGCTGGCGAAGCAGACGGCCGAGATGAATATCCGCTATGAGGCGGAGCAAAAGCGCATGGTCAACTACATCAACGAGTTTTCGCCGCAGCGCGCGCAGCAGCTGCTGAATGATGAATTGCAGATGGTGGAAGTGCAGGCAAGCCAGCAGGAAGCACTGCTGACGACGCTCAAGAGCGGCGCGTTCGGCAATACGCAAGGCTATTCGGAATATCTGCGCGCATTCGCGCGCCAGACGGTCAAAGGGCTGTGGTTGACCGGTTTCAACATCGGCGGAGACGGCGCACAACTGAGCCTGCATGGTGCAGTGGTCAACCCCCAACTTCTTCCCGAATATATCCAGCGCATGAATCGCGAGCCGGTGATGCGCGGCAAGACTTTTGCCGCATTGCAGATGAAGTTGCCGGATGCGGCCAATAACCAGCCGCCGCTCGGATATGTGTTGTTCAGCCTGAGATCCGTTGCAGCCGATGAGGGTGGAAAATAATGAAGGCGCGCTGGGACAAATTGGTTGCAAAAATCGACGCCATGTCTTTGCGCGAACGCGCTCTGATTTTCGCGGCGGTCGCGTTTGCACTGGTTGCCATGATCGATTCGTTCTTTCTGAACCCCCTGCTGCAGCAGCAGAAGCGGCTGTCGTCGCAAGTCGTGCAGCAGCAGGAAAAGATGAAAGAGATTCAGGGACAGTTGGCTGCCTTGCTGCAAGCCAAACAAGCGGACAAGGATGCGCCGCAGCGCGAGCGTATCCGCCAATTGCGCGAGCGGATCGCGCAAGGCGATACCTTTCTGAAAGAGACGCAGGACAAATTGGTGCCGCCCGAACGCATGGCGCATCTGCTGGAACAGGTGCTGGTAAAGAACGGGCGGCTGCAATTGGTCTCGCTGGAAACCTTGCAGGTGTCGAACTTTATCGAACCAGCGGCCAAAGATTCCCAACCGGCGACGGCAACCGGCAAGCAGATATACAAACACGGGGTCAGGATCACGGTGCGCGGCAGCTATGCCGACCTGACGCAGTATCTGCAGATGCTGGAAAAACTTCCGACCCGGATGTTCTGGGGAATGGCGAACCTGAACGTGGTGAAATATCCGCAGGCGGAATTGACCCTGACACTGTATACACTGAGTTTGGACAAGACATGGCTACAGGTATGAAGCGGCTCGCGGCGACTTTGCTGTTCTGCATGCTGCCGGGCATGAGCATATGGGCTGCGGGTCTGGACGATCCAACGCGTCCGGCATTCGATCTGGTGCCGGGGCTGGATGGCAAGGCTGTGGATACCAAAGCAACTTCCGCTGCGCCGAGTGGATTGCAATCTGTGATCCTGTCCGTGAAGCGCGAGGCGGCCATTATCAACGGTGTGGAAGTGGAAGTCGGCCAGAAATACGGCGATGCGACATTAACAGTTGTGAACGAGACATGCGTGGTACTGATGGGGCCGGAAGGTCGCCAGGTGATGCATATGTACCCGTCGGTGAATCTGTCCAAGACCGAGCTGGCCTGTGTCGGTCGCAGCGGTTTGCAGACGATCCGCAAGGTGGAGCGCAAACCACCCGCAAAAAAGAAGCCCATTAAGAAAACTGCCCAGGCGAAAAAGAAGCCCGTGACCTGTGCGGATGACGATACAAAGAATGGGAGTGAAAAATGAGGCAATTATTCATCGTGCTGAGTATGTTTGCGTTCGCCGGCTGTGCAACGAATGGTGCCGTCCAGAACGTCAAGGATCAGATCAACACTGAGCTCGATGCGGCGGTCAAAGCCAGCACCCAAACAGAAGTATATGACGCCCTGTTGCCAGCGATGCCCGCTGCGCCTGCGCCTGTCGATTCGGCAGCCTCGGAAGCAAAGTTCGATCTTTCGGTGAACAATACACCGGCACAACAGGTGTTCATGGCCATCGTATCCGGCACGCGCTACAGCATGCTGCTGCATCCGGATGTGGGCGGCAATATCTCGCTCAACCTGAGAGATGTGACCGTATTCGACGCGCTGGAATCCATCCGCGAGATGTATGGTTATGAGTACAAGATCGATGGCACGCGCATCTATATCCAGCCGCTGGGCCTGCAGACGCGCATTTTTCATGTGAATTACCTGACCGGGCAGCGCGAAGGAAAATCCAGTTTGCGCGTGACCTCCGGTTCCGTGTCGGATACCCCAACTTCCACTACCGGTGCCAACGGCGTGGCCACCAATTCGACCAGCAACCAGGGAACGGCACTCGACAGCAGCAAGGTCAGCATGACCAGCAGTGCCGATTTCTGGGAGGAATTGAGCAAGTCGCTGGTTGCCATCGTCGGCAACGAGAAAGGCCGCAGTGTGGTGATCAGTCCGATGTCGGGCGTGATCGTGGTGCGCGCGATGGCGGATGAGATGAAGAATGTCGCCGCCTATCTCAAGGCTTCGCAGATTTCCATCGAGCGCCAAGTGATCCTGGAAGCCAAGATCGTGGAAGTGCAACTGAACAATTCCTTCCAGTCGGGTGTTAACTGGTCTACCTTCGGCAGGCTGAACGGCGGCACGAACAGCAGCGGATCTTTGGGGGTCTTATCCCCCGGCGCAACGCTTAAGCCAAGTGTCAATGGCGCTGCCCAAGTTATCAGCGATGCGGTTATCACTGCAACGCCCGGCGCGGCGATAACAACCGCGGTAAACGGAGTGGGTGGCTCGATGTTCGGCCTCGCCTTCCAGACCAGCAACTTCGCAGCTTTGCTGAACTTCCTCGAATCGCAGGGTGATGTGCACGTGCTGTCCAGTCCGCGTATCGCCACGCTGAACAACCAGAAGGCGGTGCTGAAAGTGGGCACGGACGAGTTCTTTGTGACCAACGTGACGAACACCACCACCACCGGCACGGCCACCACCAGCACGCCCAGCGTGACCCTGCAGCCGTTCTTCTCCGGAATCGCGCTGGATGTGACGCCGCGTATCGACGAGAACGACGAGATCATTCTGCACGTGCATCCATCCGTCAGTCTGGTGACTACCGTCAACAAGACGGTGGACGTGGGCGGTGTGGGAGGGGTGTTGAATCTGCCGCTGGCTTCCAGTTCGGTATCCGAGACGGACAGCATCGTGCGTGCAAAAGATGGCCAGATCGTGGCCATCGGCGGTTTGATGCGCCAGGCGACATATGAAGACCAGTCAGGTCTGCCGGGATTGCCCAAATCGGTATTCGGCCAGACCAGTCAAGTTTCGCAGAAGCGCGAGTTGGTGATCCTGATCAAGCCGACGGTCGTGAACAGTGAAAAAGACTGGTCCGACGACATTACGCGCAGTCGTGACCGCATCAAGAGCATGTCCCGTTAACGCACGTGGTATAGCGAAAATGAACTGTCAGTATCGTGTGCATTTCCCCCGCCACCGTTCCCCCTCTCCCGCAGCGCGGGGGGGGCGGTATGCCCTCGCTACGCGAGTATCTCGTTAAAACCGATGTATCTGCGGCACTTCGGACTGCGCGAGCCCCCTTTTTCGCTGACACCGGATACCAGCTTCTTTTTCGCCTGCACGAATTACCAGGAGGGTCTTAACACGTTGCTGGTTGCCGCGCGCAACGGCGAGGGTTTCATCAAGATCACCGGCGAAGTGGGCAACGGCAAGACCTTGCTGTGCCGCAAATTCCTTTCCACGCTGAGCCAGGGCAAGCAGGCGACGACACTGATCGGCACGCAAGATGCCGGCAGTTTAGCAACGGGTACGCGCTTTGTAACGGCCTATCTGCCCAATCCCTATCTGGAGCCGCGCAGCCTGCTGCTGGCGCTGGCGGACGAATTCCGTATCGAGCTGGCCCCCGATGTGGACCAACACCTTTTGCTCAAAGAGCTGACGCGCGCCTTGCTCAATTTCGCGCGCGAAGGCAAGCGCGTGCTGGTCTGTCTGGATGAGGCGCAGGCGATGCCGTTGGAGAGCCTGGAAGTACTGCGTCTGTTGACCAATCTGGAGACGGAGAAACGCAAACTGCTGCAGGTGGTGCTGTTCGGCCAGCCGGAATTGAACGAGCGGCTGCGTCACCACTCCGTCCGCCAGCTGCGCCAGCGCATCAGCTTCCAGTACGAACTGAAAGGCCTGCGCAAAGACGAGCTGGAGCGCTATTTGCGCCACCGCCTTGCCGTGGCCGGATACGCGGGCGAAACTTTGTTCGCCGGATCCGCCGTAAGCAAGATGCATCGCGTCACGAGCGGGACGCCGCGCTTGATCAATATCCTGGCGCACAAAGCGCTGATGCTGGCTTTCGCCGAAGGGCGTCAGCAGGTCGGCAGCAAACATGTGGCGCAGGCCGCCGCAGACACCCCGGAAGTGAAACGCGACTGGCTGCCATGGGCATTGTCAGGGCTGGTCATCGCTGTGGCGCTGAGCGTCATCGCATTGGTGGTCTGGGCATGAGTCTGATCAATCAGGTTTTGAATCAGCTTGAGCAGCGCGGTGCACACACCTCGCCGGACCAGACGCAGATCCGTGCCGTTCCCGCACTTCCCGGCAGAAACTGGCTCAAGCCGCTGGCACTTGCTGCCGGGATGCTGCTATTGCTGGGCGCGGGCGCATGGATGTGGATGCATAAAGAAACGCGTGTAGAGCCGGAGGTGCAGGGCAGAGTCATTTCCCCGGCTGCAGAGGCAGTTGTGGTTTCGAATGAAGCGCCGGGGTCTGAACCCGCGACACGGCTGAGCTATGAGCTAAGCGTGCTGCCGCTGCCCGAGTCGCTGCGGGAAAAAGAACTGCCGACTGCAACGCCATCGGTGATGCAGCGTCCATTGGTGAATGACATGGCAGCCGAGCCGCTGCCGGAACCAAAACAGGAAGCGCCGAGCAGTCCGCCTGTCATTACCTATCGGGAACCGGCGCAGCCTCTCAAACACATCAGCCCCAAGCAGCGCGCTGATGCGGATTACCGCAAAGGGGTGCAAGCGCAACAGCAGGGCAAGCTGCCCGAGGCGATGGCCGCTTATGAGGCTGCAATAAAGGCCAATGAACACCATGAAGCCGCCCGACTTGCGATGGCAACCCTGCTGCAGGAGAACGGCCAGCAAGCAGCGGCAGAACGTCTCCTGCAGGTCGGCCTGCAGCTGAAGCCGGTGCGTTTAACGTATGCCATGGCGCTGGCCAGGATGCAGCTCGGGCGCGGGCAGCTGGATGAGGCATTGAACACATTGCAAGCGCGTCTGTCTGCTGCGGATGGCAGTGCCGACTACCAGTCGTTCTATGCGGCATTGCTGCAAAGACAGAATCGCCACAAGGAGGCGGTCAATCATTATCAGATCGCGCTGCAGATATCGCCGCGCAACGGTGTGTGGCGCGTGGGTTATGCCATCTCGCTGCAGGCACTGGCGCGCATCGAGGATGCCAAGCTGGCCTACAAACAGGCGCTCGCTACACATACCCTTGCGCCCGAGCTGGCGGCCTTTGTGCAGCAGAAGCTGGCGAGCCTCCCCTAGTTCTTTCCCCGATGCGGCATGGTGCGTGCCGCTACCCAGGCACTGACCTCGCGCGCGCCGGCCTTTTTCAGCAAGTGCGCCAAAGCGTCGATGGAAGCGCCGGTGGTCATCACGTCATCCACGATGGCGATATGTTTGTCGCGCACGTCCAACCCGACTGCCAATGCGAAGGCCTGGCGCACGTTGCGATGGCGCGCGCGCCAGGGCAGAGAGGATTGCGGCGGTGTGTCCCTTGCGCGGAATGCCGCGTTGGCGAGCAGGGGCAACTGCAGCGTGCGGGCAATGCGCGCGGCGAGTAGCTGCGATTGGTTGAAGCCGCGTTCGCGCAAACGTGCCGGATGCAGCGGCAAGGCGAGCAGGCAGTCGGGGAGGAGGCTGATGCGCGCAGCGAGTGTGTCGGCGAGAAAGTTGGCGACGATCAATTGTTCGTCGAACTTGAGCGCCTTGATCAAACTGTCCAGCGGAAACTCGTAGCGGAATGCCGCGACACAGCGAGCGTACGCGGGAGGATGCTGCAAGCAGCGTCCGCACACCCCGCCAGAAGGCAGGGGCGCAGCGCACACGCTACAACTCGGGCCTGCATGATGAGGCAGATCGCCGAAGCAGGCGGCGCAGCATAATCCGTCGTGACTGGAGGCGCCGCACAGGAAGCAGGGCTGCGTCGGCAGCAAGTGGGCAATATATGGGCGGATGTTCAGCAATTTTGCGGTCAAAATTGACAACATGATCTCCATCAACGAACATGCGTGCCGCAATTTAGCGCTGAATCCTCTGAAAGCAAACACCAAAATGCAAAGCCAGCCCATCACGCTCGTTCGACCCGCCAAAGCTAAAACACTGGCCACGCCGCAACGCTGGCGCGTGGAAGCCATCGAAGAACTGTTCAAGCTGCCGTTCTCGGACCTGCTGTTCCAGGCGCAGCAAGTGCATCGCGAGCATTTCGATCCGAACGCGGTACAGCTCTCCACTCTGTTGTCGATCAAGACCGGCGGCTGTTCCGAGGACTGCGGCTACTGCCCGCAATCCGCGTTCCACGACGCGGGCGTGGAGAACCGCAAGATGCTGGAAGTGCAGGAAGTGATCAAAGCGGCCAAGGCCGCGCAGGACGCCGGTGCCGACCGCTTCTGCATGGGCGCCGCCTGGCGCGAGCCGAGCAAGGAAGACATGGCAGCCGTGGTGGAGATGGTGAAAGAGGTCAAGGCGCTGGGCATGGAGACCTGCGCCACGCTGGGCATGCTCAATGACGAGCAGACCGAGCAGTTGCGCCAGGCCGGACTCGACTACTACAACCACAACCTCGACACCGCGCCGGAATTCTACGGCGACATCATCAGCACGCGCGACTATCAGGATCGCATCGACACGCTGGAACGCGTGCGCAATGCCGGCATGCATGTGTGCAGCGGCGGCATCGTGGGCATGGGCGAGAGCCTGACGCAGCGCGCCGGCCTGATCGCGCAACTGGCCAACATGGAACCCTATCCCGAGAGCGTGCCGATTAACAATCTGGTCAAGGTGGAAGGCACGCCGCTGGCACAGCAGGAAGACATCGACCCGCTGGACTTCGTGCGCACCATCGCCGTCGCCCGCATCACCATGCCCACCGCGCGCGTGCGCCTGTCCGCCGGACGCCAGCAGATGAGCGATGCCGTGCAGGCCCTGTGCTTCCTGGCCGGTGCCAATTCCATCTTCTACGGCGAACAGTTGCTGACCACCGGCAACCCGGATGTCGAGCGCGACCGGGCGCTGATGGACAAGCTGGGCATGTACCCCTTCGCCGAGAAACACTGATGACCTTTGCGGCGCTGCAACGTGAGCTTGACGAGCGCGCCGCACAGGGGTTGCTGCGCCAGCGTCGCACGCTGCAAACGCCGCAGTCGCCGCACATCATCGTCGACGGCAAACCCCACCTCGCGTTCAGCAGCAACGACTACCTCGGCCTCGCCAACCATCCGCAACTGATCGCCGCCCTGCAGCAGGGCGCGGCAGCGTGGGGTGTGGGGGCGGGGGCGGCGCATCTGGTGAACGGCCATTTCACACCGCACCATCAACTCGAACAAAGCCTTGCCGCCTTCGTCGGTAAACCCGCCGCCCTGTTGTTCTCGACCGGCTTCATGGCCAATCTCGGCGTGGTGCAGGCGCTGGTCGGCAAAGACGACACGGTGTTCGCCGACAAGTTGAATCACGCGTCACTCAACGATGCGATGTTGTTGTCGCGTGCAAATGTACAACGCTATCGTCATGGTGATATGGCGCAACTGGACGGCCTGCTGTCGAAGCAGCAAAGCGGCAGAAAGCTGGTGATCACCGATGCCGTGTTCAGCATGGATGGCGATATCGCCCCGCTGCCCGAGTTGCTCGCGCTATGTGAGAAACACGATGCCTGGCTGCTGGTGGACGATGCGCACGGATTTGGCGTGCTGGGCAAACAGGGCAGCGGGTCGCTCTCGCATTTCGGGCTGGACTCGCCGCGCATCATCCTGATGGGGACGCTGGGCAAAGCGGCCGGTGTGTCCGGTGCCTTCGTCGCCGCCGAGCGGGTGGTGATCGATACGCTGGTCAATCAGGCGCGCAGTTATGTGTACACCACCGCCACACCGCCGGCCTTGTCCGTGGCCCTGCTGGCCAGTCTGCAACTGATCGCGCAGGGTGATGCCTTGCGCGCGCACTTGAAGCGGTTGGTTGTGCAGCTGCGCAAAGGGTTGAGTGATCTGCCCTGGCAACTGATGCCGTCCGACACCGCCATCCAGCCTTTGCTGATCGGCGACAACAAACAGGCGCTGGGGTTGAGCGAAGGATTGCGCGCGCGCGGCATCTGGGTCGCGGCGATCCGCCCGCCCACCGTGCCGCAGGGCACGGCGCGCCTGCGTATCACCTTGTCTGCCGCGCACTCGGAAGAAGATGTGCAACGATTGATAGAGGCATTGCATGCGCTTGCATGTTGAAGTGACGGGGCAGGGCCGGCCGCTGGTCATGCTGCATGGCTGGGGCATGCACGGTGGCATCTGGGGCGAGGCCGCCATCCGATTGGCGGACGACTTTGCAGTGCACAACGTCGATCTGCCCGGGCATGGCGCAAGTGGGGCGCAAGGCGATGTCACGCTGGACGGCATCGTTGAACAACTTGATGCGCAGTTCGGACAGCCTGTCGCAGTGCTCGGTTGGTCGCTCGGCGGCATCATCGCGCAAGACTGGGCGGCGCGTGCGCCGCACAAGGTCGAGCGCCTGCTGCTGCTGGCAAGCACGCCCTGTTTTACGCAGCGCGCAGGCTGGTTGTGCGGGATGGCTAGCGAAACATTGCAACAGTTCGCGGCAGAACTGGAAAAGAATCATGCGGCAACGCTGCGTCGATTCCTTGCCTTGCAGGTGCGCGGCAGCGAGCACGAGCGCGAGTTGCTGGCGGCGTTGCGCGAGCAATTATTCAGCCGCGGCGAACCCGATCTGTCCGCGTTGCGCGGCGGACTGGAGATCTTGCGCGATGCCGATCTGCGCGAGCAGGCTGCCGCAATCAAACAGCCGACGCTTGTCATCGCCGGTCAGCGCGACAAACTGACGCCACCGGAAGCTTCGCAATATCTGGCGCGGGTGATGCCGAACGCGCGGGTGGTCGAGATAGAAGGTGCGGCACATGCGCCGTTCCTGTCGCATACCGATACAGTGGTCCAGCATATAAAGAGATTCTTGCATGAATGAATTCGAGATAGACAAGAAGCAGGTGCGCCGCGCGTTCAGCCGTGCCGCGTCGGACTACGATGCGGCGGCGGTGATGCAGCGCGAAGTGTGCATCCGCATGCTGGAGAAACTGGATTACATCAAGCTGCAACCGGCGCGCCTGCTGGATGTGGGCAGCGGCACCGGCTGGGGCACACGGCAGCTGGGCGAACGCTATCCGAAGGCGACTATCACCGCGCTCGATATCGCGCTCGGCATGCTGCAGCACGCGCGCGGCACATCCGGCTGGTGGCGCAAGCTGTTCCAGGGGCACCGCGAACAATTTCTGTGCGCCGATGTGGAAGCGCTACCCGTCGCGTCCGGCAGCATCGACATGGTGTGGTCCAATCTGGCATTGCAATGGTGCAACGATCTGCCCGCCACCTTCGTCGAATTGCACCGCATCCTGAACACCGGCGGCTTGCTGATGTTCTCCTGTTTCGGCGTGGATACGCTCAAGGAATTGCGCATCGCGTTTCGCGACGTGGACGGCTACAATCACCTCAACCGCTTTGTGGACATGCACGATGTCGGCGATATGCTGGTGGCGGCCGGTTTCGCCGATCCGGTGATGGAGATGGAGACACTCACTTTGACCTATGAGGACGCGCGCGCGGTGATGCAGGACCTGAAGAGTATCGGTGCCCACAATGCCACTGCGGGCCGCGCGTCCGGCATGATGGGCAAGGCGGCCTGGCAGCGCGTGTTGGCGAACTACGAGACATTGCGCCGCAACGGCAAATTGCCGGCCACCTTCGAGATCGTCTACGGCCACGCCTGGAAACCCGCGCCCAAGGCCGCGCCGGACGGGCGGGCGATCATCAAGACGGATTTCAAGTTATGAGTTATTTCATCACCGGCACCGACACCGGCGTCGGCAAGACGTTGCTCAGTTGCGCGCTGCTGCACGGCTTCGCCGCGCAGGGCAAACAGGTGACCGGGTTCAAACCCGTCGCGGCGGGTTGCGACGAGCACGACCACAACGAGGATGCGCTCGCCCTGCGGGCGGCCAGCACGCTGCAACCGGGCTACGGACAGGTGAATCCCTATTGCTTCCCGCGCGCCGTCGCGCCGCATCTTGCGGCACGGCATGTCGGCGTGTGCATCGAGCTGCAGCGCATCCTGACCTCGTATCATGAACTGGCCGGGCAAGCTGATGAGGTCGTTGTGGAAGGTGCGGGCGGATTTCTGGTACCGCTGAACGAAGACCTCACCTTTGCCGATATGGCGCGCGAGCTGAATATCCCGGTGATCCTAGTGGTGGGTATGCGACTGGGCTGCATCAATCATGCGTTGCTGACCATGGCCGCCATCGAGGCGCATCAACTAGAATGCGCGGGCTGGATAGCCAACGTGCTGGATGAAACGATGCCTGCGCTGCAGGAGAACATCGACGCGCTGCGCGAGCGGATCACGGCACCGTTGCTCGGTATCGTGCCGTATCAGGCGTCGCCCGATGTGAAGCGGACAGCACAGTATCTGGATTTGAAATTATTGGAGCGCGAGCCGGCGAATGAGTGAGTTCAGCATCTTTGCGGTGTTCATGGTGGGATTGCTGGGCGGCGTGCACTGTCTGGGCATGTGCGGCAGCATCGTCGGCATATTCACCGCGCAAGTGCCGCCGCAGCGTGCGCGCTGGCCGTTCCATCTGGCCTACAGCAGCGGGCGCATCGCAAGCTATACCGTGGCGGGCGCGCTGGTCGGCGCGGTGGGGCAGGCCGGGCTGCTGATGCGCGATGCGGTGCCGGTGCAGCATCTGCTGTTCGCGCTGTCCAGTTTGATGCTGGTCATGCTCGGTCTGTATCTGGCCGGCGTGTGGGGCGCGGTTCGGCGTCTGGAGCAACTCGGCAGCGGTCTGTGGAAGCGCTTGCAGCCTTTCATCACCAGACTGTTGCCGGTGAACACGGTGCCGCGCGCACTGGGCTTGGGCGTGCTGTGGGGCTGGTTGCCGTGCGGGCTGGTTTACAGCGTGCTGCTCACGGCGCTGGCCAGCGGTGATGCGGCGCAGGGCGGGTTAACCATGCTGGCATTCGGTCTGGGAACATTGCCCAATCTGCTGGCCATCGGCATGTTCTGGGAAAGCGTGCGCGCTTGGGTGCAATCGCCGCGCCTGCGGCTGGCGGCAGGATTGCTGGTGACCGGATTCGGGGTGTACGGGCTGTTCAAGGTCTCGTACACATTCTATGTGCACGGTTGGACTGGAGCATGTCATGTCGCAGCGTAACGTCTTGTTGCTGTCATCACTGTTTTTGCTTACTGCCTGCGGCGAACCCAAGCTGCCTTCGCCGTTCAAGGCGAACGAGGTCACCGCCCGGTACGCGCAGGCCGATTTCCGCTTGCACGACCCGTCCGGAAAGCCCGTGACGCTGGCCGATTTTCGCGGCAAGGCGGTGGCACTGTTCTTCGGCTATATCCATTGCCCGGACGTATGTCCCACCACGCTGGCCGACATGGCGCAGGTGATGCGCATGCTGGGCAAGGATGCGGAAAAGGTGCAGGTGCTGTTCGTGACGCTCGACCCCGAGCGCGACAACCCCGAATTGCTGGCGCAATACACGCCCGCCTTTTATCCCGCCTTCCTCGGCCTGTACGGTGATGCGCAGGAGACCGCGCAGGCAGCCAGGGCCTTCGACATCGTCTACGAGAAACATGCGACCAAGAGCGGCAGCTATACGCTCGACCATTCGGCCGGCACTTACCTGATCGCGCCATCCGGCAGGCCGGTGTTGTTGTCGCCCTTTGCGCAACGGCCCGAATATTTGGCACAGGATATTCGACTGTTGCTGGCGATGAAATGAGCGTACTGGCCAATCTCCTGAAGTTCGATATCAACGAGGACAACCTTCCGGTGCGGCGCGAGCAGGTGCGCGCGCGCATCGCCAGCTATCCGACCATGGTGTTGCCGGCCATGTTCATCGTGCCGCTGATGGTGTGGCTGATGTGGGACATGATGTCTCACGATACCTTGCTGCTGTGGATGGCCTTCGCCTTTGCCGCGCAAGCGTTCGAGATGAGCCAATGGTGGCGGTTCCGCAATGCGGCATTCGGATTGAACGAGTGCAGGCGCTGGGACACGCGCTTCAAATTCAATACTGTGCTCGGTGCTTCCGTATGGGGCGCCGCCTGGCTGCTGATGTATCTGCCCGGCAACCTTGCCTACCAGATCATTATCATCTGCGTGGCGATGGGTTTTGCTTCCGGCGGCGTGACGATCAACCCGGTGCATCGTCCCTCCCAGTTCCTGTATCTGCTCGTGCTGCTGGTGCCGCTCGTTGTCCGTCTGGCACTGGATAACGACAAACAGCACTGGTTTCTGGCGCTGATGCTGGTGGTGTTCATCGTGTTCATGCTGAATACGGCGAAGCGCCTGATGTACACCTTCGAGCTTGCATTGCGGCAACGCTTCGAGAAGGAGGGGCTGCTGCGCGAGTTGCGCCAGCGCGAGACGGATATCGCCGAAGCGCTGGAGCAGGCGGAGTCGGCCAGTCGCGCCAAATCGAAGTTCCTGGCGACAGCCAGCCACGACCTGCGCCAGCCGCTGCAGGCGCTGCGGCTGTTCACCGAGGCCTTGCAGGAGACCGTCAGGGAAAAAGAGCCGTTGCGCCTGGCCGGACAGATCGGCAAGTCTGTCGACGCGCTGGTGGATATGTTCGATGACCTGCTCGACGTGTCGCGCCTGGATGCCGGCATCGTCGAGCCGCGCTGGCAGCACTTTGCCATCGCGCCGCTGCTGGACCGTCTCTATGGCGATTTCGCGCCGCTCGCCCAAGCCAAGGGTTTGAGTTTTGATATGTCCCACGTTGGCGGGCAGTGCGCTGGTTCGGTTTGCGACGCGGTGGTGTACAGCGACCCCTTCCTGCTGGAACGCATGCTGCGCAACCTGATCTCCAATGCCATTCGCTATACCGATCACGGCGGTGTGCTGGTGTGCTGCGCATGCACGGACGACAGGGTGAAGATAGAAGTGGCGGATAGCGGTATCGGCATCAGGCCGGAAGCATTGCCGCATATCTTCGAGGAGTATTACCAGGTGGGGAACCCGCATCGCGACCGCCGCAAAGGGCTGGGGCTGGGGCTCACCATCGTGCGCCGTATCGACCAATTGATGGGATGCGGCTTGCAGGTCAGATCGGAACCCGGTGCCGGATCGACCTTCTTCTTCAGCATCCCCAAGGGGGACGCGGGACAGCTGGCGCAACCTTTCGTCATTTCGCATTCCGAATACGATCTGAGCGGCAGGGTGGTCGCCCTCGTCGAAGACGATCCGGATATCCGCGAATCGACAGTCGAACTGATGCGGCAATGGGGTTGCAAAGTATTCACATCGGAAGCGGCTGACGAAGTGATACGCGAACTTGATGTGGCGGAACAACGGCCCGACGTGCTGGTCTGCGATTACCGTTTGCCGCAGGGTTGGACGGCCCTCGACGTCATCCGCCGCATGCGCGAACTGTGGGGCACCGATCTGCCGGCCGTGGTGCTGACCGGCGATACGGCCAGCGAGACCTTGCATGCGATCCATGCCAGCGGCGCGATCCTGCTGCACAAACCCATCGCGCCGATCCGCCTGCGCGCAATGATGTATTTCGCGCTTACCGGCAAGCATTAGCGGCTGAATGCCCATGGCCGGGGTGATATGATTGCGCCCGAGAATTGAAGACCGCCTTTCACGATTGTTTCTTCTCCCGCTTGCGGGGGAAGTTGGGGGAGGGGGCTGCAAAAGGGGACAAGAGAATGAAGATCAAGGTACTGCTGGTGGATGATCACGCGCTGTTCCGCGATGGCATGCGCTATGTGTTACAGCAACTGGCCGACGAAGTAGAGATACTCGATACCGGTAATTTCACCGAGGCCCTGCAACTGGTCGTGGTCAACCCGGACCTGGATCTGGCGCTGCTGGACCTGCACATGCCGGACAGCAACGGCGTCTCCTCGCTGCAACTTTTTCACCAACGCTTCCCCGCCGTGCCATTGGTGGTCGTTTCCGGCTCCGACCACCGCGACGATATCGAGAGCGTGATGAACCTCGGCGCGATGGGCTTCATCTCCAAGATGTCACCCAGCAAATCCATGCTGTCCGCACTGCGCATGGTGCTGGACGGCGGCGTGTACGTTCCGCCGCAATTGTTGCAACAAGCCGTATCAAAACTGGAGCCGGGGATGGCGCTCAACGACAAGCGCAGTCTGCGCGCCAGCAAGTACGGACTCACCCCGCGCCAGTTGCAGGTGCTGCAACTGATCGGTACCGGCATGAGCAACAAGGACATCTCGCGCGAACTCGACCTGGCGGAAGGCACGGTCAAGATCCATGTCGCCGCCATCTATCAGACCCTGCACGTCAACTCCCGTGTCGACGCCGTGGAAACGGCCCGCCGCTTCGGTTTCATCGCCGAGAATGGCGAGGAAGAGGCTGAAGATTCCAAACCTGCCGGGGCTGCCTGATGGCTGCAGTGGAAAGCGCACGCGCGCCGCTGCCCGAGCGGATGCTGCATCTGTTGCGCGAATCGCGCTGGCTGCTGCTGGTGGCGCTGGCCGCCTACCTGATCCTGATCCTCGCCGGCTACGACCACAACGACGCTGCCTGGTCGCACGAGGCAAGCACTGCCGTCACACAGAATCCGGGTGGTGCATTCGGTGCCTGGCTGTCCGACGTGCTGCTCTATGTATTCGGTTTCTCCGCCTGGTGGCTGGTCACGCTCATGCTGCAGCGCGTCTGGGCGAGCTATCGCCGCATGCGCGCCGACAGTCTGTTCGACGTGCGCACCCTGTGGTGGTCGTTGACCGGATTCTTTATCCTGCTGCTGTCCAGCAGTGCGCTGGAAGCGTTGCGTCTCTACAGCTGGCAGGTCGAACTGCCGCAGGCACCGGGCGGCATGCTGGGTGCGGCACTGGGTGGCTGGCTGGCGCAGGTGCTGGGTTATGTCGGTGCGACCCTGTTTCTGCTGACCATGATGGCGGTCAGCTTCAGTCTTTACACCGGCTTGTCCTGGCTGCGTTTCATCGACCGTCTGGGCGAATGGATAGAAGACGGCTACCTGTGGGCGCGCAACCGCTGGCAGACCTGGCAGGACAAGCGCATCGGCGCGCAGGCCACGCAGCGCCGCGAAGTGAACGTGGAAGAAGAGAAGAAGCGCGTCGAAGACCACCAGCCCATCCACATCGAGATGCCGGTGGTCGAGGTGCCGAAGTCCAAGCGGGTGGAGAAGGAGAAGCAGGTCTCTCTGTTCGCCGACATGTCCGATTCGCCGCTGCCGCCGCTGCACATCCTCGATCAGGCAACCAGGCAGACCGACACGGTCTCCGCCGAGACGCTGGAATTCACCTCGCGCCTGATCGAACGCAAACTCAACGACTTCAACGTCACCGTGAAGGTGGTCGGCGCCTATCCCGGCCCGGTCATCACGCGCTACGAGATCGAACCCGACGTGGGCGTGAAGGGCAGCCAGATTGTCAATCTGGTGCGCGACCTGGCGCGCGCCTTGTCAGTGGTCAGCATCCGCGTGGTGGAAACCATCCCCGGCAAGACCTGCATGGCGCTGGAACTGCCCAACCCGAAACGGCAGATGGTGCACCTGTCCGAGATCCTCGGCTCGCAGGTGTATGCCGACATGCATTCGCCGCTCACCATGGCCATGGGCAAGGACATCTCCGGCAAACCCGTGGTCGCCGATCTGGGCAAGATGCCGCACGTGCTGGTGGCCGGTACCACCGGTTCCGGCAAGTCGGTGGCGATCAACGCCATGATCCTGTCGCTGCTCTACAAATCCACACCGCAGGAAGTGCGCCTGATCCTGATCGACCCCAAGATGCTGGAACTGTCGGTGTACGAAGGCATCCCGCATCTGCTCGCGCCGGTGGTCACCGACATGCGTCAGGCCGCTTCCGCGCTCAACTGGGGCGTGCAGGAGATGGATAAACGCTACAAGCTGATGTCTGCACTCGGCGTGCGCAACATCGCCGGTTACAACCAGAAAGTGCGTGACGCGATCAAGGAAGGCAAGCCGCTGAGCAACCCGTTCAGCATCACGCCTGAATCGCCCGAGCCACTGGAAGAACTGCCCTTCATCGTGATTTTCATCGACGAACTGGCCGACCTGATGATGGTGGTCGGCAAGAAGGTGGAAGAGCTCATCGCGCGTCTGGCGCAGAAGGCGCGCGCCGCGGGTATCCATCTGGTGCTCGCCACGCAGCGTCCGTCGGTGGACGTCATCACCGGCCTGATCAAAGCCAACGTACCCACGCGCGTGGCGTTCCAGGTATCGAGCAAGATCGACTCGCGCACCATCCTCGACCAGCAGGGCGCGGAGGCGCTGCTGGGCCAGGGCGACATGCTCTACCTGCCGCCGGGCAGCGGTTATCCGCAGCGCGTGCACGGTGCCTTCGTCTCCGATCAGGAAGTGCACCGCGTCACCGAGCACCTGAAGGCGCAGGGCGAACCGAACTACATCGAAGGCATCCTCACCTCGATGGACGAACCGGCAGAAGGCGAATACGACGGCGGTGGCGGCGATGCCGAAGCGGATGCCTTATACGACCAGGCAGTGGAGATCGTGCTCAAAACACGCCGCCCCTCCATCTCGCTGGTGCAGCGCCATCTGCGCATCGGCTACAACCGCGCCGCACGCCTGATCGAGGCGATGGAACAGGCCGGGCTGGTGTCGCCGATGCAGGGCAACGGCAACCGCGAAGTGCTTGCGCCGGCACGGCAGGAATGACATGCAAATCTGTCCACGAAAAACACGAAAGCCACGAACAAAACCTTGGAAACTCCCAGAATGCTGAAGATGACAGCCCTATTTCGTGCATTTCGTGTTTTTCGTGGACTGATTCTTTGTTTTTCGTTGTTGCCCATGACTGCACATGCCGGTGCCGTCGACCAGCTCAAGGCATTCATCTCCGGCACGCGCTCCGCGCAGGCCGAGTTCACCCAGACCGTGCTCGACAGCAAAGGCCACAAGATGCAAATCGCATCCGGCACCATGCAGTTCGTACGCCCCGGTAAGTTCCGCTGGGAATATCGCAAACCCTACCAGCAGCTCATCGTCGGTGACGGTGTGAAGTTCTGGTTGTACGACGCCGATCTGGAACAGGTCACCGTGCGCAAACTGGATGCCGCGCTGGGCAGTAGTCCGGCGGCTTTGCTGTCCGGCAACAACGAAATCGAGCGCGACTTTCTGCTGGAAGAAGCGGGCGAACAGTATGGATTGCACTGGCTGACCGCCAAACCGCGCAGCAAGGAATCCACCTTCTCCGCCATCCGCATGGGCTTCAACGCGCAGTCCGAACTGGCCGCGATGGAACTGAACGACGCCTTCGGCAACACCACCATCCTGCGTTTCGCACAGATGAAGCGCAATCCGCAGCTCGCACCGTCGCTGTTCCGCTTTGTGCCGCCCAAGGGGGCAGATGTGCTGGGTGAATGAATCGTGCGAATAAATTCGCACCTACTTAAGTGGCAACTTGTATGGTCGAATTTATTCGACCGCATGGGATGCGGTGATGTCCTACGACGATTTGCGTAAAGGTTGTTATAGCGAGTTCAATCGTACCTATTTTGTGACCGCAGTATTGCGCGAACGAGAGAAACGATACTTCGCCGACTTTGATTGCGCACGATGTGTGGTGGAAGAAATGCGTATCCTGCACCATGAAGATGCGGTCAGTTCTATTGCGTGGGCCGTTATGCCAGACCACGTTCATTGGCTGTTCAAGTTGGGTGGGCGTTCAAACTTGTCTTCTGTCATCAAGCAGTTCAAGGCGCGTTCGGCGCACAGGGTGAATCGTTATCTGCAACGACAAGGCGGCTTGTGGCAGAAAGCGTTTTACGATCATGCTCTGCGTCAGGAAGAAGACCTGCGGCACATTGCCCGTTATATTGTCGCCAATCCGCTCCGGGCAGGCTTGGTTGAGCATATTGGGGACTACCCGCTATGGGATGCGATATGGCTGTACGTACGAATTCATTCGCATGTGTCAATATGCGTTGTGCGAACCCCCTCGGCGTGCAAGAACCTCTGCGAGGTAAATTCGCACTTACAGGTGACGATGGATTTTTCAATGACTGACCTTTTTACGCCCAACCAGCCGGTCGCGCCGCTCGCCGAGCGCCTGCGTCCCAAGCACATCGACGAGGTCATCGGCCAGTCGCATCTGCTGGGCGAGGGCAAGCCGCTGCGTCTCTCGTTCCAGTCCGGCAAGCTGCATTCCATGATCCTGTGGGGTCCGCCGGGGGTGGGCAAGACCACGCTGGCGCGCCTGATGGCGTCGGCATTCGATGCCGAGTTCCTGCCGCTGTCGGCGGTGCTGTCCGGCGTGAAGGACATCCGCGATGCCATCGCGCAAGCCGAGCAGACTTTGCAGCGCAATGGTCGCCACACCATCCTGTTCGTGGACGAGGTGCACCGTTTCAACAAGTCGCAGCAGGACGCCTTTCTGCCTTTCGTCGAGCAGGGGCTGGTCACCTTCATCGGCGCGACCACCGAGAATCCATCTTTTGAATTGAACAACGCGCTGCTGTCGCGCGCGCAGGTGTATGTGCTGCAGTCGCTGTCCGAGGAAGAGATGGGGCAGCTGTTCGCGCGTGCGCAGCAGGAGGCGCTGCAAGGGCTGACATTCGACGCGGCGGCGAAGGAGCGTGTGATCGGCTACGCGGATGGTGATGCGCGCCGCCTGTTCAATGTACTGGAACAGTTGCATACCGCCGCCCAGGCAGCGGGTCGCAACAACATCGATGTCGCGTTCCTCGACGCCACGCTGGCGCAGAAGATGCGCCGCTTCGACAAGGGCGGTGAAGCCTTTTACGACCAGATTTCCGCGCTGCACAAATCGGTGCGCGGCTCCAACCCCGATGCAGCCTTGTACTGGCTGGTGCGCATGCTGGACGGCGGTGCCGACCCGCGCTACTTGGCGCGGCGTATCGTGCGCATGGCCTGGGAAGACATCGGCCTGGCCGACCCGCGCGCCATGCAGATCTGCAACGATGCCGCCACCACCTATGAACGCCTCGGCTCGCCGGAAGGCGAACTGGCGCTGGCGCAGGCCGTGCTGTATCTGGCCGTCGCCGCCAAATCGAACGCCGGCTACGTCGCGTATAATGCCGCCCGCGCTTTCGTCAAACAGGACAGCTCGCGCGAAGTGCCGCTGCACCTGCGCAACGCGCCGACCAAACTGATGAAGCAACTCGATTACGGCAAGAACTACCGCTACGCGCACAGCGAAGCGGGCGGCTATGCGGCGGGCGAGGATTACTTCCCAGAGGGCATGCCCGAGGTGAGTTTCTACGAACCGGTGGATCGCGGACTGGAAGCCAAGATCGCGGAGAAGCTCGCGCATCTGCGCGAGCTGGATGCAAAGGCCAGTAAGAGTAAGAAATAGCTTCTGGCCTTGATTACGGCGGATGGTGTGATAATGCCTGTGCAGTTATTTTTCATTTTCAATTTCGTACTCCATGCAGACGCTGAACGTTAATCATGAACTGATACGTTGGGCGCTCGACCGTTCCGGTCGGAGCGTGGAGGGCCTTGCGCGCCGATTTCCGAAACTGGCGCAATGGGAAACCGGTGAGGCGCAGCCCACACTTAAGCAGCTTGAGGCATTGGCCAAGAAAACGTGGACGCCGTTGGGCTATTTTTTCCTGCCGTCGCCTCCGCAGGAAAAGTTGCCGATACCTGATTTCCGTACGGTGAGCGACAGGCCTATGGGCAGTGCAAGCCCCAACCTGATTGATACGTTGCATACCATGCAACGCCGTCAGGCCTGGATGCGTGACTATCTTGTGGATCGCGGGGTCGAGACGCTTTCTTTCATTGCTTCGGCGAATTTGCGCGAGTCTCCCGCCGCTGTCGCACAGCAGATCAGGCGGGTGATCGGCACCGACGATGGCTGGGCCAGCCGCCACGGCACATGGTCGGATGCGTTGCGCCATCTGCGCGAGGCCATCGAAGAAGCAGGAATACTGGTTGCGATCAATGGTGTGGTCGGCAACGACACGCACCGCAAACTGGATACCGAAGAATTTCGCGGCTTTGTCCTGATGGACAAGTATGCGCCCCTGATTTTCGTGAACGGTTCGGATGTCAAGTCCGCGCAGATGTTTACCTTGGCGCATGAGCTGGCGCATTTATGGGTGGGCGAAAGCGCCTTGTTCAACCTGAAAAACATGGCCCCTTCCGAATCTGCCGTCGAACAATTCTGCAACAAGGTCGCGGCGGAGTTTCTGGTGCCGGAGGCGGAATTCGAAAGCTACTGGCCGCAGGCGCTTCAAGATGCCGAACCTTTCCAAGCCATCGCCCGCCACTTCAAGGTCAGCCCGATTGTCGCGTCGCGGCGCGCACAGGATTTGGGGTTGATTCAGCAAGCCGAATTCCTGTCCTTCTACCGTGCATATCAGGAAGACGAGCGGCGCAAGGCGGCGCGAGCGGCTGGCGGAGGCGATTTTTACCTGACCCAGAACGTGCGGCTGGGCAAACGCTTCGCGCGTGCCGTTGCCCTCGCAGCCAAAGAGGGACGCTTGCTTTATCGCGATGCATATCGCCTGACGGATTTGCATGGCGCAACCTTCGACAAGTATGCCAAGGCGCTGGGAGCAAGCTGAACATGACTGCGAAACCCCAATATCTGCTCGATGCCAACGTGCTGATGGAAGCCAAGCGGCGTTATTACAGGTTTGGGGTGTGTCCCGGGTTCTGGGAATGCATCGCATGGCAGCACAAGCAAGGAGTCATGCTCAGCATAGATCGCATCAAGAAAGAAATCGACCAAGGCAAGGATGATCTGACCGAGTGGGTAAAGAAGTCCGCGCCCAAGAGCTTCTTTGCTCCTGCGACCGACCCGGAAGTCGCCGCATGGTTTGGCGAAATGGTGGCGTGGGTTCAGGCAGAAAAGCAATATCTCCCGGAAGCAAAGGCCGAATTCGCCACGGGGAACGATGCCTGGCTGATTGCCTATGCAAAGAAGCATGGGCAGGTTGTGGTTACCCACGAAACCTACGATGCGAACATCAGGAACAGGGTGAAGATCCCGAACGTTTGCGTGCAGTTCGGCGTGGATTACCTCGATACTTTCGACATGCTCGAAGCGCTCGAGACGCAGTTCGCCTGGCAGCATCACTGAATGTGTTGCCTACCCATCAAGCCGGGCTGCGCCGGAGGGCGCAGGAACGAACAAACCGGATATCCGCCAAAACGATGAAACTCATAAGAACAGATAAGCGAGGGAGCAATGCCTGAACTGAATTTCAAGGGCAAGGAGTTTGTGTTCAACCACCACCTGGCCGTGCCGCACCGGCCATTGGTGCCGGATGCAAACAAGTCCATCGGCGAGCCGCGCCTCGACGGCAACCTCATCATCAACGGCGACAACCTGCACGCGCTGAAATCGCTGCTGCCGATGTATGCGGGCAAGGTGGACTGCATCTTCATCGACCCGCCCTACAACACCGGCAACGAAGGCTGGTGCTACAACGACAACGTCAACAGCCCGATGATGCAGCAGTGGCTGAGCGAGAATCCCATCGGCATCGAGGACGGCCTGCGCCACGACAAGTGGTGCGCGATGATGTGGCCGCGTCTCCGGTTGTTGCATGAGCTACTGGCAGAGACGGGTTCTATCTTTATCAGCATTGATCACAATGAAGCACATCACTTACGAATGATGCTGGATTCAATCTTCGGCGCAGAGTGTTTTATTGCGGCTATTGCTTGGCAAAAAAGAACTTCACCGGAAGCCAGGAAAAAATTAGGGCCGGCCTTTGATACGATCTACGTGTATGCCAAAAGCAAGGCCGACCTGAATCTTGCAAAATTAGAACGTTCAGTTGAGCAAGAGGAGGAATTTAGTAATACAGATAATGACCCAAACGGCCCTTGGACATCTACTGATATGACGGCTCAGAATCCAGATCCAAGTAAGCGAAAGGATCAGCAATATCGTATTGAATTGCCAACTGGTGAGTTTGTTGAGCCTCCACCTGGAAGATGCTGGTCAATGCTTGAACCAGAATACTTGAGGCTTAAAATAGAAGGGCGCATTTGGTTCGGTGCAAATGGCACAGCAAGGCCGCGAATCAAAACTTATCTGAATGGATCGGAAGGTATTAGCAGCTGGACTTGGTGGCCCAATAATGAAGTAGGACACAATCAAGAGGCAAAAAAGGAAATTCTAGAAATTCTTGGTTCTGAAAATCCATTTGACTACCCGAAACCCGTAAGGCTCATCAGTCGCATTCTTGCGCTTGCAACGAAACCTAACAGCATTATTCTCGATAGCTTTGCTGGCTCTGCCACTACAGCCCATGCGGTGCTCGCTGCAAACAATAAAGGCGGCGACCGCCGCTTTATCCTCATCGAATGCGAAAACTACGCCGACACGCTCACCGCCGAGCGCGTGCGCCGCGTGATCAATGGCTACAGCTTTCAGGGCACGCAGCGCGAAGAGTTGCTCAAGCAATCCCTCACCTTCAGCGACCTGAAGAAGGCCGATAAGCTGCTGGATCACATCGCCAGCATCGAGAATCTGGAAGGCCAGCGTTTCGACAAGATCGAGAAGAAGGTCAAGGACGGCGAGCTGACCGTCGAGGGCGTGAAGGCCATCACGGAAAAGACCGAGGGGCTGGGCGGCAGTTTCACTTATTGCACGCTGGGCGAGGCCATCGACATGGACAGGATGTTGACCGGCGAGACGCTGCCCAGCTTCGAGGCTTTGGGCGCGCTGCTGTTCCACATGGCGACCAACGAGGCCATCGATCCGGCCAAGGTGGTCGAGCAGGACGGGCATGGGTATCTCGGCGAATCGCCTGCGTTCCATGTGTGGCTGATCTACAAACCTGAGCTGGACTTCCTCAAGTCGCGCGAGGCGGCGCTGACATTGGCGAAGGCAAAGGCGCTTGCCGAGGCGAAGCCGGGCAAGAAACATCTGGTGTTCGCCCCGGCCAAGTTCGTTTCGCAGAAGCTGCTGGACGAGGAAAAGGTGTCCGTCGAGTTCGCGCCGTTGCCTTGGGCTCTGTATCGCGTGGAGCGCGGCTGACATGGCTTTGCGCGACCTCGATTATCAGGGCCGCGTGCTGGCGCGGCTGGACGATTATCTGGCGGAACTGGCGGAGCAAAAAAAGAAAGCCGACAAGATCGTCGCCGCCAATGCCGGGGAGACCGACCCCGATTTGATTCGGCCCGTGCCCGATTTTCCTTTGAAGGTATGGGAGGCGATGCGGACGGCGGGCAAGTTGCCGGAATCCCGGCAGGAGATACCGTATTCGCCGCGCCTAGACGGCATTGGCCGCGCGGTGCCGAATGTGGTGTTCAAGGTGCCGACGGGCGGCGGCAAGACTTTCCTCGCCGTGGCTTCGCTGTCGAAAATCTTCGGGCGCTATCTCGGGCGCAACAAGGGCTTCGTGCTGTGGATCGTGCCCAACGAGGCGATTTATTCGCAGACCAAGCGGCAATTGATCGACCGCCAGCATCCGTACCGGCAAATGTTGGACGTACTTTCCGGCAACAAGGTGCGCATTCTGGAAAAGGGCGACCAGCTCGACGCGCGCGATGTGGAAGGCCATTTGTGCGTGATGCTGCTGATGTTGCAAGCCTCCAACCGCGAGAACAAGGATACGCTGAAGATGTTCCGCGACCGGGGCGACGTGCAAGGTTTTTTCCCGCCGGAGGGCGATCAGGAAGCGCATGCCGTGGCGCGGTCGCAAACGCCCAACCTCGATATTTACGACCTGGCCGGTTCGGCCTATCCGTGGCCGCAGATCAAGGATTCGCTGGGCAACGCACTGCGCCTGATCCGCCCCGTCGTGGTGATGGACGAGGGGCACAAGGCGATTTCCGAACTGGCCTTCTCGACGCTCTACGGCTTCAACCCCTGTTTCGTGTTGGAGCTGACGGCCACGCCCAAGGATGTGGCGGCCAGCGGCGGCAAGAAGCCCAAGCCCGCGCGCCCCGCCAACGTGCTGGTGGAGGTCAAGGGTATCGACCTCGACCGCGAGGGCATGATCAAGATGCCGCTCAATCTCGATGCGCGCAGCGAAGCCGACTGGCGCACCACGCTGGCTGCCGCGCTCAACCGCCTGCGCATGCTGGACGATGCGGCGCGAAGGATGCAAGCCGATACGGGGCGCTACATTCGTCCCATCCTGCTGGTGCAGGTGGAGCGCACCGGCAACGACCAGCGCGACGGCAACAGGATTCATGCGCTGGACGCCAAGGAATGGCTGACCAATAGCGGCGGGCTGGAAGAGGCGGAAATCGCCATCAAGACGGCGGATACCAACGACCTGGCCGCGCCCGAGAATCAGGATTTGCTTTCCGCCACCAACCGGGTGCGCGTCATCATCACCAAGCAGGCATTGCAGGAAGGCTGGGATTGCCCTTTCGCCTACGTGCTGTGCGCCCTGGCGGCGAGCGCCAACCTGTCGGCCATGACGCAACTGGTGGGGCGCATCCTGCGCCAGCCTCACGCGCAGAAAACCGAAGTGGCCTTGCTGGACGAGAGCTATGTCATCGCCCATCACGCGAATACGGCGGATGTCGTTGGCGCCATCAAAAAAGGATTGGAAGAGGATGGTATGGGCGATCTGGTCAAGGAGATACACAC
>WOZO01000196.1 GCA_011620315.1 Sideroxydans sp. | reverse complement strand
CTGAGAGGATGCGGATTTACTGAATCGAATTTACAGCAGATTTTGGACTTGACCTGTATTCGGGCAACCACTTGAAGAAAACTTCATCGCTTGTCATATACACCTCCGCTGAATAATTCAGTTACTGAAGCTCCCCGGGAACACGCGCGCAGGCATGCGGAATGGGGAATGATATCTTCAGCCTCGGAGAGATATAGCTACGGTAAAAACAGACACAGGACAGAGTTGTCTCTGCGGCAGTCCCGCTACCATAGTTTCCCTTAGGCCGGAGACTTTGCGCCCATATCTTTAGATATGTTTGCCAAGTGCGCGAATAATACCCTCGCCAAAGAGTATGGACAATATTTTTTCCGCATCGGGCTCTCGTCCTGAACTGGTACCTGCCAAGTCACATTGCAATCGTCTGTCAATTCCACTCTGCAGACAGGATTATTTGGTTTATCCTTGCCAGCCTGAAATTGTTCCAACACCCCTAGTATTGTTTAACGGTACATGAATAGCGTCGATTCTCTTACAGGTTTTCTGAATCGCTTCGGCTGTTTTCATACAGCGATGCGCTTGGCGGCCGATGCGACAGTCAATCACCAGACATTCGCCGTGATCTGGCTCGATCTTGACCGCTTCAAGCAGATCAATGAGTCGTTCGGTCATCTGATCGGCGATGAAGTGATTGAAAACATTGCCGCACGCTTCCGCCCGTGCGTATTTGGTCGCGCCGAGATTTCCCGTGTCGGCGGGGATGAATTCGTACTGTTGGCACCCGGATTCAACCGCGAGCAAGCATTCCAGTTTTCCGCCGAACTGGCAGACATCGTGCAGGAACCCCTCAGTATCGGCAGTCTGACGCTGCGACCGACCGCCAGTATCGGTGTCGCGGTCCATGAACCGAATGAAGATCCGCTTACGCTGCTTGAGCGCGCCGACCACGCCATGTTCGCCGCCAAATCCAAAGGGGGGAACAACATCGTCTGTTCCGGGGACGAGCCGATCCCGGGACGTCTGGGAATCAGCCTTGCCCGTGAAGAACTATCAATCGAGAGTACCTTGCATGAAGCACTGGAGTCAGGCGGATTCTGCCTCCATTACCAACCGATCATTCGGGCCGACGGACAGGTTGAGGCAGTGGAAGCCCTTATGCGCTGCAAGCTCGAAGGGCAGACTATCTCTCCCATGAAATTCATCCCGGTCGCCGAGAAAACCGGACTCATTATCCGCCTGGGAGAATTCAGCCTGCTGCAGGGCGCGATGCACGCCCGCGCCCTGCAAGATGCGGGACACGAGACCAAGGTGGCCATCAATGTATCGCGCGCCCAATTGATCTCACCCGAATTCACGCGGGCGCTGCATGCCGCGCTGGTATGTTCGAACGTCAGCCCGCAACTGATAGAACTGGAATTGACGGAATCGCTGTTCATGGATATCTCCGACACTGTCCAGCACAACCTGAAAGAGATCATTGCCACCGGCGTGAGTCTGTCCATTGATGATTTCGGTACCGGCTATTCCTGCCTGGCCAGCCTTAAGGACATTCCGGCGGGAAAACTCAAGCTTGATCGCGCCTTTGTGACTGTCCTGCCCGATGACCGTCGCGCGCTATCAGTCGTCAAAGCAGTCACCCAGCTGGGCCATGAACTGGGCATGACCATCGTGGCCGAAGGCTGCGAGAACCAACAACAGATCGACGTCCTGCTCGAAGCCGGTGTCGATGCCATTCAGGGCTTTTTCTATGCCAAACCGATGCCGGATTCAGAACTATTGCCATGGCTGAAAGCAAGGAGTAACAACAATTGAACCTGAACACCAGCAACCCCACTGCTGTCGATCAAATGGTCGAAAAGGCGGTGCTCGACCTTGGCATTCCACCCTGCCCCGCCATCCTGAATCGATTCATGGCCGAAACACGCAAGGAGGAGCCGGACTACCACCGCCTGGCCAGCATCATCTGTTCCGACGTCAGCCTCTCCGCCAGCCTGATCAAGACCGCCAACTCGCCGTATTTCGGTGCGCGGCAACGCGTGCGTTCCGTTAATGAAGCATTGGTGATACTCGGTCTGAACATCGCCAGCCGCGCCGTGGCCGGCATCATCCTGCGCAAGTCTTTCCCCACGGTACCGAATATGGAGCGTTTCTGGGATGCGTCGTCCCGCTTCGCCCGTCTGTCGGGATGGCTTGCCCTGCAACTCCGGCCAGTCGGGCTGCCTGCCGAAGACGCCTACACTTTCGGACTGTTCCGCGACTGTGGCATCCCCGTATTGCTCAAGCGTTTGCCCAGCTACAGTTCAGTTCTGAATTCCGCCAACAATGAAGCAGAACTGGGCTTCACCCAGGTAGAGGATGCTGTCCTGCCGACCAACCATGCCATGGTGGGCTGCGTGCTGGCCCAGAGCTGGTGGTTGCCGGAAGAGATCTGTCTGGCCATACGTCATCACCACGACCGCAGTGTGCTGGCGACCACCACCTCTCCACCGCCTTTGCTCAGCCGCAAACTCATTGCCGTCACCCAGCTTGCGGAACATCTCGTGCAGCAGCAACTCGGCCTCAGCCTCACCCGGGAATGGGGCAAGCTGGGCGAAACCTGTCTGAACCTGCTGGATCTGGAAGCATCACAGCTGGAAGCATTGGCGCTCGAAGCTGCTCCGGTCATCGCGGCCGACGAGTAGGCGGTATTGGGCTTAACCCAGCCCGGTGGTACAATCCGCGCCTTTATTTTTTATGGCAAAGGCAGAGCATCATGGGTTTGAACAAAGTACCTTCCGGCAACAGTCTTCCCGACGATTTCAACGTCATCATCGAAATCCCGCAACACGGCGAGCCGGTCAAGTATGAAGTCGACAAGGACTCCGGCGCGATCTTCGTCGACCGCTTCATGAACACCGCGATGCACTACCCCTGCAACTACGGTTACATCCCGCACACTTTGTCCGACGACGGCGATCCGGTCGATGTGCTGGTGATCACACCTGTTCCCTTGAACAGTGGCGTGGTCGTGCGCTGCCGCCCGCTGGCGGTGCTGAAGATGGAAGACGAATCCGGCTTCGATGCCAAAGTGCTGGCTGTGCCGGTGGACAAACTGTCCACCCTGTACCGCGGTCTGAAGAGCCACAGTGAATTGCCCGAGATCATCCTCAAACAGATCGAGCATTTCTTCGCCCACTATAAGGATCTGGAACCCAACAAGTGGGTCAAGATCGGCGGCTGGGAAGGCATCGAAGAAGCGCGCAAAGAGATCATGGAAGGCGTTGATAACTACAACAACGCCAAAGTCAAACCCGAGTTCTGATCAGGAGTACAGAGATGACTGCACGCATCATTGACGGCAAGGCAATCGCGCAGGAAGTGCGCGCCGAATGGAAGGTGCGCGCCGACGCATTGAAGGCGCGCGGCATCACTCCCGGCCTGGCGGTCATCATCGTCGGAGAAGACCCCGCTTCCAAGGTATATGTCGCCAACAAGGTGAAAGCCTGTGCCGAACTGGGACTGCATTCCGAACACATCGCCCTGCCCGCCGATACCAGCGAAGCCGTATTGCTGGCACAGATCGATGCACTGAACAAAGACCCCAAGATCCACGGTCTGCTGGTGCAATTGCCGGTACCCAAGCACATCGACAGCGACAAGGTGCTGAACGCGATCAATCCAGAAAAGGATGTGGACGGTTTCCATCCGCTCAACGTGGGTGCGCTGGCTACCGGCAACATGCGCTTTGCACCCTGCACGCCTTACGGCTCGCTGGTGCTGCTGCAGAAGAGCGGCGTCACTATCGAAGGCAAACATGCCGTGGTGGTGGGTCGCAGCAACATCGTGGGCAAGCCGATGGCGCTGTTGCTGTTGCAGCACAATGCCACGGTCACCATCTGCACTTCCAAAACGCAGGACCTCGCCAAGTTCACGCGCGATGCGGACATTCTGGTGGTCGCCACCGGCCGCCCGAAGATGATCACCGGCGACATGATCAAACCGGGCGCTGCCGTGATCGATGTGGGCATCAATCGCATGGAGGATGGCAAGTTGTGCGGTGATGTGGATTTCGAGTCCGCCAAGGAAGTGGCCGGGTGCATCACGCCGGTACCCGGCGGTGTGGGGCCGATGACCATCACCATGCTGGTGGCGAACACGGTTCAGTCTGCGGAACGCACTGCCGGATAAGACCGCTACAGAAAGCCATTCAGGAGACCGGACGTTGCAGAAACGTCCGGTCTTTTTTTACAGGCCGAAAGTCTGTTTGAACTCAGCCAGCGGCAAGGGTTTGCTGAACAGGTAGCCCTGATACAGCTTGCATCCGTTCCACTCCAGGAAATCTCGCTGCGCCTGCGTTTCCACGCCCTCCGCGATCACTTCCATACCCAGATTGTTCGCCATGCCGATGATGGTCTGGATGATGGCGGCATCGGACGACTTGGTGCCGATGTGCTGCACGAAGGACTGGTCGATCTTGAGCTGGTCCAGCGGCAACTGTGTCAAATAAGCCAACGAGGAATATCCCGTCCCGAAATCGTCCATGGAAAAACTGATGCCGAGCTCTTTCAGGGAAAGCATCTTGGCAATACTGTCGCGAATGTCATCCAGCAGAATACTCTCGGTCAATTCCAGCTTGAGGCGGCTCGGATCAATGGCTGTCTTGTCCAATATCTCGTGCATCTGCCGCACAAAATCCGCCTGACGGAATTGCCGTGCACTGACGTTCACGGCCAGTTTCAATTCCCGTGTCGCATCATCCTGCGACCAGATGCTGATCTGCCGACATGCCGTCTCCAGCACCCACCTGCCGATTGGCAGAATCAACCCATTCTCCTCGGCCAGCGGGATGAACTGCAGCGGCGGGATCAGGCCGCGCTCGGGATGTATCCAGCGCAGCAGCACCTCGGCACCGATCACGTGCCCGAGCTGGTCGACCTGCGGCTGGTAATACAGTTCGAATTCATGCAGACGCAATGCTTCTCGCAGGCCGACTTCGGTCTGCGCGCGCGATTCAAGCTCCTGCTGCATGACGGGATCGAAGAAACGCAGGGTGTTACGGCCCGATTTTTTTGCTTCATACATGGCGGTATCCGCCTGTTTGAGCAATTCATCCAGCGTGTCTTTGTAATTGATGAACAGCGTGATCCCCATGCTGGAAGAACTGTGGAATTCAGCGCCTTCAAGCTGATAGGGCTGACTGATCGATTGCAATACTTTTTCGCCCACCGCACGCGCCTGCACGGCGGCATGGGCGCTGTCTTCACTCAATCCCTCCAGCAGCAGCACGAACTCATCGCCGCCGAAACGCGACACGGTGTCGCCCTCGCGCACACAGGCTTGCAAGCGCCGCGAGACCTCGATCAACAACAGGTCGCCGATGCCGTGGCCTTTGGTATCGTTCAGCGTTTTGAAATTGTCCAGATCGATGAACATGAGCGCGCCACCCGTATGATTGCGCGCACCGGCTGCGATACCCTGGCGTAAACGATCCAGCAGCAAACGACGATTGGGCAACTGGCTGAGCGGATCATAGAACGCCAGATGATGGATCTCGTTCTCGGCCTTCTTGCGCTCGGTAAAGTCCACATAGGCACCGACGTAGTTCGTCACCTTGCCATCCTTGTCCACCACGGCCGTGATACTCAGCCAGGCGGGGAATATCTCGCCGTTCTTGCGGCGATCCCATATCTCGCCCTGCCAGCTGCGGTCGCGTTGCAAGCTGGTCCACATCCGCTCGTAAAATACCCCGCTCTGACGGTCAGATCTCAGGATGGCGGGACTCTTGCCTATGACCTCCTCGGCCGCATAACCGGTCAGATCGGTGAATGCCTGATTGATCTGGATGATATGCGCTTGCGCATCGGTGACCATCATCCCTTCTTCGGCCTCAAAGGCCGTCGCTGCGATACGCAATGCCGCCTCGCGCTCTTCCAGCTCCGTCATCATGCGATTGAAAGCATGGGCCATGCGCGCGATGTCGCGCGGACCGTCTGGCTTTGCCCTTACGCCGATCTCCCCGCGCTGCGCGCGCGCCATGCTCTCGGACAAATGATCCAGCGGGCGCGACAGGTTGCGCGTCAGTTTGCCAATAAGGAACATAAACAGCAGCGCGAACGAGAATGAGGTCAGCAGATTGGTGATGAAGATATTGGAGGTCGTCTGACCAAGCGGAGCTTTGCTCATCACCACCGAGACATATCCCAGCAACTCCGGCTTGCTCGCATCGCCGAAAGGAGACGCTTCCGCCGGTTGCGAAAACACCGGCGCGGAGAAGTGCCAGGCCTTGCTGCTTTCCGAATTGAGCATCGAATCGGCGTGCAATCCGCCCGATTCCTGCTGCTGCATGAACTGCACCAGATCGTTATCGCCTTGCGCAAGCAATAGATCTCCGTTGGCATGCCTGATTTCCATGCCGATCACACCCGGGAAAGCCATGGTGGCGTGCATCACCTCGGTAGCATTGTCCGCAGAAGAATAGATGAGTGCCAAGGTGCTTTGCCGCGCCAGATTATCCGTGATGCGCCGCCCTTGCGAGATCAGGTCCTCGCGCACCCGCTCGTTCACCTGCCAGGAACCCGCCACCGAGGCGCACAACGCCAGAAACAGTATCCCCAGCGTGATGGTGATGCCCATCTGCCGTTTGAAAGAAAATCGCTGAAAGAAGGCGCTGAAGTGTTGTCTCATATCAACGCGCCTTACTGCTCCGGAAAAGCCATATCGAAACTCTGCAAGCGGCTGGTATTGACCCCCAGGTGACGGGCGGTACGCAGGTTGATCGCCATCAACACTTCACGCAGTGGCATCATTCCGAAGCCACTGCCGCCGGTCGCCATCAGGCTCAATGCCGAACCGGCCAGGCTGCGCCCCAGATCAACGTTGTCCGGATAGAGCGAGAACAACACACCGCGTCGCACATGACTGAAGCTGCTGGAGAACATCGTCAGATTGCGCCCCCATGACTCCTGCAGCAGCATGGGCATCACCGTACTGTCTTCAACGGTGGTCGAATCCTGCGGCAGCCACAGCGCGTCTTTTTCGACATCCGCTTTGGCCAATATCTCCTGATAGGCGCGCATGGCGCCGCGCAGATCCTCAGCCTGATAGGTCACCAGCTCCAGACCCTGCTGGCGCGCGGCATCCTTGGCCAGACGGATCAGCCATTCGTTCTGCCGGGGATCGTATACGGTGAATATGCGCCGCGCTTTGGGCATCATGCTCTTCAAGCGGGAGAACAGCAGCGCCGGATCGGGCGAGAGGCTGTTCACCTGCGCGGACTGAACTTCTTCTTCGGAGGCGGACAATACGCCGCCGATCACCAGACCAAGATCGCTCTCCAGAGAGCGGGCGACCCGCATGCCCTGTCGTCCGAGTGCGATGACGACCTTGGTGTCCTGACGGCGCAAGGCAATTTTCAATTGACCGACGTCCACATCTTTGCCGACCGCAAAATTGCTGACCCGGCCTTTGGCCTTTTCTTCAATGCCGTCGATGATCTGCGTGAATACGCTGCGGTACGGCTCGCCGATCTCGGGATAGATCACCGCGATGCCCCCCGCCCCGCCGGCATCGGCCAGCTTGTTGGCGACCTTGCGCTGTACGGCGACATTCACCAGCCCCGCAACCCGAACCGGGACGATCAACACTTCCTGGAAATCATCGAGACGTTCGATATCGAACAGCGATTCACCGATCCACACCGGCTGATCTCGGAATATTTCGTGGGAGTCTTTTGTACTGGCCTGCACGGAAACCGAGAGGCTCGCGAAGAGCGCAAGCAGCAAAAAACTGATGCCCATGCCAGGCATGAAGCTTGATTTTCGGCCTAATCGGTTAGTGGAATGGGACATAGTCACGATGGTGCGAAGTGTGGTTCAAAGACCCCAACAGCACAAGTGAAAATTCCATCCAAAGTTGCTCTGAAAACCTTGCATATTCCCTCTCCAGGAAGCGAGTGACAGCGCCCGTTGTGATTCTGGTTAGAACCCACCTCCCAAAAATCATCTGAATTTATTTGCCTGTCTTTTTGACATCCATCGGCTTGCGACTGATATTAACAGGCTTTACACTTCCCATACGGTTGACATGGTTATTTACCCCCGCCAGTCATCCACAAAAACAACAACAACGGCTAGCTGAATCTGCCTTCAGGAGGAAAAACAGGATGAACCGATCTGCTTCAATAAGCCCTCCTTTGGATCAAACAAATCACATCCCGGCTCAGCCAATAGAGATCGCCGATCTGCTCGTTGCCTACCTTGAGCAGATCGGCGTCGAATATGTGTTCGGCATCCCGGGCGGCGCTATAGAGCCACTGTACAACGCGCTGGCCAGAAGCGAGCGCAAAGGAGGAATACGCCACATCCTGGCAAGACACGAATCCGGCGCAGCTTTCATGGCGGACGGCTATGCACGCGAAACAGGCAAGGTCGGTGTGTGCTGCTCCACTTCCGGGCCCGGTGCCACCAACCTCATCACCGGCGTCGCTTGTGCCTACGAAAACGATATCCCCATGCTGGTCATCACCGGACAGCCCGCCATGCCGTCCTTTGGAAAAAATCCCCTGCAGGATTCAAGTTGCACCGGCATCAACACCTTAAGCATGTTCCGACATTGCACCCGCTACAACTCGCTGGTCTCGCATCCAAAACAACTGGAAGTGAAATTAATCTCAGCCTTGCAAAGTGCCGTTCGCGCCCCGAGAGGGCCATCCCATCTCACATTTCCGGTAGATGTCTTCAGGAGCGCCAGTCCTGTTTCGGCCCCTTCCTACGATCTGCGCAGCCTGCTGGCCCCCTCCTCTCTGGTGGATGACCACTCCATAGGCACCCTGCAAGAGGCGATGGAACAAGCCAAACATGTTGTGATTCTGGTCGGTGGCAGCTGCGGTGAAGCGATAGGTCCGATATTGCAGTTCGCTGCCATGAAAGGTGCGGAATTCGTCACCACGCCTGACGGAAAGGGGCTGGTCAATCCCAGACATCCACTGTTCAGAGGCGTGTTCGGCTTCGGCGGCCATGCTTCAGCTGTGGCGGCTTTGCGTGCGCCATCGGTAGATCTGGTTCTGGCCATCGGCACCAGCATGGGCGAATGGAATAGCGGCGGTTGGTGCGAAAGTGTACTGAACGATAAACTGGTCCACATCGACGAGTCGGAGGAGCATCTCTCGCACACGCCAATGGCGCGATTGCATGTGCGGGGACGTATCTTGTCTATCTTCAATCGCATCGTTGAACAACTGCAAGCCAAACAAAACAATGCCAAGTTCGAACGGCAGCGTGCATCGCGCAATACAGCAAATAGTCCGTGGAACCCCTTGCACATGCTGGACGAACCTGACAAATACGATGGTTGCGCAACTCTTTTCAACCCGCAAAGATTGATGCGAGAGCTCGGCACCCGCTTCCCGCCCTCCACCCGCTTTCTGGCCGACACCGGGAACAGCACCGCTTGGTCGGTCCATTATCTTCACCATCACTCCGACCAGCGTTTCACCGAACGCCGACTGAGCGGAAATAGCCGTAAGGCCATTGAGGGACAGCGCCGTACACAAGGGGGGCTGGCTGCGCGTAACCATGAATTTCGCCTCGATGGGCTGGGCTATCGGCTGCGCCATCGGCACCGCCAAAGGCAACCCGAACGTACCGGTGGTATGCATCACCGGGGATGGCAGCATGCTGATGAACGGCCAGGAACTCTCTGTTGCAGTCGCCGAAGAATTGAATGTCATCTTCGTGGTACTCAACGACCAGTCACTAGGTATGGTCAAACACGGCCAGCGACTGGCCGGCGCCGAAGCTATCGGCTGCACACTCCCGCCCACTGACTTTGCCATGCTGGCACGTGCGCTGGGCGCACAAGGCATCACTCTCCGCACCCCGGAAGAGATGGACGCTCTGGACATCAACGCCTTATGTACTCGCAAAGGGCCGACCCTGCTCGATGTGCATATCGATCCGGACGCGGTGCCGCCGATGAATGTGCGCATGCGTGTGCTGTCCAATGCGCTTTAATCAAGGAACCCTATGAGCGAACAAATCAAACCCCACTCTATCCAAACCCGCATCTGGCGCGAAGAGCCGGAATCCAACAATCCATTCGCCGCGCGCGCAGCTTTCTGCCATGGCTACGACGTATACGGCGAGATGCTGGGTAACGCGCGCTGGGTCGAGATGTTATATCTGCTATTTCGCCACGAAGCCCCCTCGACACCACAGGCGGACATGCTGGAAGCTTTGGCCGTCGCCTTGGCCAACCCAGGCCCCCGTGATGCCTCTGTGCATGCGGCGATGTGTGGCGGTGTCTGCGGCTCCACCGCAGCATCGTCACTCATGGCTGCCTTGGCCGTCGGTGCCGGTCAATATGCAGGTGGCCATGAAGTATTTCTCGCGATGGAAGCTTGGGCTGTCTGTGGTACTGATCTCGAAGCTTGGCGTCGACATATTTCACAAAACAACCATACATCCGGCAGCATCTGGCCCGAATCCGAACACGCCCCCGGTTTCGATCCACATGGCGTCTGCACAGCCACCCCAGTGAAACAAACGCTGGACTGTCTGGCGGGTTTCAACTGTGGAAAACATCTGAGCTGGCTGCAACAGAACTTGTCCGCCATGGAAGCCATGGCAGCTTGTCCACTCGCACTTTCCGGCGCAGCAGCCGCTGCGTTATTCGATATGGGATTCACACCAGACCAAGGCGAGATGCTGCATCTGCTGCTGCGTCTTCCCGGCGCAGCAGCGCATGCGTTGGAGCAACGCCCGCTCGGTTATAAGAAATTCCCCTTCGGCAGCGTGGAGCTGGTAGGCGAAACAGCACAGGAGAACGTATGAGTACATGCAAAGGACCGGACTTGTTGCAGGAGCATGTCGGCGTACTGAAAAGTCGCATGGGGACTTTCTATCCCGGTAGTCATGTGATCTTTCGCGGTCACGATCTGCACGCTGAGCTGAACGACATGGACTGGGTTGAGCTGTATGTGTTCGGCATTACCAACCGCCGTTTCAGCAAGGAACAGTTGAAACTAATGCACGCTATATGGACTTACACCAGTTATCCCGATGTCCGCTTATGGAATAACCGTGTGGCGGCATTGGCGGGCAGTTCAAGAAGTACGGGCAATCTGGGCGTGGCTGCAGCCTTGGCTGTATCGGAGGCGTCCATCTATGGACGCGGTATCGACATGCGTGCGATCAGCTTTTTGATTCGCACTCGCCGACAAATCGCAGACGGCATCGAACTGACAGATTGTATTAAGCAGGAACTGGAAACTCACCGCAGCATTGCCGGTTACGGACGTCCCCTGATTAACGGCGACGAGCGAAACCCGCACATTTTGGCCCTGGCACACCGCTTGGGCATGGATCAAGGCCCTTATCTGCGTTTAGCCATGTCGATTGAGCACACTCTCTTTACAGGCCGCTGGCGCATGAAAATGAACTATGCCGGAGTAGTTGCTGCTTTGGTTGCGGATATAGGACTGTCTCCCCGAGAGTATTATCTGTTCCTGTTTCCCGCCTTTCTGGCAGGGATGCAACCCGGCTTCATCGAAGCCGCTGATCGACCGGAAGGTACTTTGTATCCGATTCCTTGTGCAGATGTTCAGTATCAAGGAGAATCACACAGACCTTGGAAAACCCGAGAAAAATAATGATTGCCATGCAACTAATAATATCGGCGACTTGAAACACTGGGAGGATACCGTATGCCAGCTTTGAATCGCCAACCGATCTGGATACTATTGGCAGCCATTTGGTTCACTTCCGCAACGGCAGAGACGTTCGAGGAAGAAGATCTGGCGCTGGCTTATGGTGATAAATCCACCATCAGCATCGCCACGGGAAACCAGCAGCCGATCACCCTTGCCCCTGCGGTCTCATCCGTGATCACCGCTGGCGATATCAAGGCCATGGGCGTCACCGATCTCGACCAAGCATTGGAAAGCGTGCCGGGCCTGCACGTCTCCATGGTGCATGTCGCCATGAACCCTATCTACAGTTTCCGCGGCATACACACTCGCTATAACCCGCAGGTCCTGATGCTGGTGAACGGCATCCCGATCACCAACGTGTTCTGGGGTGACCGCAGTCAACTCTGGGGCGGCATGCCACTGGAGAACGTGGCGCGCATCGAAGTGATCCGCGGCCCCGGTTCGGCTCTGTACGGGGCCGATGCCTTTTCCGGCGTGATCAATGTCATTACCAAGACTGCGACAGAAGTCAAAGGCACGGAAGTTGGTATGCGTGCCGGCAGCTTCAATTCTCGCGACGCATGGCTACAAAAAGGCGGAAAGATCGGTGCCTTCGATTCGGCGTTCTATCTACGCGCAGGGAATACCGATGGGCAGCAAGGAATTGTCGAGCGGGATGCTTTGAATGCCAGCGGCCCGCTCAGCGCAAGCAACAAAGCCTTCGATGCGCGTGCCGACTTGTCAAAAGACGCATGGAGAATCAGCGCCGGTTACCAAGACAGAGAACTTGGCGTTGGTGCCGGCTTGGCTGGCAGTCTGGATCCGGTTTCACGCGGCCACTCTTCCAGGCTGTATCTGGACCTGAATTATGAACAAGCCAATTGGGCTCCCGACTGGGATGTGTCCGCAGTGCTCGGGTATTACAACAACAAAGAAAATGGGAACC
>WOZO01000165.1 GCA_011620315.1 Sideroxydans sp. | reverse complement strand
AATGTATTGATCGACGAATTCCAGATCAAGCTGGATGCGCTGGGTAATGCGCTGTCAAAATTTTTCGGCGTGCCTTACGAGCCGTTCAAAGCGGACAGGATCAAGCCAAGCGACTTGTTGCGCAATCTGCGCCGGGAATATGTGGAGAGCAGCCACTGGGTGCCCATCGACGACACCCCCGAGGGGTTGGTCATACTGACTACCGACCCCGAGCGGATACTGGCCTCGCGCGTCGTCAACAACATCTTTCCCAAGAACCGTCTGATCTACAAAGTCTGTTCCCAGCGCGAATTCAAAATGACGCTGGATCACTTCTATGGTGGCGGCAGTACTGCCGGCGAGGGAACGGGCGTGTTCGGCACCATGGATGATTCTTCTGTGGACGATCTGCTCACTTCGCTGGGCGGAGACGAAGATGAAGAAATAAGTGGTGTCAATCAGGAAGACCTGAATGCGGCGGCAGACAACGAGTTGGTCAAACTGGTCAACAAGATCATTATCGACGCCTACAAGATGGGCGCATCCGATATCCACATCGAGCCGGGTCCGGGCAAGATGAAGACGCAGATCCGTGTCCGCAAGGACGGTTCTTTGCTGAACTACATCGAGATCCCATCCACCTACCGGAATGCCCTGGTCACGCGTCTCAAGATCATGTGTGATCTGGATATTTCCGAGAAGCGCCGTCCTCAGGACGGCAAGATCAAGTTCAAGAAGTTCGGCCCGTTGGATATCGAATTGCGTGTGGCGACCATTCCTTCGCAGGGCGGCGTGGAAGACGTGGTGATGCGTATTCTCGCCTCCGGCGAACCCATTCCGCTGGACAAGATGGGCTTTTCGGATCGCAATCTTGAGTTGATCAAAAAGACCGTTACCAAACCCTACGGTTTGTTTTTTGTGTGCGGCCCGACCGGCTCCGGCAAGACCACCACGCTGCACTCCATCCTGAAGCACATCAACACGCCAGACACCAAGATATGGACGGCGGAAGACCCGGTGGAAATCACGCAGAAGGGATTGCGCCAGGTTCAGATTAACAAGAAGGCGGGCCTGGATTTTGCCACCATCATGCGCGCCTTCCTGCGTGCCGACCCGGACGTGATCATGGTCGGCGAGATGCGCGACAAGGAAACGGTGTCCACCGGCATCGAGGCATCCCTTACCGGCCACCTGGTGTTTGCCACCCTGCACACCAACAGTGCGCCGGAATCCATCATCCGTCTGCTGGATATGGGCATGGACCCGTTCAACTTCGCCGATGCATTGCTGGGCATTCTGGCGCAACGCTTGGCCAAGCGTCTGTGCAAGCATTGCAAGAAACCGCATATCGCCACACAGGAGGACATCAAGGCATTGCTGTCCGAGTATGCGGAGGAATTGAAGAGCACCGAAACCTGGAAAAAGGACCCCGGGGCCGCCAGCAAGGCTTTGTATGCAGAATGGCTGAAATTGTTCGGCGACGACAAAGGGCAGATCACCCTGTATGAAAAGGTCGGCTGTGAAAAATGTTCAAATACCGGCTATGCGGGGCGCGTGGGTTTGCACGAACTATTGATCGGTACTGATCCGGTGAAAAAAGCCATTCAGGAGCACGCGCGTGTCGCAGAATTGTTCGCCATCGCATTGGAAGAGGGAATGCGTACACTGAAGCAGGATGGTATCGAGAAAGTACTGCTGGGCATCACCGATATCCATCAGGTGCGGGCAGTCTGTATCAAGTAATGCCACTCTGGCCGACGGCGCAAAGGGAATTCGGAGAATTACGTGGATACAACCTTGCTCAAGGCCTTCAAGGTAAAAGAGCGGGCGCAGCGCACCATGCTGGAAAGCCTGTTCAATCGTCTGAACGACCTCAACGTGATCGGCGCGTCGCTCTCCAGCGAGCGCAACATCGACAAGCTGCTGGAGAACATCCTGAGCGCCGCGATGAAGATCACCAATGCCGATGCCGGTACGCTATATCTGCTCGACGTAGAAAAGCGGCAGCTCACTTTCGAGATACTGCGCAATCGCTCACTCGGTATCAGCATGGGCGGCACCTCCGGAGAGGCCATCCCGTTCTATCCGATCCACATGATCGGCAAGAATGGCAAGCCCAATCACGCCATGGTGGTGAGTCATGCGGCCTTGAGTGGCGAAACGGTCAACATACCGGATGCCTACACCGCAGAGGGTTTTGACTTTAGCGGCACCAAGCATTTCGATGCCAAAACCGGTTATCGCTCCCGCTCTTTCCTGGCGGTGCCGATGCGCAATCACGAGCACGAAGTGATCGGAGTATTGCAACTCATCAATGCGCTGGACGACAAGGGGGCGGTGCAGCAATTCTCCCTGGATGACCAAAAGTTATTGGAATCCCTTGCATCGCAGGCTACGATAGCGATCAGCAACCGCAGGTTGATCCTGCAGATGGAAGAATTGTTCGAATCCTTCATCAAACTGATCAACACGGCGATCGACGATAAATCCCCTTACACTGGTGGCCACTGCGCGCGCGTTCCCGCGTTGACCATGATGCTGGCTGAAGCAGCCAGTCGCACCGATCAAGGCGAACTCAAAAACTTTACCCTGACAGACCAGGATCGCTATGAACTCAAAATGGCAGGCTTGCTGCACGATTGCGGCAAGATCACCACCCCCGTGCATGTGGTGGATAAAGCGAC
>WOZO01000058.1 GCA_011620315.1 Sideroxydans sp. | reverse complement strand
CAACAAGTCGACAGCGATCGCGGCCTATATCAGCTATCCGTCCCGACCCCCTCGGCCGATATCCTAGACGATCATCTCTACGCTTTGCTGGATGAACTCCACCGCATTGCCGATGCGAAGGAATGTTTTCTGGAGGCAGTTTGCCGCGATCCATCAAGCGGTAAGCATTGGGATTGATCCAGCATGACCCAACTTCATGAGACCGCGTATCCCCGCTTGAAAGCGGACCCTTCCGCGCAGGATCTTGAAGAAGTCTACACCCTGACGCCGGATGAAATCGCCTTCATTGACCAGTCCGTCAAACGACCGACGGCACGCACGGTGGCTTTTCTCTACCTGAAGCTTTTTCAGCGACTGGGCTACTTCATCCGTATCAAGGATGTGCCGACCGCCATCCGGCAGCACATTGTGGCCCAAACGGGATTTGCACGTCCCCCGAGGCTCGACGAGTTGTTGCAATTCGACCGCTCAACCGGCCGCGAGCGGATGGTCGAATCGTTACGCCGCTTCCTGGATGTCCGCCCGCTAAATCCGGAGGGTCGTGCCTGGCTCCAGCACATTGCCGAGACGGCCGCCGACAATCGTCATGTCGTGGCCGACATCATCAACGTGATGCTGGAGGAACTGGTCCATCACCGCTATGAGTTGCCCGGTTTCACGGTTTTGGATCGATTGGCGATCCAGGCCCGCGAAAAGATTCACGAGGTGCATTTCGCGGGTATCGCCAACAAACTTGATACCAAGGTCAAGGAACGGATCGACAGCCTGTTCAAGGTCAGCAAGGATGAATCCAGCACGACCTGGAACATGCTCAAGCGGGAACCGAAGAAACCAACCAATAAGGAAACCCGCTCCTACCTCCAGCACATCCGGCGCTTGCAATTGCTGGTTGAACAATTGCCCCAACCAGACATTCCCGTCCCCAAACTCAAGCAATATCGCTATATCGCTCGCTCCCTGAATGCCAGCGAAATGGCGGAACTGAAACCGCAGAAGCGTTACGCATTGGCGGTCATTTATATCCGCTCACAGTTTGCCCAGACGCTCGACGATGCAGCCGATCTGTTCGTCCGCATGCTCCAGAACCTGGACAATCAGGCACGTACCAAGTTGGGTGAGTACCAGCAAGAACACTTGCAGCGAACAGATCGTCTGATCGGGCAGTTGAAGGAGGTGTTGCTGGCATATCAGATCAACGGAACCGACCATCAGCGCGTGGAAGCCATCGGCTCCAGTCTGATCGCCGACGTCGATGACTTGGTGGCCATCTGCGATGAACACATGGCCTATGCCGGTCGCAATTATCTGCCGTTCCTCATCCACCCCTACAAGGCAGTGCGCGCCCAATTACTCAACTGCATCGAAATCATCAATCCGCAGAGCAGCAGCGAGGACGATACCTTGATCCGGATGATGAAGGCGTTGCAGGCACTGCGCAGTTCACGTCACGAGATCGTGCCGATTTCGCTGGTCGAACTGGAACCAGAGCGCGATCTCCAGTGGTTGCCCGCCGCATGGCGAAAACTGGTCGTTACTGAACGTGCCGACGGACGAATCGCCACCATCAATCGCCGCTACTTTGAACTGGCAGTCATGTACGCCATCCGCGATGAGCTAAAGTCAGGCGACCTTTTCATCCAACATGGCGAGCGCTATGACGATTATCGCGAACAGTTGGTTGACGATGAAACCCTGAATCGTGAACTGACTGAATATGGCCAGGTAACGGGCGTTGAAACCGATCCCAAGGCCTTTACCCAGGCATTGAAATCCGCCTTGCTGGAGACGGCCGAAGCCGTCGATGCCGAGTTCCCGGAAAATGCCTACGCCGAGATCGTCGACGGTCGATTGATCCTGAAAAAACCACCGGCGAGCGAATTGCCGCCCGGCATCCGCCAGATTGATCATCTGATTACCGAGCACATGGAGAACGTCAGCATTGTCGATGTGCTAATCGATACCGAGCGCTGGCTGCAAATGCATAAGCTGTTCCGACCCATGATGGGAACCGAAAGCCGGATCGAGGAATTGCGCCCACGGGTGATCAGCACCTTGTTCTGTTACGGCTGCAACCTCGGTCCGACCCAGACGGCGCGGTCGATTCGCGGAATGAGCCGCAAACAAGTTGCCTGGCTCAATATCAAATACATGACCGAAGAGTCGCTGGAACAAGCCATCGTCAAGGTGATCAATGCCTACAACAAGTTCGAATTGCCCGGATACTGGGGTTCGGGAAAACATGCCTCAGCCGATGGCACGAAATGGAATCTCTACGAGCAGAACCTGATTTCCGAGCACCACATTCGCTATGGTGGCTATGGCGGCATCGGTTATTACCACGTTTCCGACAAGTTTATCGCCTTGTTCAGTCACTTCATTTCCTGCGGCACTTACGAAGGGACGCACATCCTCGACGGACTGATGTCCAATACCTCGGATATCCGACCGGACACCATCCATGGCGATACGCAGGCCCAGAGCTATACGGTCTTCGCTTTGTCGCATCTGCTTGGAATCAAGCTGATGCCCCGGATACGGGGCATCAAGGATCTGGTGTTCCATCGCCCGGATAGTGACAAGAAATTTGCACACATCGAGGGCCTATTCACGGACGACATCAACTGGCAGCTAATTGAAACCCATTTGCCGGACATGTTGCGCGTGGCTAT
>WOZO01000103.1 GCA_011620315.1 Sideroxydans sp. | reverse complement strand
GCGCTGATGGGCATGGTGCCGCCGGGCGTCCGTTCCGGCGCATGGGCTGCCGGTTCGGATGCGCCGGAGAAGAAGGAAGTGCGCATCGGTTTCATTCCGCTGACCGACTGTTCGTCAGTGGTCATGGCGGCGGTGCAAAAGTTCGACGAAAAATACGGCATCAAGATCATTCCCAGCAAAGAGGCATCGTGGGCCGCCGTGCGCGACAAGCTGGTAAATGGTGAGCTGGATGCGGCGCATGTGCTCTACGGTCTGGTATACGGCGTGCAGCTCGGTATCGGCGGGCCGCAGAAGGACATGGCGGTGCTGATGAGTCTGAATAACAATGGCCAGGCGATCACCTTGTCGAACCAGTTGAAGGACAAGGGCGCGATCGACGGCCCGTCACTGGCCAAACTGGTCGCCAAAAAAGAGCGCGAATACACCTTCGCGCAGACCTTCCCCACGGGTACGCATGCGATGTGGCTGTATTACTGGCTGGCGGCGCAGGGCATCGATCCGTTCAAGGACGTCAAGAACATCGTCGTGCCGCCGCCGCAAATGGTGGCCAACATGCGCATCGGCAACATGGACGGATTTTGCGTCGGCGAGCCGTGGAACAACCGCGCGATCATGGACAAGATCGGTTTCACCGCTGTGACTACCCAGGACATCTGGACCGATCACCCAGAAAAAGTGCTGGGTACCACAGCCGACTGGGTTGCCAAAAATCCGCACACGGCGCGCGCCATGACAGCCGCGATCCTCGACGCGGGACGCTGGATCGATGCGTCGCTGGCCAACCGTCGCCTCACGGCGGAGACCGTGGCGCAGAAGTCCTACATCAATACCGATATGAACGTGATCCTTGAGCGCATGCTTGGCCGTTATTCCAATGGCCTGGGCAAAACCTGGGACGACAAGAACTACATGAAGTTTTTCAATGAAGGCGCGGTGAACTTTCCCTATCTCTCGGATGGCATGTGGTTCCTGACGCAGCACAAGCGCTGGGGTTTGTTGAAGAGCGACCCCGACTATCTGGCGGTGGCCAAGAAGGTGAATCGCATCGACATTTACAAGCAAGCCGCCGCCGCTGCCAAGGTCGCCTTGCCGAAGGGCGATATGCGCAGCAGCAAGCTGATCGATGGCGTGGTGTGGGATGGCAAGGATCCGAAAAAATATGCCGCGTCTTTCAAGATTCACGCCTGATCGTCAACCGGAAAGGACCGCATCATGAGTGCAGTGATTGCTTTCAAGAATGGCATCTCTCTGGATGTTTCGGCAGTTGCCGAAGCGACCGCCGAACCTCCGGCTGCCGCACCAATAGAAACCTTGGCAGTCGAAACCTCGTCAGTCGCCGTATCGTCCAGACACGGATTCAAATCAGCGCCGACTTTTTCGGCCAATGGCGCGCCTCCTGGCCGCCTCAGACGAAGCGCGCAGTGCCTGCAGGCCATGGTGGCATCGATCATCCCCCCGCTGCTCGGTTTCATCCTGATGCTTGGCCTGTGGGCGCTGGTGGCGGATCGTAACAGTTCGATCCCCGGTCCGGGCGTCACTTGGGATGCGGCGGTCAAGCTGTTCGCCGACCCGTTCTACAGCAACGGCCCGAATGACCAGGGCATCGGCTGGAATGTGCTCTCTTCATTGCAGCGCGTCGGCATCGGCTTTGGTTTTGCCGCGCTGGTGGGCATTCCGCTGGGCTTCGTGCTCGGCCGTTTTGCTTTCATGAGCCGCATGCTCGATCCGCTCATCAGCCTGCTGCGCCCAGTCTCGCCGCTGGCCTGGCTGCCGATTGGCTTGCTGGTATTTCAGCGTGCTGACCCTGCTGCAACGTGGACCATTTTTATCTGTTCCATCTGGCCAATGATCCTCAACACCGCAGAAGGCGTGCGCCGTGTGCCGCAGGATTACCTGAATGTGGCGCGCGTGCTCGGCTTGTCGGAAGACAAGATAGTGACCAAGATTCTTTTCCCCGCCGTGCTGCCCTACATGCTGACCGGCATCCGCCTGTCCATCGGCACTGCCTGGCTGGTGATCGTCGCGGCGGAAATGCTCACCGGCGGCGTCGGCATCGGCTTCTGGGTATGGGACGAATGGAACAACCTCAAGGTGGAGCACATCATCATCGCCATCTTTGTCATCGGCATCGTGGGGTTCGTGCTGGAGCAGATGCTGCTCTTGCTGGCGCGCCACTTTAGCTATGAATCACGTTGAAGACACTGTGAGGAAAATGTCATGAAACCCATCGTCAAAATCGAAAATGTCGGCCAGACCTTCAACACGAGAACGGGCAAGTTTGTCGCCTTGCGCGATATCAATCTGGCCATCAGCCCGGGTGAAGTGGTTGCCCTGATCGGACATTCGGGCTGCGGCAAGTCAACCTTGCTCAACCTGATTGCCGGCCTGACCTTGCCTACTGATGGCGTGCTGCTGTGCGATAACCGCGAAGTCGCCGGGCCGGGGCCGGAACGCGCGGTGGTGTTCCAGAACCACTCGCTGCTGCCCTGGATGACCTGCGCGGAAAATGTGATGCTGGCTGTCGAGCGCGTTTTCGGGCGCAAGGAGCGTAAGTCGAAACTTGTTGCACGGGTGGTTGACGCACTCGAAATGGTGCACATGGAGCATGCCCTGAATAAATATCCGCACGAGATTTCCGGCGGCATGAAACAGCGTGTCGGCATCGCCCG
>WOZO01000030.1 GCA_011620315.1 Sideroxydans sp. | reverse complement strand
CGCCGTTGTGAGGCAGTGCGTGGCGATGCGGGGCATCGTGCCGGCGTCGTCAGCCACTCAGTCAGTCTTGACAGCGAGCATGTCCACTTGTATGGTGCGTACCAATCACTTGGTATGTTGATGCTTCGGGCGCCGGCGCGCCCTGCCACTCACAGGAGAAAACGGATGACACATCAGAAAGCAGTGGAGCCCTTCCTCATCGGCCCGACGATCGACCTGGACTGCCTGATCCAGGAGGACCGGGTGCATGGCAGCCTTTACACGAACGATGCATTGTTTGAGCAGGAGATGCAGCAGATCTTCTACGGCGGTTGGGTTTTTGTCGGGCACGACTCCGAAATCCCCTCGGCGGGTCAATTTCAGCGTCGCACCATTGGCCGGGAAGAAGTCATCATGGTGCGCCAGAAAGACCAGTCCATTGCGGTCTTGTCCAATCGCTGCGCGCATCGCGGCAACATGATGTGTGTCGACAAGAGTGGAAAGACCAAGTTCCTGACTTGTCCCTACCATGGCTGGGTGTATGGACTCGACGGCAAGCTGCTCGATGTGCCCTACCCCGGCGGCTTCCCCAAATCCAAGGAGGGCATCGGCCTGAAAAGCCTGCGGACCGAAGCCTATCGCGGATTTGTCTTTGCGACCTTCAACGATGCGACCGGCCCCCTCGGTGACCACCTGGGCAAGGCCAAGGTCTTGATAGACCGCGCTTGCGACATGTCACCTGTGGGAAAAATAAAACTCACTTCCGGTTGGGTCAAGCAGCGCTTCGACGCAAACTGGAAAATGCTGCCTGAAAATGACACCGATGGCTACCATGTCAACTACGTGCACTCCTCGTTCGCCCGCGTCATCGACTCCCATTACAACGCCGCGGTAATCGCCACGGAGGAAAGCCTGGTCTCGCAAACCAAGGACTGGGGCAATGGCCATACCGAACTCTTCTTCTCGCCGTCCTACAAAAGATATTTTGAATGGCTCGGCGTCAAGGAAGATCGCTATCCAGAGTATGAGCGGCAAATGAAGGAGGCCTATGGCGAAGAGAAGGCCGACAGGATTCTGCGCGACGGTCCGCCGCATGCTGCCATCTTCCCGAATCTTTTCCTTGGTGAAATGAACATCGTTATCTTCGAGCCCATCAACGCCCGTCAATGCGTGCAGTGGCACACCGCGATGCTGCTTGAGGGCGTGCCCGACGAAGTCAATCAGCGCATTTTGCGTCAGTCCGAAGCCGCGCTGGGTCCTTCGGCCTTCCTGCTGGCCGATGACAGCGTCATCTCGGAACGCCAGCAATTGGCGATGCGCGATCGTGCTGACTGGCTTGACATCTCCCGCGGCATGAACCGGGAAGTGGTTGACGAAGACGGCGTGATCACCGGCCATGTTACCGATGAATGCACCAACCGCGGCTTCTGGCGGCACTACAAGAAGGTGATGCAGCAGCCCTTGCCGCTACAGCATCAGAGCAGCAGCGCTGTGGTTTGTTCGGAGTGAGCAAGAGACATCGTGACGGCATGATCAGAGGAACACCCAGAGGACAAACGATGAATACCGCAATATCGACAATGAATCAGGCAAGCGTGCAAAGCGCGGCGATCACGCCCGAAGAATATGTGGCCATCCGCAATTTTCTGTACCGTGAGGCGCGGCTTGCCGACGAATCGCGGTACACCGAGTGGGAGCAGCTGGTCGACGATGACATGGTGTACTGGGTGCCTCGCGGCGAGGGCGACTTCGACATGAATACTGACCTATCGATCACCGCAGACAACCGCTCGCGGCTGCGCACCCGTATCGCCCAGCTCAACACTGGCGAGCGCCACTCTCAGCTACCTGTCTCAAAGATGAGGCGGGTGGTGTCGAACATCGAGGTCGAACGCAAGAACGACAAGGAATATGTCGTTTTCTCGAACTTTGTCCTTTATGAACTTCGCATGTCGTCGACCCGCACGGTCGAAACCTGGCCAGGAAGGGTGGAACATCATCTTCGTTGGAAGAACGGTGAACTCAAGATGTTCTTGAAAAAGGTCATGCTGGTGCATGGCGATGAAGCGGTCCCAAGCCTTGCCTTCATCATTTAAGGCTGCCGCAGGCAATGAAACGCAAACCTCTGGCCGCAATCGCCGGCCTTGGCTTCAGCGAGCTGTCCCGCAAGCCCATCGGCACCACACGTGAGCTCGCGGCGGTCGCAGTCGAAGCGGCGATAGCCGATGCGGGGCTGAAAAAATCCGATGTCGATGGATTGCTGATCAACCGCAGTCCGGTCGCCGACCCGGAAGAGCTGCCCTTGCGCTTGCAGAATGATGTGCAGCTGCGCGACCTCAGCTTGCTGGCGACGCTGGACTCGGAAGGGTCATCGGCGGTGCAGATGGTCCAGTATGCAGCCATGTCCATCGCTCAAGGCTTGGCAAGCTGCGTTGTCTGTGTCTTCGCTGATACCCCGGTCAAGGCCAGCGGTGGCGGCGACACCTTTGCGATCGCGATGCCGCTGACCGGCATCGAAGGGTGGGAGCATCGACAGGGATTTCTGGGCGCCTCGGCAGCCTATGCATTGGCTGCCCGGCGGCATATGGCCTTGTATGGCACGACCGAACGGGATCTAGGCGCCTACGCAGTGAGCTGCCGTAAGTGGGCCGCACTCAATCCGCAGGCGTTCTTGAGAAGCCCGCTCAGCCTTGACGATTAC
>WOZO01000078.1 GCA_011620315.1 Sideroxydans sp. | reverse complement strand
GGTTTGCTGCTGTCTTTATGATAGTTTTGGTGGGGTAGTCCGACAGCCTGCTAGAGCTGACTTAATCCGGCGTCTGCGATTTAACATAATATACATTATGCGCAAACAGGATGAATCCAAGCCGGATGGGTTGGCGGCACAGTTTCGCATTTTACATACCCGCGATTAGCTGCATCCGCCCTCTCGGCCACCCGATCGATCACTCGCCGGTAGGCGTGTCCGGGTCCGTATGTAATACCCGGACAAAGTCTCATGGGTGGGACAACCGAAAACTTCCCCGAGGGCTCACAAAAGCCACAGGCAATGCGTTTGAAGGCTATTCTGATGCCCTGAAAAATCTTTCCGATTTTCAGAAAACTATTCCGGTGCGCTCTGTAAGCCCCGCCGTTACTGGTGAACACGGCAATTTCGAGGGCCGATTTTCCGGCCGCCTGCCGGAGCGCCCGGAGGGCCCCGAGGACGCACCGCCAGCCGGCCGGATTTCGCATGCGAAAGATGCAGGAGGTCGCCATGCTGATTGAGGCTTTTGGCGCTCTGGTGGCGTCTTGCGGCTCGGCATTCAGCCGGTGGGCAAACCCCGACGACGGGCGCAAGCCACGCCAACGGCGTCGGGGAGTTGTCCACGGGCTGCGCGCTGCTCTGGTGAGCTCGGCGGCTTGGTGGTTCGAACGTGTCTCGCTGCCCGGAGGCGCGGCGGTCGAGGCGGTGGTGTTCTCGTGGGGGCGGCGCTGGTATCCCTGCGCACGCTGGGCGGAATACGTGGTCGGCATGTGGCTGCTGCTCGGCGGGCTGTCGTGGCGCATCGCCGGGCCGTACTTGCAGCGCAAGTGGGGGCAATCATGAGCCGCCGCCAGCTCGTCGCGTACAAGCCGGACGGCGTTTCGCTCGCCGCCTTCTCTCTGCAGACTGGGGTTCGCGTGGGGCAGCTCGCCCACTATTGCCGACTGGGCCGCATCGAGGGGGCACGCTTTGACCGCGTGCTGTGGCGGTGGCGCATCTATCCGCCTGCCCGGCTGCTGCTGACTGGGAGGAAGCCATGAGCCGTCCGCTGCCACGCTCACGCCGCTGGATTGATCCGCAGGACTTCCGCGACCTGCGCATCCAGTCCGGCCTGACACGCCGCCAAGCTGCCGACCAGCTGGACGTGACCCCGCGCACCGTCCAGAACTGGGAAACAGGCGGCGCGCGCATCCCGTGGATGGCTTACCGCATGCTCCGCATTCTGCGCGGCTTCGCCTTGCCCGGTCAGCATTGGGAAGGCTGGCATGTGCGTGATGGGCGGCTGGTCTCGCCCAGCGGTCGGATGATGGATGCCGCGTACCTGGACAACTTCGAAGCGTTGTTCGCCCAGGCGAAGCTGTGGCGGCAGATGTACGCGGCCAGCGGCAGGGCGAAGACGGCGAGCACGGTGCTGCCCTTCCCCGACCGGAGGGAGAACGAGACGAATGCCGGGGGGTACGGGGCCCCGGCCAAGGCGTTGCAGTTCCCCGAACGACGGAAGGCATCACCGGAACCCCAGAGACGGCCTCAAGGCCCCTTACAACACGCAGGAGGTAGACGATGAAAGACGAGAACGACCGCCACACGGCGGACATGGGCGAAGTGCTGGCGGTGCCAGCTGGTCGAAGAAAGCGAAAGCGCAAGGGTGAGCCGTTGCGCCCCATGCAGTTTGACGAGGCGTCGAAACAGGCGGTAGAGGCTGGCGTGCTGCCGGAGCGCGTGCGCATCGCATCCGGTGGCGCGGCTCGATATGTGCCTGTTGCCTTCGTGGCCCGTGATTGGGGCGTCACGCCCCGGCGCGTGCGTGCCCTGCTCGCTGCTGGTCGCCTGTCTGGCCAGCTGCTGCCGAACGGTTACTGGGAGGTGTGTTACCCGTATACGTACACGGACGGCCTGCGCGGCCCCATGCAGCGACGCCACCAGCGGCCAGCGAAAACAGGGCTTGCGCTGGTCGCCAACAACTCGGAACGGAGGCCGGAATGAATCAGCTAACCCACTTGACCAACAGGAGGAAAATCATGAACATGGCAAAACTCGGTATAGTTTCGGCAGGCGCAATCCGTCCGCCAAAACTCACCAAACCCAATAACGGCGGGCTTTACAGGGTGACCCCTTATACATTATGCGCATAATAATGTATATTTTGAAAATGACAGAATGCTCAGGATTAAATCGTTATCCCAATTTAAACAGTTTGTTGAAGTTCTGACTGGTAGCCGCCCCGACTTCGTCAACCGTTATGTTGCGTAGTCTGGCGATCTCCTCGGCGACATGCTTTACGAATGCTGGCTGATTGGTCTTGCCGCGATGCGGTGTCGGTGCAAGGTAGGGAGAATCTGTCTCGATGAGCATCTTGTCCAGCGGGATGTTCTGCGCGACTTCTTTGATGTCGGTTGCATTCTTGAAAGTAAGAATGCCTGAGAATGAGATATGAAAGCCCAGATCGATGGCAGCCTTGGCCACATCCAGGCTCTCGGTGAAACAATGCATCACACCGCCAATCTCGTCGCTTTTTTCTTCCGCCATGATGCGCAAGGTATCGGCCGCAGCCGAGCGTGTATGGATGATGAGAGGCTTGCCGCTTTCACGCGACGCGCGGATATGTGTACGAAAGCGGTCTCGCTGCCATTCCAGATCTCCGGTCAGGCGGTAGTAATCCAGACCGGTCTCGCCGATAGCGATGACCTTGGGATGTTGGGCCAACGCCACGAGCTGAGCCCGAGTCGGTTCTTCGTCCAACTCGTAGTCAGGGTGAACGCCTACGGAGGCATATAGATTGTCATGCGCCTCTGCCAGCGCCAGAACAGCCGGGAAACTCGCCAGTTCAACCGATACGCACAGCGCATGACTGACCTGGTTGTCTTGCATGTTGTCGAGCAAATCGTCGAGCTGCTCAGCCAAACCGGGGAAATTCAAATGGCAATGGGAATCGATAAACATGATCAGTGACTGAATAGCTGGCAATAGGACATCAGCAGGGATTCAAGCAAGAGTCTGGGATTGAGCGGATGGTAGGCCGCACGGCGCGCTTCCCGCAATTCCTTCTGGAAATGCATCAAAGCCGGCGTTGAGACGCTTTGCGCTAACTTCTCCAGCACCTTTAATTGTTCGGGGAAATATCGGACCGAGCCTGTCAGTTTGGCTGAAGTCAGATCGTGGCTCCATTGTTGCAGACAATGGATTATGTGCACCGGGATCCCGCGCTGTAATTTCTCTGCCAGTGCCAAGGCATCCATCCTGGATGGCTGGCGGATAGCTTCCAGCAAGGTAGCGCGCTCTTCGGCACCCTCGCCCGATTCCGCCCAATCCAAAGCCTGCAGCGGCGCAAAACCGGTTTGTGCCAATGCTTGGGCCGGGTCGTTTACACCCTGTTTCGACAACCATGTGATGCCGACTTCCTTGCTTGGTGTTGCAACAGGGAATGCCAAACAACGGCTGAGGATCGTAGGCAGGAGCTGCTGGGGCTTGTGCGTAACCAACAGGAACAGCAATTTTTCGGTCGGTTCTTCCAGCGTCTTGAGCAAGGAATTGGCGGCATTGTTGCTCATCGATTCGGCCGGATAAACAGTCACGATTCGATACCCACCTCTGTGCGCAGAAAAATTGGCGAAGCCGGACAAGGCGCGAATCTGATCAACCGAGATTTCGCGCGATGGTTTTTTGCCGACCGATTTTGTCTCTGCTTCTTCAGTGGTGGACAAAGCATCCGGCTGCACCAGACGGAAATCCGGGTGGCTTTCCTGATCGAACCAATGGCATGCGTCACAGCTTCCGCATGGCATGCCGTTGGCAGTTGGTGCGTCACACAGCAAGGATTGAGCGAAATTCAGTGCCAGATCCAGCTTGCCGATCCCTTGTGCACCTTTTAGCAAAACAGCATGCGGCAACCTGTCACGCAAGTTATGCAGGGCTTGCCATGATTCTGCCTGCCAAGGGTAAAGTTGCTTCATTTCAAAGTCCTGCAAGGATATCTGCTAGTTGCTGTTGAACTTCCTGCAACGACTTTTCAGCGCGTATCACGGCATAGCGATCCGGTGTTTGCGCGACTCTGGCCAGATATGCCTGACGCACCTTGTTAAAGAAATCACCTTGCTCGCGCTCGAATTTATCCAGACTCGCATTACTGGACAAACGCTCTCTGGCGACCTCGATAGGAATATCGAACAACAAGGTAAGGTCGGGTTGCAGGTCGCCGTGCGTCCATTGCTCCAGTTGTTCCAACTTGGCAACCGGCACTCCCCTGCCGCCGCCCTGATAGGCAAAGCTGGCGTCGCTGAAGCGGTCCGAGATGACCCAGGTGCCGCGCTGCAGCGCAGGGCGGATCACCTGCTCCACATGCTCGCGGCGCGAGGCGAACATCAGCATGGCTTCGGTCTCGGCATGCATGGATTCATGCAGCAGCAGTTCGCGCAGTTTCTCGCCCAGCGGCGTACCACCGGGTTCGCGCGTCACCAGCAGATCGACTCCGCGCTCACGCAGCGCATTGGCGAACCATTCCAGCCCCGTGCTCTTCCCTGCCCCGTCCACGCCTTCGAATGTGATGAATCTGGCTTTGTTCATTTTTTCTTCAATTGGTACTGTCTGACTGCTTCGTTATGCTCTATCAGGCTGCGGGAGAAATGCGAACTGCCGTCCCCTTTCGCCACGAAGTACAACTCTTTACCCAGCGGTGCGTGCATGACCGCGCGAATCGACTCCAAACCCGGCAACGCGATCGGCGTTGGCGGCAAGCCATAGCGAGTATAGGTGTTGTAGGGCGTATCCGCTGTCAGATCACGGCGGCGCAGATTGCCGTCGAAGGTTTCGCCCATGCCGTAGATGACAGTCGGATCGGTCTGCAAACGCATCCGCCTTACCAAGCGATTCAGGAAAACGGTGGCGATCATAGGCCGGTCGTTGGCCTTGCCTGTTTCCTTTTCCACGATGGATGCCAGAATCAATGCTTCATAAGGCGATAAAAGGGGACTCTGGGGATCACGTTGCTGCCATGCTGATTCGAGGTGGCGGTGTAGCGTCTGGTAGGCACGCTTATATACAGCCAGATCACTACTGCCGTTTGCAAAATAGTAAGTGTCCGGAAAGAAAAGTCCCTCGGCCGCCGGTTCCACTGCACCGATGCGTTGCAGTAACTCAGCTTCAGTCAAAGAAGCGCTATCGTGCCGCAGCTTTGGAAGCGCATCCATCTGCTTTCTAAGCTCGTTGAAAGTGATACCTTCGATGATGCGGATTTGAATCAGACTCCGATCAGTTTTACCTTCACCGATCATATCCAGCAGGCCGTATCTGGAAATGGGTCTATCCAGCAGATAGTTACCGAACCTGATTTTCTTGGCTTTGCCGGTCACGCGCGCGAGCACATTGAACGTCCATCCATCCTGCAAAATGCCGACTTGCTGCAATTTGGCAGTCGTGGATTTCAGACTACTTCCCTGATCGATCTCAAACTCGATCGGCAGCTTGCTCAAAGGCAAGTCTGCAAAGAGGTGATAGCTTATGAAGGCCAAGCACACTGCCAAGGCGATAAGAAAGGTGGCGATTTTGTTCTGTTTAGTTCTGCGCATCATTCAACCATGATTGGATAGCCAGCGCGATCTTCCGCTGGCTAAAGTCTTTACCTTGCAAACGTGCTACAGGCCACAGGCCGAAAACACTGTTCACCAAAAATATCTCATCCGCCTGCAGCAGGTCGCCCATTTTCAAACGAGTGGCCGCGCATTGAATGCCATTTTGCTCAGCCCAGCTGAATACGCGATCCCGCTGCACGCCTGCCACACCACTTGCAGAAAGATCCGGAGTCAATAATCTTCCACCGATCACCGCAAATAAATTGGAGCGGGTTCCGGATATGACAAAACCCTCTTCATCTTCTAATAGCCCCTCTACCGCACCCGCAGCCTGGCACTCGCCTGCCGCGATAACATTTTCCAGGCGATTCAGATGCTTGATGCCAGCCAATCTGGGCTGACGGGATATTTTCAAGTCGCATAGATGGGGCGTAATCCCATCCACATAACAGGTTTCTTCATATACGGGAGCCGAATGAAAGCTGACTATTCGCGTGGCGTTAGCTTGTGCTGAGGGCGCATACCCTCGCGCGCCGATGCCGCGCGTCACGATTATCTTGGCAACGCCGCTCTCGGTCCCGGTCAACAGCTTTAATTCATGCAGGAGGATGTCTTCTCCTGGGCATGAAATCAACAAAGCAGCACAATCATGACACAGCTTGGCATATTGGCGTTGCCAACAAAATGGGCTTCCCTGCTGGATACGGAGTGTTCTGAACACGCCGTCGCCATAGGAAAGCCCACGATCTGCTACTGAAATGGTATCAGCCGGTTTGCCGTTGACCAGCATCACGGTCTGGGGTTTAAACCTTACGGAACACCAGCGTGCCGTTGGTTCCGCCGAAGCCGAAATTGTTGTTCACCGCCACACCGATCTTCATTTCACGTGCCGTGTTGGCACAGTAATCCAGATCACATTCCGGATCCTGCTCGAAGATGTTGATGGTTGGCGGGGAAACTTGATTATGAATCGCCAAGACACAGAACAGCGATTCGATACCGCCTGCGCCGCCCAGCAAATGCCCCGTCATGGACTTGGTGGAATTCACCACCAAGTTCTTGGCATGGTCGCCGAAGGCCGCCTTGATGGCCTCGGATTCATTCTTGTCACCCAGCGGCGTCGATGTTCCGTGCGCATTGACGTACTGCACCTCGCTTGCATTAATGCCCGCATCGCGCAAGGCGTTCACCATGCTGCGTTTTGGTCCGTCCATGTTCGGTGCGGTGATGTGATATGCGTCTGCACTCATGCCATAACCTGCCACTTCGGCATAGATCTTGGCACCGCGTGCCTTGGCATGCTCATACTCTTCCAGCACCAGCACACCGGCACCTTCGCCCAGTACGAAGCCGTCGCGATCCTTGTCCCACGGACGGCTGGCCGTTGCCGGATCGTCGTTGCGTGTGGAAAGCGCGCGGGAAGCGGCGAAGCCACCCACTGCCAAATGGCAGACGGTAGATTCGGCACCGCCGGCCAGCATCACGTCGGCATCGCCGTACTGGATCATGCGCATGGCTTCGCCGATGCTGTGGGTGCCGGTTGTACAGGCAGAGACCACGGCAAAGTTCGGGCCGCGCAGACCGAACATGATGGTTAGATTGCCGGAGATCATATTGATGATGGTTCCGGCAATGAAGAATGGGGATATCTTGCGCGGACCACCGGCAAGATAATCGTTTTCCGTCTGTTCAATGTTAGGCAGGCCGCCGATACCCGAGCTTACGCAGACGCCGATACGGTCTGCGTTCGCTTCGGTCACTTCGATCCCGCTATCCTTGAACGCCTCTATTCCGGCAGCCATACCCAAGTGGATGAATCGATCCATCCGCCGGGCATCTTTTGCCGGAATAAATTGCGTCACATCGAAATCCTTGACTTCGCCCGCTATCTGGCTGGCCAGTGCCGAGGGATCGAATTGGGTGATTCGAGTGATCCCGGACTTGCCTGCCACGATGTTTTGCCATGTTGCGGCCACCCCGTTACCTACGGGAGTGAACGCACCAAGACCGGTCACTACGACTCTACGCTTAGTCAAACTGGACTCCGATGAGATTTAGGAATGATTGAAAATTACTTGGAATGCGTGTTGACGTAGTCCAGCGCTTGCTGAACGGTCGTGATCTTTTCTGCGTCTTCGTCGGGGATCTCAACGCCGAATTCTTCTTCCAGCGCCATTACCAGCTCAACTGTATCCAGAGAGTCTGCGCCCAGATCGTTCACAAAGGACGATTCGTTCTTGATTTCGGATTCGTTCACGCCCAATTGTTCTGCGACGATTTTTCTAACGCGTTGTTCGTTGTTGGACATTTGTAGTGCTCCCATTTAGTTAAAGTATAAAAAGCGCGGGCATTCTACCAAACTCGCGCCGAATTCCAAACTACCGCTTACTCCATGTACATGCCGCCATTGACATGAACTGTTGTTCCCGTGATATAGGCTGCGCCCGGGCCCGCCAGAAAAGCCACAGCTGCCGCGATATCCTCCGGTTTGCCCAGACGCTTCAGCGGCACATGCTCAACCAGCTTGGCGCGCTGCTCTTCGCCCAGCGCTTGCGTCATATCTGTATCGATAAAGCCAGGCGCAACACAGTTCACTGTGATGTTGCGACTGCCGATCTCCTGTGCCAGCGATTTGCTGAAGCCGACCATGCCGGCCTTGGATGCCGCGTAGTTGGTCTGGCCGGGATTGCCGCTGCTGCCCACCACCGATGAGATGTTGATGATGCGGCCTGAACGCGCCTTCATCATGGCGCGCAGCACCGCGCGGGAAAGACGGAATACAGACTTGAGGTTGGTCGTCAGCACATCGTCCCACTCTTCTTCGCTCATGCGCGCCAGCAGATTGTCTTTGGTGACACCCGCGTTGTTGACCAGAATGGAGGCTTCACCGAACTGCTTGCGCAACGTGTCCAGCACTTGTTCGATTTGGGCCGCATCATTCACGTTCAGCGCCAACCCGGTGCCTTTCACGCCCGCAGCAGCCAAATATTCGCTGATCGCCTGCGCGCCTTTGTCACTGGTAGCCGTACCGATCACGGTCGCGCCTTGCTTGCCCAATTCCAGAGCGATGGCTTGGCCGATGCCGCGAGAAGCGCCGGTCACCAGCGCGATCTGTCCTTGCAATGTCATATCTTCTCCCTTAAGCGAGTGCTGCCAAAGCTGCTTTCAGCGCTTCACCGTCGTTGATGGCCATGGCCTGCTGATTGGTGTCGATGCGCTTGTTCAGACCGGCAAGCACCTTGCCCGGCGCGCATTCCACGTTATGCGTGATGCCTTGCTTGCCGAATGCCTGCACGGTCTCGACCCAGCGCACCGGCGAATATAACTGACGTACCAGCGCATCCTTGATCTTTGCCGCTTCGTTATATGAAGCAACATCCGCGTTATGCAAGACCGGCACGGATGGCGTATTGATAGTGACGCTCTCCAGATAAGCGCGCAGCTTGTCGGCGGCCCCCATCAAAAGACTGCAATGCGACGGCACGCTCATCGGCAGCATCAAGGCGCGCTTGGCACCCTTGGCCTTGGCCAGTTCCATACCGCGCTCGACTGCCGAACGGTTACCTGCGATCACCACTTGGCCCGGGGAGTTGAAGTTCACCGCTTCCAGCACTTCGCCCTGCGCACCTTCGGCACAGACTGCGCGCACAGCTTCGTCATCCAGACCAAGAATGGCCGCGATACCACCCACGCCTTCCGGCACAGCCTCTTGCATGCACTGTGCGCGGTAACGCACCAGCGGCAATGCATCCACGAAATTCAATGCGCCCGATGCGACCAATGCGGTGTATTCGCCCAGACTGTGGCCGGCCATCATCGTCGGTATCGCGCCATTCTGCGATTGCCAGGCACGATAAACGGCCACACCGGCAGTCAGCATGATGGGTTGCGTATTCACAGTGGCGTTCAGGTCCGCATCCGCGCCTTCCGCGACCAGCTGCCACACATCCCGTTTCAGCACATCCGATGCTTCAGTGAAGGTATCGCGCACGGCGGCAAAATCGGCATAGCCGTTCATCATGCCGCGCGATTGGGAGCCCTGACCGGGAAATACGAAAGCGAATTGAGTCATTTATATAAGCCCTACCACTTGATGAGCACTGCGCCCCAGGTGAACCCGCCACCTATAGCTTCGATGAGGAGATTCTGTCCGGCCTTGATGCGTCCGTCGCGTACTGCCACGTCGAGCGCCAGCGGAATCGAGGCAGCCGAAGTATTGCCGTGCACAGCTACGGTCTGCACTACACGATCCATGGACATGCCCAGCTTCTTGGCCGTCGCTTCGATGATGCGGATATTTGCCTGATGCGGCACCAGCCAGTCGATGTAGGATCCGACCATCTTCTGATCTTCTAAAAGTTCTTCAACAACGTCACTCAACGCATTGACTGCAAACTTGAATACGGACTTTCCATCCATCGATATTTTAGGATCCGCCTTGAGCAGGTCGCGATGACGTCCATCAGCATGCAGCTTGCCGGCAACAACGCCCGGCTCTTCAGATGCGCGCAATATCACCGCTCCTGCGCCATCACCGAACAGCACACAGGTGGTGCGATCATTCCAGTCCAGCATACGCGACAACACTTCAGCGCCGACAACCAGAGCCGTCTTGGCTTGACCGCCACGGATATAAAGATCAGCCGTATTCAAGGCAAAGACGAAGCCGCCGCAAACAGCTTGCATGTCAAAGGCCGCCGCGCCGTTACGAATACCCAGCTTGTCCTGCAGAACGCAGGCTGTGCTCGGGAAGGGAAGATCGGGAGAAGTCGTGGCAACAATGATCAGGTCGATCTCGTCTGCAACAATACCCGCCGCCTCAATCGCTTTCAGGCTGGCCTGACAGGCCAGGTCGCTGGTCAACTCACCTTCAGCCGCCACATGGCGCTCTGAAATGCCACTACGCGTGACGATCCAGTCATTCGTGGTTTCGACCATCTTTTCGAGGTCGAAGTTGGTAAGTGTCTTGGCGGGCAAATAGCTGCCGGTACCGACAATCCTGGAATAAGTCTTCAAGCAACCTCCCCTTCATTGGGCTGACGCGCGTTATGCCATTTTTCCACGTGCTCACTAATGTGCTCCAGCATACCACCGCGCGCTTCCTCTGCTGCGCGCGCAATCGCGCACTCGAACGCAAAAGCATCTGCCGAACCATGGCTCTTGACCACGATCCCCTTCAAACCAAGGAAACTTGCTCCGTTATAGCGGCGGTGATCCAGACGGTGCTTGAAAGCCTTCAGAACCGGCAAGGAAATCAAGGCAGCGATCTTGGTCAGTGCATTGCGCCCGAACCCCTCCTTTAGGAAGCCGCCCATCATTTTGGCGACCCCTTCGGCGGTCTTCAGCGCAACATTACCCACAAAACCGTCGCAAACCACCACATCGGTGACTCCCTTGAAGATGTCGTCCCCTTCCACGTTGCCGTAGAAATTCAAGTCGCTGGCCTGGAGCAACTCGCCGGCTTTTTTGACGGTCTCATTGCCCTTGATGTCTTCACTGCCGATGTTCAGCAGACCGACAGTCGGACTTTCTTTGTGTTCCAGTGCGGTAACCAGCGTGCTGCCCATCAACGCGAACTGCAACAGATGCTCAGCCGTGCAATCGACGTTGGCGCCCAGATCGAGCACGCAGACCTGACCGGAGTGGGTGGGCAAATAGGAAGCGATGGCCGGGCGATCAATGCCGGGCAGCGTCTTTAGCACGTAACGCGCAGTCGCCATCAGCGCCCCCGTATTGCCGGCACTGACGCAAGCTGAAGCCTCGTTGCTTTTCACCAGATTGATGGCGACCCGCATGGACGAGTCCTTTTTGCCGCGCAAAGCGGATTGAGGTTGCTCATCCATTCCCACCACTTCGGTACTGTGATGGATGCGCAGATTCTGACGGTCACGAGGAACACCGAGCGCTTCCAGTTCGGATTGGATCGCATCAGCCAAACCGACCAGCACGATGACATCATCCGAATGCTTGTCGAGATAGGCCATCGCAGCCGGCACCGTAACGGACACCCCATGGTCGCCGCCCATAGCATCAATAGCAATTGTGACGCCCATCTAGTTACTCCAAAATACAAAAAAAGGTCGAACGCAAGCCATCCCCGATACCAGGGGATGGCTAAGCAACTTGGACAAAAATCTTATTCAGATTTGGTATTGACGACCTTCTTGCCACGATAGTAGCCGCTCGGGCTGATATGGTGACGCAGATGCGGTTCGCCGGTGGAAGGCTCGATAGCCAGTGCCGGTGCTGTCAGGAAGTCGTGTGAACGATGCATCCCGCGCTTGGATGGGGTCTTTTTGTTTTGTTGAACTGCCATGCTAACTACTCCTCGAAAAAACCTACTTAAAATTTATTCTTCAACTGGGCCAACATACCGAATCGGTCATCAGCCCTTCCAAAACTGTTTGTTGCCAACTCACAGACGCCTTCGTCATGCCTGGGCGCAAAGGGCAGAGAAAGAAGAATCTCATCCTCCACCAGAGCGAGAACATCCAGTTCTTTGCTGGCCTCTATCCCGTCGACCTCATCTGAAGCATCGTCCTGCATCAGATCATCGCCTTCAAGCAGCTGCAATCTTGACGCCAGGTCTACCGAGTGCGGCAAATCTTCCAGACAACGCTGGCAACGCAAATGGCAGACCCCGCTCACATCCAACAGCAGAAACAACATGCCATCCGCCTGCATCCCTTGCACGGTATATTGAACAGAACCCTCGGAACTGGCCAGCAATTCAGCCAGTCTCGGCAGCTCAGCAACAGCGATTGCCCCGCTCAAAGTCCTGCCGTTACGGGCAAATTCAATACTGTCAATTAAAGGCCGTGCAAACATGAGGCGCGCATGATATATATTCCACCCTCCCCTGTCAAAGACACCGTACAAGGAACACCTTGAATTCCCAGTCACTTGTTCTAGCTTCGACTTCTATATATAGGAGTCAGCTACTGTCAGTTCTGCAAATCCCTTTCCGGACCGATTCTCCCGATGTCGATGAAACGCCGCTTCCAGGCGAAGATGCCAAGCAAACTTCATATCGCTTGTCGCGCCTGAAAGCCGAAGCGGTCACCTCGCGCCATCCGGATGCATTGATCATCGGCTCAGACCAGGTCGCCCTGCTGGAAGGCGAGCAGCTCGGCAAACCCATGACCCACGACAATGCCGTACGCCAGCTTCGCGCCATGCGCGGCAAAACGGTCACGTTCTTCACCGCACTCAG
>WOZO01000188.1 GCA_011620315.1 Sideroxydans sp. | reverse complement strand
CAAACCAAAGCACAAGCAGCAATGAAACAGGGGAGACTTCGGTCTCCCCTGTTTTCTATCGCCCAAGGAAAGTCTTCATGCTTTTGAGCGACGCAAGGTGGGGCAGTCTTACTCAGGCAGAGGTCAAACAAGAGGATGCAGCTGCGCTCTCAGAAAGATACTGAATTTCAGTCGAGACGGGGACTGTGGGCTTGCGCAGTCAGGGCGTTATTGAGGATAAAACAACAACAGCCGGTAACCGCTCGGCCGAAGATCGGTGGTGTCCAGTCTTAGGGCGATTTCTTGCTCGCGGTTATGTCCGATACCGCGCGCCAGATCATCCATGTTCTTAAGGTAGTCGGCGGGATGGAAGGTGCGGCGGGCGATGGCATCGTCGCGCGAGTCGGTGAGCGTGAGTTCCAGGCTGGGCCAGGCTTGCGCAGATCCGGCGCGGTTGTGCAGCAGCGCGTGCAGGGTGATGATGTTCACCAGCTTGGCATCCGCTTCCAGTTCGGAAGATACGATGGAGAGTGCATCCACATCGTGCGGCAATTCGATGCTGCAATCGAGCCGTCCGCAAAGGTCGACCAACAGGGGTTTGAGTCCGGGCAGTTTCACCGCCAGCGCGTCACGGTAGTAATAAGCGCCCTGGGCAGTCAGCAGCAAAGCTAGCGACGCGCAGAAAAAGGCGGCCAGGTAATGCTTTGGCTTGGGCGCGGCGGGAGTGTCTTCCTGAACAGGATCATCGACGAACTGCACTTGTTGCGCCAGTGTGGCGGGCTCGTCTTCCAGTTCGGTCAAGTCCGGAATGGGTGTCAGATCGGGGTGGGATGGCGCGTCCTTAGGCAAGTCATCCCCGGTGCGGTCGCTGGGCACATCGGCGGCGGCGGCTTCGTCTACTTTGAGGGAGACTGTATCGTCTGATCCAGTTGCGCCGCTTTTTTCTTCGACAGGGGTTTGCTCCTCATCTATGAGCAAGCTTAGTTGCGGGCTTGGCTCATCCTGCTGCAAATATTCGCGCGCATTGAACACGTTCTGGCAACGACCACAGCGCACCATACCGTCATGGGCATCGAGCTGTTCTGCGCTGACTTTGAAACGGGTGGCACATTGCGGGCAGAGCGAGACTTCGCTCATCGCTTCTCTCCGGACAGGCAGCACCAGCCGTCCTCGAGCACTGCCGGCGCGAAGTCGAACCACTGTGAATAGATGCGCATCACTTCATCCGCCTGATCGGCAAGGATGCCGGACAACACGATGCGGCCGCCCGATCTGGTCGCGTTGGACAATAGCGGCGCCAGTGCGCGCAGCGGATTGGTGAGGATGTTGGCGACCACGACATCGTATTGCGCGAGCTTGACGCCATCCGGGACAAAGAATGCCTCTTCGACGTGGTTCGCTTGCGCATTGTCGCGGCTGGCGATCACCGCCTGCGGATCGATATCTACACCGATGGTGCTGCCGGCACCGAGTTTCATGGCGGCGATAGCCAGGATGCCCGAGCCGCAACCGTAATCCAGCACGGACTCGCCGCCCCGGATGTGTCCGTCCAGCCAGCGCAGACACAAGCGCGTGGTGGGATGGCTGCCGGTGCCGAAAGCGAGGCCGGGGTCGAGCGCGATATTGATGGCGGAAGGGTCGCTGGCTTCATGCCAGGTCGGCACGATCCACAGACGGTCGCTGATGCGGATGGGATCGAACTGGGACTGGGTGAGGCGCACCCAGTCGTTCTCTTCCAGTGTCTCGATACGATGTTCGGCCGGAGCAGTGATACCCAGTTCGTCGTAGCAGGTGCGCAGGATGGACTCGACGTCGGCGTCCGCTTCGAACAACGCATTGATCAGGTTGTGCTGCCACACGCTGGAGGTCGGTTCGCCGGGCTCGCCGAAGATGGCCTGCTCATCGGGGGTGTCTGCATCGGCATCGAGCATATCCACCGACAGCGCGCCATGCGCCAACAGCGATTCGCTCAATGCCTCGGCATGACTGGCTTCCGCCCGGACTGACAGCGTTAGCCATGACATCGCTTATTTACCCTTGGTGCGTTCCGCCAGCTTGTGTTCCAGATAATGGATGCTGGTGCCGCCGCGAATGAACGCGGCGTCGTTCATCAATTCCTGGTGCAGCGGGATATTGGTGTTGATGCCTTCCACCACCATCTCGGACAGGGCGGTACGCATGCGGGCGATGGCCTGCTCGCGTGTGTCGCCGTAGGAGATCAATTTGCCGATCATCGAGTCGTAATGCGGCGGGATGAAATAGTTGTTGTACACATGAGAATCAACGCGGATGCCGGGTCCGCCCGGTACGTGCCAATTGCTGATGCGGCCTGGCGACGGCACGAAGGTGTAGGGGTGCTCGGCGTTGATGCGGCACTCGATCGCGTGACCCCGGAACAGGATGTCGCGCTGTTTGAACGGCAGTTTCTCGCCGGCCGCGATACGGATCTGCTGCTGCACGATGTCGACGCCGGTGATCATCTCGGTGACCGGATGCTCGACCTGCACGCGCGTGTTCATCTCGATGAAGTAGAACTCGCCGTTCTCGTACAGGAACTCGAAGGTGCCCGCGCCGCGGTAGTTGATCTTGCGGCAGGCTTCGGCGCAACGCTCGCCGATCTTGGCGATCAGTTTGCGGTCGATGCCCGGCGCGGGTGCTTCCTCGATCACTTTCTGGTGGCGGCGTTGCATGGAACAGTCGCGTTCGCCCAGATACACGGCGTTGCCATGCTGGTCGGCCAGGATCTGGATCTCGACGTGGCGCGGGTTCTCCAGGAATTTCTCCATGTACACCATGGGATTGTTGAAGGCTGCCTGCGCTTCGGTCTTGGTCATGGTCACCGCGTTGAGCAGCGCCGCTTCGGTATGCACCACGCGCATGCCGCGACCGCCGCCGCCGCCGGAAGCCTTGATGATCACCGGATAGCCGATGAACTTGGCGATCTTGATGATCTCGGCCGGATCGTCAGGCAGAGCGCCGTCCACGCCGGGCACACAGGGTACGCCGGCTTTCTTCATGGCGTTCTTGGCGCTGACCTTGTCGCCCATCAGGCGGATGGTCTCGGCGCGCGGGCCGATGAACACGAAGCCGGATTTCTCGCAGCGCTCGGAGAAGTCGGCATTCTCGGACAGGAAGCCGTAGCCGGGGTGAATAGCCTGCGCGTCGGTCACTTCCGCCGCGCTGATGATGGCGGGCACGCTCAGGTAACTCAGGCCGGAAGACGCCGGGCCGATACATACCGACTCGTCGGCCAGCTTCACGTATTTTGCTTCGGCATCGGCTTCGGAGTGCACGGCGACGGTCTTGATGCCCATTTCGCGGCAGGCGCGCTGGATGCGCAGCGCGATCTCGCCGCGATTGGCGATCAGGATCTTTTCAAACATGACGGGCTTCTCCGGCACGGTCGTTCGGGGTTTGCGTTCGAACACGGCCATGATGCGTTAACCGACGATGAACAGAGGTTGACCGAACTCTACAGGCTGTCCGTTTTCGACCAGCACGGCCTTGATGACGCCGCCCTTGTCGGTTTCGATCTCGTTCAGCAGCTTCATCGCTTCGATGATGCACAGGGTGTCGCCGGCGTTCACGCTGGAACCGACATCGACGAAAGACTTCGCGCCCGGGGACGGTGCGCGGTAGAAAGTGCCGACCATCGGCGACTTGACCACATGACCTTCTGGCTGGGCGGGTTCGGCAGGCGCGGCGGCGACTGGTGCTGCGGCAGGCGCGGGTGCATGCTGCGGCGCGGCGGCATAAATATGCTGCATAGGCGCAGCGACGGAGCTGGCGCGCGAGATGCGCACATGCTCTTCGCCTTCGGTCAGTTCCAGCTCGGCGATGCCCGAGTTCTCTACCAGTTCGATCAGTGTCTTCAGTTTGCGCAGATCCATTTTTTAGCTCCTTACAGAATGTTGTAGTGCGAATTGCAAAGCGAGTTCGTAACCGGCCGCCCCCAGGCCGCAGATGACGCCGACCGCGATGTCCGAGAAGTACGATTCCTTGCGGAACGCTTCCCGGGCGAACACGTTGGAAAGGTGTACCTCGACGAACGGGATGGCGACCGCCGCCAGCGCATCGCGCAGGGCGACGCTGGTGTGGGTGAATGCAGCCGGGTTGATGATGATGAAGTCGATGCCATCGACGCGCGCCTGCTGCACACGGTCGACCAGCGTGCCTTCGGTGTTGCTCTGGAAATAATCCAGTTTGGCACCACTCTTTTCGGCTTGTGCGGCCAATTTGACGTTAATTTCATCCAACGTGACGCGACCATAAACATCCGGCTCGCGTGTGCCGAGCAGGTTCAGGTTTGGGCCGTGGAGGACGAGGATGCGTTTCATGGCGCGCAGTTTGCCGCAAAATGGGGAACTTTGTCCATTAGTTCGGTGAAGTTGAGTGGAATCATGGTCATAGCCCAGCTCGCGTGAGCGACGCGCCGAACTGTTGCGCATCCTGATAGCCGATCACCCGTAGATCGGCTTGTTCGCGTCCCTGCTTATCGAAGAACAGGATGGCGGGCGGGCCGAACAACTGGAAGCGTTGTAGCAGTGCTTTGTCGTCGGCATCGTTGGCGGTCACATCGGCTTGCAACAGCAAAGCCTTGCGCATGCGTGACTGGATGGCCGGGTCGCTGAAGGTGAAACGCTCCATCTCTTTGCAGGAGATGCACCAATCGGCATAGAAATCCAACACCACCACGCGGCCTTTGGCTTGCGCCACGCGCGCTTCTAGTGCCGCCAAACCCTTCACACGCTCAAAGCGGCTGGGTTCGGCGGCGCTAGCCACGGACGCCGGGCCGTTCTGCAGCGTCCCCAGCGGACGCAGCACATCGCGCGCGCCGGACAGCGCGCCGATCAGATACGCCACGCCCAGCAACAAGGCGAGTACGCCCAGCGCCTTGTTGATCTTGCGCAGACCGCTCGCGTTGGCCGGCAACGGGTCGAGTGCGTGCAGATGGATAGCGCAGAAGATCAGCAGTGCCGCCCATGCCATCATCTGTGCCGCGACGGGGATGACCGGTGCCACGATCCAGATCGCCAGTGCCAGCATCAGTATCCCGAAGAAACGTTTCACCGATTCCATCCATGCTCCGGCCTTGGGTAGCAGGGCACCAGCCGAGGTGCCGATGATCAGCAGCGGCACGCCCATACCCAGCCCCATCGTGAACAGCGCGCTGCCGCCCAGCACGGCATCGTGCGTCTGGCTGATATAGAGCAGGGCACCTGCCAGCGGCGCGGCGACACACGGCCCCATGATGATGGCGGACAGCGCACCCATGGCGAACACACCGGTGAGGTGACCGCCATGCAGCTTGTTGCTGGTATCGGTCAGCCTGCTCTGCAGCGCGGCAGGCAGTTGCAATTCGTACAGGCCGAACATGGACAGCGACAGCACGACGAAGATGGCGGCGAAACCGCCCAGCACCCAGGGCGTCTGCAAAGCGTTGGAGATCAGTCCGCCGGAATAACCGGCCGCCACACCCGCCACTGCATAAGTGATGGCCATGCCCAGCACATAGGCAAGCGACAACAGGAAAGCATGCGTGTGGGTGATCTTGTGGCCGCGCCCGACGATGATGCCGGACAGGATGGGAATCATCGGGAACACGCAAGGGGTGAGCGAGAGCAGCAGGCCGAACCCCAGGAAACTGGCGACGATCAGCCAGAAGTTGCCGTCCTTGAACAGGCGCGCGATCTGCGAGTTCTCATCCTCGGCGGGCGGAACAAGGGCCGGTGCCGGGTTGCTGGCGGTCGTCACCAGATTCAGCGTGATTGTCTTTTCTATAGGCGGATAGCACAGGCCGTCATCGCTGCATCCCTGATAGCTGGCGTTCAGCACCAATGGCTGCTTTGGATCGACGCCTTCCAGCGCGATCTCGGCCTGGAAGCTGTTGTGGAACACTTTCATCACGCCGAAGTTGGGGTCATTCTTGTTCTCGCCTTCCGGCAGCGATACCTGTGCGAGCTTGGCCGGCCCCTCGCCCAGACTAAAAATAGTTTTGTCGCGATACAGGTAATAACCGGGGGTGATGTTGAAGCTGGCGAGCAGGGTGCGTTGATCGAGGGCGCGCACTTCCAGCGAGAACGCCTGATCGGGCGGCAGGAACTTGGGCTTGCTGCCGAAGGAGATCAGGTCGGCTTGCGCCAGCGGGGCGATGCATAACAAAGCGAGCAAAAACAGACGACGTATCATTTATTTTCCTTGGTTTCCTGAGTCACCCAATCCAGATAGGCCGGCAACCCGGCCGTAATCGGCAGGGCAACGATCTCCGGCACATCATAGGGATGCAGGGTGCGCAAAGTCTCTTCCAGTCGCGCATAGGCAGTGCGGGTGGTCTTGATCAGCATGGGCACTTCACCCGCATGTTCTACTTTCTCTTGCCAGCGATAGACCGAAGTGCATTCGGCCAATACATTCACACAGGCAGCGACGCGGGCTGTGACCAGCGCTTCGGCGATACGTTCCGCCGTGGCGCGATCCGGCATGGTGGTGACCACCAGCAACACTTCGCTCATCGCGCACCCGCCCGCGCGCAGCGCACGCCGAGTTGCAGCAACTCATCCCACACATCGCCCTGCCGCAGACCCTTCACCAGACGATCAATCAGCGCAGCCTGCTTCAAGGCGCGCTCGGCGAAAGTCGGATTGAAACGGCGCGCCGCGCGTTCCACCAGCTTCTGGCGGACACCCCACACACGCGCATCGCGCAAAGCACCGGACAGATTGCCGCCCTGCTGCACCGCGCGCGACACTTTGGCCAAAGCGCGGATATCTTCCGCCACCGCCCACAGGATCAACACCGTCGCCGTGCCTTCGGCGCGCAGACCTTCGAGGATGCGCACATAACGTTCCGCATCGCCCGCCAGCATCGCTTCGGACAATTTGAACACGTCGTAGCGCGCCACATCCATCACCGAATCTTTCACCTGCTCGAAGCTGAGCGGCCCGGCCGGGAACAGCAAGGCCAGTTTCTGTATCTCCTGAAATGCGGCCAGCAGATTGCCTTCCACCTTCTGTGCCAGGAAGGCCAGCGTGTCGGTGTCCGCGCTTTGCTCCTGACGCTTCAGCCGTCCGGCGATCCAGGCGGGCAGCGCATTGATGGACACCTCATCCGCGCTGATCACGGTGGCGTGCTGCGCCAGCGCGGTGAACCATTTGCTCTTCATCGCTGTGCCGTCCAGTTTGGGCAGCGAGATCAGCGTCAAGGTGTCGGCGTTCAGGTTCTCGCAGTGTTCCTGCAGCGCTTGCGCGCCTTCCACGCCGGGCTTGCCGGTGGGGATGCGCAGGTCGATGACTTTGCGCGCCGAGAACAGCGACATGCTCTGCGCGCTATTGCGCAGTGCCGACCATTTGAAGCCCTGGTCGGCAATCAACACCTCGCGTTCATCGTAGCCCGCACTGCGCGCGGCGGCGCGGATCGCATCGACCGCCTCGATGGCGAGCAGCAATGCTTCACCGTGGATCACATACAGCGAACCCAAGCCCTTGGCCAGATGACGCGGCAGGTCCTCGCTGGAGATGTTCATGGTTTATTCCTGGGGTTGCGGCTTGGCCCGCATCAGGCGGCGCACGGTCTGCGCCACGGCATCGTCGCGCATGTCCTTGTACAGCTGCGCCTCCTCCTGCGCCTTGGCCAGGATCAACGCGTCGTCATAAGTCAGCACACGGTTCAGTTCCACATCGTCCGGCGGCAGCCATTCGACTTGTTGCAGGTCATAGACGCGCATGGAGATGCGGTAGCCCAACTGGTACTCGCGCACGCGACCGCTGCCCGACAGCGACAGGATCTGCTTGGTGGTGTTCTCGGAAACGATCTCCAGGATCAGTTCGGCTTGGTCGGCTGTCGCGACCGGTTCCATCTTGTTTTTGCTCAGGGTGCGGCGCAGCTCGACGACGAAAGGTGTCTCGCCCTGTGTTTTGAGATAGAGCGATTTGAAACCGAAGCGCACATCCCGCAGATCGCTGCCGCGCAGATGAAAGCCGCACGCGGCCAGCGCCAGCAGCAAGAGGGGCAACAGGAGGTTGCGCAGAGATATCATATCAAGCCACCACGTTGACCAAACGACCCGGCACCACGATGATCTTCTTCGCGGTTGCACCTTCGAGATGACGCTGCACGGCCTCGTGCGCCAGTGCGAGCTGTTCGATGCTGGCCTTGTCCGCATCCTTGGAGACCAGCAGTTTGCCGCGCAGTTTGCCGTTTACCTGGATCATCAGCTCGATCTCGTCCTGCACCAGTGCTGCCGGATCGGCTTGCGGGAAAGTCTGCTCGCGCAGTCGGCTGCCGGGACGCAGTGCAGTCCACAACGATTCGGCGATGTGCGGCACGATGGGGTTGAGCAACAGCACGGCATTCTCCAGCACTTCCTGCGCCACGCTGCGTGCGACCGGCGTGTCTTCATCGAACTTGCCTAGCGCATTGAGCAACTCCATGGTCGCGGCGATGGCGGTGTTGAAGGTCTTGCGGCGACCGTAGTCGTCGTCGATCTTCTGGATGGTCTGGTGCAGTTGCAAGCGCAGCGCTTTCGCGGCGGCACTCAACTCGCCATCTTTGTAGGCCGCGACCACGCCTTGTTCGACATGGTCGTGCACCGCTTTCCATACCCGCTTGAGGAAGCGGAACGAGCCTTCCACGCCTGCATCCGACCACTCCAGTTGCTGGTCGGGCGGGGCGGCGAACATCATGAACAAGCGTGCGGTATCCGCACCATAGGCATCGATGATGGCCTGTGGGTCGACGCCGTTGTTCTTCGACTTGGACATCTTCTCGGTGCCGCCGATGATGACAGGCTGACCGTCTGTCTTCAGCGTGGCGCCGAGCGGACGCGCTTTGGCATCGACTTCCACATCCACCTCGGCCGGATTGATCCACAGCTTCTTGCCGTTGGATTCTTCGCGGTAGAAGGTCGGGGCGACCACCATGCCTTGCGTGAGCAGGTTCTTGAACGGTTCATCGCCCTGCACCAAGCCTTCGTCGCGCATCAGTTTGTGGAAGAAGCGCGCATACAGCAGGTGCAGGATGGCGTGTTCGATGCCGCCGATGTACTGGTCCACCGGCAACCATTTGTCAGCGGCGGCTTTGTCCACCATGGCGGTGTCGCATTGCGGGCTGGCATAGCGTGCGTAGTACCAGCTGGACTCGGCGAAGGTATCCATAGTGTCGGTCTCGCGCTTCGCCGCGCCGCCGCATTGCGGGCAGGTGCATTCGTAAAATTCCGGCATCTTCGCCAGTGGCGAACCCGCGCCGTCCGGCACTACGTCCTCCGGCAGCTTCACCGGTAACTGGTCATTGGGCACCGCCACATCGCCGCAAGTCGGGCAATGAATGATGGGGATGGGGCAGCCCCAGTAGCGCTGGCGCGAGATGCCCCAGTCGCGCAGACGGTACTGCGTCTTCTTCTCGCCCAAATCTTTGGCGGCGAGATCGGCGGCGATGGCGTCCACAGCTTGTTCAAAGTTCAGGTCGTCATACTTGCCGGAATTGATGCAAACGCCGTTTTTTTCTCCATACCAAATTTGCCAATGGTCAGTCGTGAACTGGTTGTCGGAAATGACCTTTTCTAATTGAGTTAGTCCTTCCTCAGTAAACTTTCCTGACTTAATTGCGCTCTTGGCCTCACTGATCTCGCCAGCTTCAACAACTTGTTTGATTGGTAAGTTGTACTTCTTCGCAAAGCCGAAATCGCGTTCGTCATGCGCCGGTACTGCCATCACGGCACCTTCGCCGTAACCCATCAGCACATAGTTGCCGACCCACACCGGCACTTGTTCGCCGGTCAGCGGATGCGTCACCTTGAGGCCGGTGTCCATGCCCTTCTTTTCCATGGTGGCGATGTCCGCTTCGGCCACGCTGCCGTGTTTGCATTCTTCGATGAAGGCGGCGAGCGCGGAATCGTTCTGTGCAGCCTGTGTCGCCAGCGGATGCTCCGCCGCCACGGCGACGAAGGTCACTCCCATGATGGTGTCGGCGCGGGTGGTGTAGACCCAAAGCAGATTGCGCTGAACGGGGGTTCCCCCACCCTCGGTCCCTCCCCAGGAGGGAGAGGGAAGAGTGGTCCCGGCTCCGCCGGGGATTTCAAACGCGAAGCGCACGCCGTAGCTTTTGCCGATCCAGTTGGCCTGCATGGTCTTGACCTGCTCCGGCCAGCCGTCCAGCTGATCGAGGTCGCCCAGCAACTGGTCGGCGTACTGGGTGATGCGGAAGAAATACATGGGGATGTCGCGTTTTTCCACCGGAGCGCCGGAGCGCCAGCCACGGCCGTCGATCACCTGCTCGTTGGCCAGTACGGTGTTGTCCACCGGGTCCCAGTTCACCACGGAGGTCTTCTTATATATGACGCCCTTTTTGAACAAGCGGGTGAACAACCACTGTTCCCAGCGGTAGTAGTCCGGCTTGCAAGTGGTCACTTCGCGGGACCAGTCGACCCCCAATCCCAGCGACTTCAACTGCTGTTTCATGTAGTCGATGTTGGAATAGGTCCACGCGGCCGGCGGCACGTTGTTGGCCATGGCCGCGTTCTCGGCAGGCAGGCCGAAGGCGTCCCAACCCATGGGCTGCATCACGTTGTAGCCCTTCATCTGGTGGTAACGGCTCAGCACGTCGCCGATGGTGTAATTGCGCACATGGCCCATGTGCAGCTTGCCCGAGGGGTAGGGGAACATGGACAGGCAATAGTATTTGGGCTTGCTGCTGTGCTCGTCGGCCTTGAAAGCCTGGCTGGCCTCCCATTCCTGCTGGGCGGCGGCTTCGATGTCTTTGGGTGAATAGTGTTGTTGCATGGTCGGAGGGTGAATGGCGGGAAATTGCAGGTGCGGCATTATAGCGACAACAAAGGGGTGCCGCCTGCGCCTCGCTACCAAAAGCCAAACTAGGGTAGAATCGCGCTCCAAAAATTTTATCCATATCGTTTTCAGGAGAGAGAACCTATGTCCGTCAAGCACCCCGTCATCGCCGTCACCGGTTCGTCCGGCGCCGGTACCACCACCGTCAAGCGCGCGTTCGAGAACATTTTCCGCAGAGAAAAGATCAGCGCTGCTGTGATCGAAGGCGACAGCCTGCACAGCCTGGACCGCATGGCCTTCCGCGCAGCGGCAGCCGAAGCAACCAAGGCCGGCAACCACAGCTTCAGCCATTTCGGCCCCGAAGCCAACCATTTCGACAAGATCGAAGAGATGTTCAAGCAGTACGGTGAGACCGGCATGTGCAAGCGTCGCTACTACGTGCACAGCGAGCCCGAGGCCGTCGAGCACAACAAGCATTTCGGTCTGACCGATCTGACACCCGGCGTGTTCACACCCTGGGAAGACATCGAAGCAGGTTCCGACCTGCTGTTCTACGAAGGTCTGCACGGTCTGGTCAAGGATGAAGCCAAGGGCGTGGACGTCAGCAAGTACGTCGACCTCGGCATCGGCGTGGTGCCGGTGGTCAACCTGGAGTGGATCCAGAAGATCCATCGCGACAAGGCGGAGCGCGGCTATTCCGCCGAAGCGACCGTGGACACCATCATGCGTCGCATGCCCGACTACATCAAATATATCACCCCGCAGTTCACCCACACTGACATCAACTTCCAGCGTGTGGCGACCGTGGACACATCCAATCCTTTCATCGCGCGCGATATTCCGACACCGGACGAAAGCTTCGTGGTGATCCGCTTCCGCAATCCGAAAGGCGTGGACTTCCCGTACTACCTGTCCATGATCCCCAGCTCGTTCATGTCCCGCGCCAACACCATGGTGGTGCCCGGCGGCAAGATGAGCCACGCGATGGAGATCATCCTGTCGCCGATCATGCACGACATGATCGAGAAGAAGAACAAGTAAGCAACGCGCAACAGCACACACGGGGAATCAGGTTTTGCTTGGTTCCCCTTTTTTTCTGATCCGTTACAAAGTGACCTTTCCCCGGTTTTTCGTCTTCCAACAGGCGGGGTTTATGCTACCTGTTTCTCCAGCGGTTGAGAATTCAGCCAGTCGCTCAAGAACCGTATCGGCGACTTGTAGTCCAGCGTCGAGTGCAGCCGTTTCCGGTTGTGGAACACCTCGATGTACTCGAACGCCATGGCGCTCATCTCTTCACGCGTTTCGAATCGCTCGCCATGCACACGCTCGTTATTGAAACTGAGAATATCCCTGAAGATGAGGCTCTAATATCGGATGAAAAAATAAAATCTGCTTTCGACAGATTGAGTGCCGGAGTGCCGACGGCTGTGTGAGGAACCGTGAAATAATGCCCCGCATCTCCGCGTAAGCAGCAGGCCTTTTGATGATACGTGCAATCACATCCCCCAAGGATTAAACACTCGCGGATATAGCGCGAAATCATGTACGTTTCGCGTAACCACGGTGAGCCCGTGGCATTGAGCGCTCGCCATGATCAGGCTGCCCATCACCGGCAGAGGTTGTCCCAATGATTCTGTGTGAGCGGCAATCTGCGCCCAAACATGAAGTGCAGTTGCATCCAAAGGCAGGATGCGCCCGGCAAAGCGCTGTTCCACTTTGCTAAGCCAAGCAGTGAGTTTTTGGCTACGGCGCGGATCGCTACTACGCAGTTTGAGTATTCCTTTTTCGATCTCCCCCAAGCTGATGACGCTAATAAACAGGCTGGTTTCGTCCTGTTCGTCCAGCCAGGTGATGACTTCCTGCGCGGGGGATTTCTTGGCGTATTCGGAAAGTACGGAGGTATCGATGAGCCAACTCATAGCTCGATGTTGCGTCCGGTGTCGCGGCTACGGCTTATGTCCAGATCTTCGGCTTCAAGGTCGGGGCGCAATAGTGCGGTGGAAAGTTTGCCTTTGCTGCGGGTGAGACGGGAGTACTCCGCCGCCGACACAACCACTGCCGTGGGTTTGCCATGCACTGTAACCACTTGGGCATTGCCGCCCGATGCA
>WOZO01000081.1 GCA_011620315.1 Sideroxydans sp. | reverse complement strand
CCACACGGCGCTGTGCGTGTATTGGCCGCCATTTTCGCGTACGCCGGGAACGTAACCCTTGATGTAGCCGGGATTCAAATCCGACTTGTCGAAGGGTGGATCGAGCAACTGGATCAATCCGTCGTCGCGGCGCACCAGGCGTTTGTCCGCCGCCGCCATGGCCGTGCGCGCACGTTGCGGATCGCCCGCGCCCGACAATACGGCCCAGCTTTGCGAGATGGCGTCAATCTGGCATTCCGCATTGCCTGCTGACCCCAGCGGCGTGCCATCGTCGAAGTAAGCGCGGCGGTACCACTCGCCGTCCCATCCGCTGTGTTCGATATTTTGCCGCAGTTGCGCCGCTTCCCGCTGGCAGCGTTCCGCAAAAGCCGAGTCGCCGCGCATCTGTGCCAGCGGGGTGAATTGCATCAATACCTGATACAGGAAGAACCCGAGCCAGATGCTTTCGCCCTTGCCCTGCGCACCCACCAGATTCATGCCGTCATTCCAGTCGCCCGAGCCCATCAATGGCAAGCCGTGTCCGCCAAAGCGCAGCCCGCGCAGAATCGCCCGCACGCCATGTTCATACAGGCTGGCAGATTCCTCTGAGCGGCCGGGCAAGTCGTAGTACGAATCTTCTTCCGGATTCACGGGGCGTCCGTCGAGGAAGCCGACGGGCTCATCGAGTATCCCGCTGTCCCCGGTGCCCGAGACATAGCGGCATAGCGTCAGCGGCAGCCACAGGTAATCATCCGAACAATGCGTACGCACGCCGCGCCCCGACGTCTGGTGCCACCAGTGCTGGACATCGCCGTCGCGAAACTGGTGGGCTGCGCTGCGCAGCAGATGTTCGCGCACCAGCGCAGGTTCGGCATGGACAAGCGCCATCACATCCTGCAACTGGTCGCGGAAGCCGAAGGCGCCACCCGATTGGTAGTACCCGCTGCGCGCCCACAGGCGGCAGGCCAGGGTTTGATAAACCAGCCAGCCGTTAGTCAGTACGTTGAGTGACTGATCCGGTGTTTCCACCTGCACCGCGCCCAGTGTCCTGTCCCAGTATTGCCGTACTTTCTCCAGGGCAGTGCGCGCCACCGCCGAACCGCGGGTGCGCTGCATGAGTTGGCGTGCCGCTTCGGTGGTGTGCCCGGCACCGAGGCGGAAGACAAACTCGCGTTCCTGTCCGTCCGCAAGTTCGCATGCAAGCTGTATCGCGGCGCAGGGATCCAGTGCCGCGCCGGACTTGTTGGACAGGCGCACACGTGACATCGCGGCCGGATTTCCCAGCGTGCCGTTGCGCCCAAGGAATTCGGCGCGGTCACAGGTATACGTCCGGCTGGCATCATCCGTATCGAAAAATACCGTGTGCTTGGCAAACTCGGTGTTGTAGGCATTGCGCGCGAACAATGCGCCGCTGGGAACGTCGATTTCGCTGGTTACATGCATCGCCGTTTTTGCCCGCAAGTCACCTAGCACCCATTCGACGTAGCCGGTAACGGAGAGGCGTCGCATGCGTCCCGATGCATTGCGTACTTTCAACACCGAATACTTCACTGCCTCCTCGATATCCACGTACACGCGCAAAACCGTGCTGATACCATCATGGGTATGTTCGAAAGCGCTGTAGCCAAAACCGTGTCGCGTGACGTATGGAGCCGTACCGCGGCAGGGCAACGGTGCAGGCGACCAGAAGTGCCCGCTTTCTTCATCGCGCAGGTAAAACGCCTCGCCACTGGCTTCGCTGACCGCGTCATTGCCCCATGGCGTAAGGCGAAACTCATGGGCGTTTTCGCTCCATGTGTAACCAAGGCCAGACGCCGAAATGACGCTGCCGAAATGGGGATTGGCCAGTACGTTTGCCCACGGCAGCGGGGTGACATGCCCGGGTGAAGTCGTCACCACATACTCGCGGCCGTCAGGCGCAAACCCCCCCAGTTTGTTATTGAAGTGCAGTTCCAAACCGGGCATCGCCAGCCCTGGCGGCGATTCGGCATGATGGGCCCGTGTCGGCACAAGGCGCGGCAAATTCAAGTGGGGCGCACGGGCTTCAAACAACCCACGGCGATTGATCTGCTCTCCCAGCGTTCCGCGCTGGCTGCTGATGATGGCGCGTGCGGTGGATTGGATCAGGATACGGTCTTCATTCGAGATCTGTTCCGCCCGCCGTACGAAAATGCCGCCTGGCCTGTCCATCACATGGGCCCCTACGCCGGCGGCGATCAGGCCCATGATTTGTTCTTGCAGCAATTGCCGGTAACCGGCGTGATCTTCATTCCAGATAACCAGGTCTACCGCCAGCCCTTTCAAGCGCCAGTAGGCGTGGGCCTGCACCATTTGGCGCACCAGGTCGATATGCGCCAGGTCGCCGATCTGCAATAACACGATGGGCAGATCGCCGGAAATGGCATAGCCCCACAAGCCGGATTGCCCGCGACGGTTCCTGCCGATCACGTCGGCATCCGCACGCAAACCGGCATTAGCGTAAATAACCGAACTGGCAAGGCGTCCATACAGTTGTGCGTCTGCCTCGCTGGCATTGATTTGGCGCAACACCACTTGGCCATGGGTCCATGCCAGTTCGAAAACCCGGTCGGCAAGATGTCGGTCCCGATATTTACTCGCCAGGCCCAAGGCAGCGTCGCGGTTGGCGCCGATGCCGAACACCATGTCGATGACTGCGGTTTGTTCCGGTTCCAGTGTGATGCGATGGCGAATCGCAGCCACGGGGT
>WOZO01000115.1 GCA_011620315.1 Sideroxydans sp. | reverse complement strand
GTTTGCTGCTGTCTTTATGATAGTTTTGGTGGGGTAGTCCGACAGGCTGCTAGCAGTTAACATCCGCATCATTCGATCATGACTTTTCCTTCTTCATGCGCCAAAACCTTGCCGCCGATGTGAACCGCCGCGAAGCCTGGGCCTGGGCGATGTACGACTTCGCCAACTCGGGTTACACCACCATCGTCATCACGGCGATCTTCAATGCCTACTTCGTCTCGGTGGTGGCAGGCGGCGCACCGTGGGCGACCTTGGTGTGGACGCTGTCGCTGGCGGCCTCTTATCTGCTGATCATGCTGACCGCGCCGCTGCTGGGTGCGTATGCGGATGCCTATGCGGCAAAGAAGCGTCTGCTGTTCATCACCACCGCAGGCTGCGTGCTGTTCACCGCCGCGCTCTACTTCGCCGGGCCGGGCATGCTGTGGCTGGCGATCCCGCTGATCGTGCTGTCCAATTTCTTCTACGGCAGCGGCGAGAACCTGATCGCCGCCTTTCTGCCGGAACTGGCACGCGAGGGGTCGCTGGGCAAGGTGTCAGGCTGGGGCTGGAGCCTGGGCTATGTGGGCGGTCTGCTCAGTCTGGGCGTCTGCCTCGCCTATGTGAGCTGGGCGCAGGCGCGCGGCGACACGGCGGCGGATTTCGTGCCGGTGACCATGCTGATCACGGCGGCGCTGTTCGCGCTGGCCAGCCTGCCCACCTTCCTGATCCTGAAAGAACGCGCGCAGCCGCAACCGCACCTGGTCGGCAAGAACATGCTGCAGGAATCCTTCGTGCGCCTGTTGCAGACCGTGCGTCATGCGCGGCATTACCGCGACCTGCGCCGCTTCCTGATCTGCACCGTGTTCTATCAGGCGGGCATCCAGACGGTGATCACGCTGGCCGCCATCTACGCGCAGCAGGCGATGCACTTCACCATGCAGCAGACGCTGGGCTTGATCTTCGTGGTGAACATCACGGCGGCCGTGGGCGCGTTCAGTTTCGGTTACTTACAGGATCGCATCGGCCATGTGCCGGCCATCGCCTTGACGCTGGTCGGCTGGATGGTGATGGTGCTGATGGCGTGGGCATCCGAAGGGCCGGGCTTGTTCTGGGCGGCCGCAAATTTGGCAGGGTTGTGCATGGGTGCCAGTCAGTCTGCCGGGCGCGCGCTGGTCGGGCTGTTCTCTCCCGTTGCACGGCGCGTCGAGTTCTTCGGCCTGTGGGGGCTGGCGATGAAAATGGCGGCCATCATCGGCCCGGTGACCTACGGCTTGGTGAACTGGCTGACACAAGGCGACCACCGCACGGCGATCCTCTTCACCGGCGCGTTCTTCCTGGCGGGCCTGCTGATATTGCGCGGCGTGGATGCGGCGCGCGGCCAGCAGGCGGCACTACAAGAAGAAGCCTAAGCCCCCAGTATTACTGCGGCTGCTCCCGCAACATGGCCGCCTCCCAGAATCTCTGCAAGTTCGATTCCGCGGCATCAACAATGTCTCCGTCCAGCTTGCCGCTGGAGCCCCGCTCTTTGCAGCATGCGCAGGATAATCTTCCGGCGGCAACAAGTCTCGACAGGGGCGACGCTGGGCCGACGCTTGGAACACATCCGCTATTTCGATGATGCGTGACGCGCTCCAGCCCATATGCTTGCCGCATTCGACCGCGTGCCAGTATAACGTCACGCACAACTGAAATTTTTGGGTTCGTCACAAAACTGCGGGGAAGTTTGGGTTCTGGCCATTTCGCAGGTGTGCGCCCTACCCTGCACATTGACCCCCGCCATCGGACCGGCGGTGCCGCTGCCCTTGATTGGCAACAGCGACACACACAATGCGCTGCCGTATCCTCTCGCCTGGGGCATAATGGCGACGCATGCATCATCCCGCAACGCGCGACCCAACAACATCCCGACACAGCAACGGAGGCTGCCATGAATAAACTGTTCCTTTCTCTCGCCCTGCTCTGCCTGACCGCACCCGCCATGGCGGCGGTTGAAGGCAAAGAAGTCAGCTATTCCGCGAACGGCACCACGCTCAAAGGCTGGCTCGCTTACGACGGACTGGCGATGGGCAAACGCCCGGCAGTGCTGGTGGTGCATGAATGGTGGGGACACAACGCCTACGCGCGTAAACGCGCGAACATGCTGGCCGAACTGGGCTATGTGGCGCTGGCGGTGGATATGTACGGCGACGGCAAGCAGGCGCTGCACCCGGACGACGCGGGCAAGTTCTCCGCCGAAGTCGCGCAGAACCACCCCATGGCCAAAGCGCGTTTCGAGGCGGCGATGAAAGTGCTGCGCGAAGACCCGCACGTCGATGGCAGCAAGCTGGCCGCCATCGGCTACTGCTTCGGCGGTTCGGTGGTGTTGAACATGGCGCGCGAAGGCGAACCGCTGCTGGGCGTGGCGAGTTTCCACGGCGGACTGGCAACCGACACGCCCGCACAGAAAGGCAAGGTCAAAGCCCGAATAATTTCCTTCACCGGCGCGGAGGACAAGATGATCCCGGCGGCGCAGGTGACGGTATTCGAACAGGAGATGAAGGCGGCGGGTGTGGACTACCAGACGGTGGTGTATCCCGGCGCGATGCACAGCTTTACCAACCGGGATGCGGACAAGTACGGCAAGCAGTTCAACATCCCGCTGGCCTACAACGCGGCGGCGGACAAAGATTCATGGCAACAGTTGCAAAACTTCCTGACGGAAGTACTGCAATAGGATCCGGCTTGGCTTCGC
>WOZO01000055.1 GCA_011620315.1 Sideroxydans sp. | reverse complement strand
TGAAACTGAGCTACACTTATCAGCAGCCGCCATCCAAAACGGCGGTTAAAGTGCCGGGGTAAAATTCAATGCGCAGGGCTGGGTAGTTTTAAACGCGCACCAACACCGTAGAGCCCAGTTCGACTCTGGGTCGCGCCTCCACTCCCTCTGTCTTATTCAGCCCTGTTGGCCGCTCATCTGCCCCATGAGCATGGCGGCGGTCTGTTCAAGCAATGCAACATCCAGCACGCCAATGCAATCTTCCGCGACTTCGATGCCCGCCAGTATGCTGGGACGTTCTTCTTCCTTGATCTCCCATACATCTGTGGCATCGCCACGCGCACGCACGCCGGTCAAGGTTATGATCGCCGCATCAAGGATCTCGACTGCATCGGGAATCTGGGTTTTCTTTTGTACCAGCGCGGTACGCACGACCGAGATGGCGACAGCCATTCTGGCAAAGGCGGTCACGCTAAAGCGATCCTCGCATGCCGCCTGATACGGCAGGTGCATGTCCATCGCGTAGATGTCCTTCAATCCATTGGTGACAGGGACGCGCAGGGGTGTTTGTTTCTTGCTCATCGTTGTGTAACCTTTCCGCTTTTCAAAATACGCTCCTCTTGTCGTGCATTTACCAGCACTTCGTCTGCGCCACGAACCCGGCCCAGCTCTTGTTGAACAACATGATATGTTCGGCATAGTCATGCTCCATCCAGCCATGCACGAGTGTGAGTGTATCGTGACGTGCCGCATTGTCCAATTCATCAAGCAGGCGATGCGCGACTGCGATGTCATTCATGGTTCCCAGAATGTCCTGCAAGACCGTCAATTTATTCAGATAGGCTTTGAGTTTGTGGTGCGGCAACAGGCTGCCGAACATTTCCAAGCTATAGCGCAGTTTCTTGCAGGCGATGCGCAGTTCATGAAACTGTTTGGGATCCTCGGTCGATAACGCATTGCCTATCGTCAAGACTTGGTTGCCGCGCTTGTTAAGGATTTTGCTTGCGAAGCTAGCAAGCGCGCCTTTTGCGCCGTCCGGCCGCGCTTCGTACATCCATGCGCCGAAACGCAACAGCAGGCGCTGGAAATCTTGCGAGGCCAGACTTTTTTCCATTCCCGCATGTTGTTTGTTGCGCATTTGCTCGCAGGTATTCAACAAAGCGCGCAATCCTTCATGATCCGGCAAGCGGGTGCAGATGGGGGCCAGAGTCTGCGTGATCAGCACATCCCAATCGCGCGAGCGTCCCAGGGCGATACAAAGTACCGACACTTGAAGATATAAAGCATTCAGCTCGGGGCCGGGATGGACGCGCCTGGTTACGGATAGCACCACGCGCAAACGACGCAGACCGACACGCACTTGATGCAGATACTCTTCATCCAGCTTGAGCCGCGCCCCTCCCACATTCGACTGTATGTGTGACAGACATGAGGCGATCAGCGTTTGCAGCGCGCTGCTGATATCTTGCGCGGGCTGCAACTCGGCGAATCTGCCTTTGCCGACCTCCGGCCTGGAGGCGGAGAACAAGCGGTAACCATATTCGGCTTTGCTGGTGTGCTCGACTTCCAGCGGCACGATGTCGAGCAGCTTGAGCGCCAGCCTGAAAAGCTGTTGTGGCTCGCCGGATATAAGTTCCAGTTCCAGCTCCGAGATGGGGCACATGCCCTGCCCCGCCCGTATCTCGCCGCTATCCATGCACAGTTCGATCTGCGCGCCCCCGAAATCGAGCAGGCGCACATTGCGCGTGAAATCGGTGACGAAGACCGGTTGCAGATGCTTGCGAACGCCGTGGGGCAGTTTGCCTCCGCTAAGCTTGAGTGCTTCAAGGTCGAGCTGTTCTGCGGGCACCGGCATCTCCCATTCGTTGCGTTGGTGCAATCCGGCACTCGACTGGCCGCCGCCTTTCAATGTCTGCAACCACTGCTTGCCGACGCGGCGCAAGCGTAAGGCCATGGCATGCTGCTGCAAAGCTAGCTCTGCGGTGTCGTAATAGATGCTGTACAGCTTGAGCGTGCGCGCCCGTTCTATGGAATGGGTGCGCAGCAGAGGATGCCGCTTCAGGCGCTGTAGCTTGTCGGGAGAGATATGCAGTTTGAGTTCGGTTTCTACTGCCATATTGTCTCCTATGCAGAAAGTCCTGCAGCATGGCCGGAGGCCCATGCCCACTGGAAGTTGTAGCCGCCGAGCTGGCCGGTGACGTCCACCACCTCGCCGATGAAATATAGCCCCGCCACTTCGTTGCATTCCATAGTCTTGGAGGACAAGGCGCGGGTGTCCACACCGCCGCAAGTCACCTCGGCTTTGCCGTAGCCCACTGTGCCGGTCGGTGTGACTTGCCAGCCCTTGATCTTGTCCGCCAGGGCGGCGAGCTGTTTGGGGGAATGCTGATTGACCGGGAGGTTATCGCTCCAGTTCGTGGCGATGATCTCGGCCAGACGTTTGGGCAGATATTGCGCGAGGAAATTGTCCAGCAGCATCTTGCTGGTGCGTTGCTCTATGAATAGGGCGTGCAGGTCGAGATCGGGCAGCAGGTCGATGGATAAGGGCTGCCCATGCTCCCAATAGGAAGATATTTGCAGGATGGCAGGACCACTCAGGCCGCGATGGGTAAACAGCAGATTCTCGCGAAAGCTCTGCTTGCCGAAACTGACGACGGCCTGCAACGACACGCCCGACAGATCCGCATAAGCGCTCCACTCTTCCGGATGGAAGTTGAGCGGTACCAGTCCCGGTTTGAGTTTGGTCATGGGGATGTTGAATTGCTCGGCCACTTTGTATCCGAACGGTGTCGCGCCGATCTTGGGGATGGAAAGCCCTCCGGTGGCGATGACCAACGAAGCGGCCCGATAGATGCCGCGCGTAGTGCGCACACTGAATGCCTCGTCATGCGCGCTCTGCTCGACCGAACACGGCATGCCCCAGCGCACTCCCGCACTATCGCATTCGGATTTGAGCATGGCGATGATGGCTTCAGAACCGTCGTCGCAAAACAATTGGCCGAGGGTCTTCTCGTGATAACTGATACCGTGCTTTTCCAGCAATACAATGAAGTGTTGCGGTGTGTAGCGGGCCAGCGCCGAGCGGCAGAAGTGCGGGTTGTTTGAAAGGTAGTTGTCCGGCTTGACGTTCAGATTGGTGAAGTTGCAACGGCCGCCGCCCGAGATACGGATTTTTTCCGCCAGTTTGTTGCTGTGGTCGAGCAACATGACGGAACGACCGCGCTGGGCTGCGGTCAACGCGCACATCAATCCTGCCGCACCGGCACCGATGATCAGCACATCTATTTCAACAGGTGGCTTGGCGTTCATCCCGGCATTTCCAATTGACGCCAGATACAAGCGTCTTTGCTGGCCTTGTCGATACCCTTCAACTGCGCCGCATGCTGCGCCAGCTCTTCTTCGCTGGCGAACAATACGCGTACCGGTGCCGAGATGCGTTCTGTTTGCGTATTGCTCTCGGAGCTCCCGGTATCTTCGGTGTCTTCGCCGAGTAGGCTTTTCTGCCCGCGGGTCATACCGAGATAGACTTCGGCCAGCAGTTCGGTATCCAGCAAAGCGCCGTGCAAAGTGCGGTGCGAGTTGTCGATCTGATAACGATCACACAATGCATTCAGATTGTTCTTCTTGCCCGGATGCAGGTCCTTGGCCACCTTCAGGGTGTCGAGAACCGGATTGTCCAGTTTCGGCAAACCGGCCAGTGCCAGTTCGGCATTGAGGAAGCCGATGTCGAACGGCGCATTGTGGATGATCAGCTCTGCCCCGGCGATGAATTCCAGCAACGCCGGTGCGATCTCGATGAATTTGGGCTCGTCCTGCAAGCGATCCAGTGTCAGTCCGTGCACGGCGGCGGCACCTTCGTCGATCTCGCGTTCCGGATTGACGTAGCGATGGAAGGTACGCCCCGATACCTTGCGCCCGTCCAGTTCGATTGCGGCGACTTCGATGATGCGGTGGCCCTGCTTGGGGTCCAGCCCGGTCGTTTCCGTATCCAGCACTACCTGTTTCATGCCTGCTCCCTCAAAGTCTCGATGCCGCGGTTGGCCAGCGCATCCGCGCGTTCATTGCCTTCATGACCCGCGTGTCCTTTGACCCATACCCACTCGATGTGGTGACGGGTCACCGCGTCGTCCAGACGACGCCACAGGTCGTCATTCTTGACCGGCTGTTTGCTGGCAGTCTTCCAGCCACGCTGCTTCCAGCCCGGCAGCCATTCGGTGAGGCCTTGCAGCACGTATTTCGAATCGGTATGCAGGCGCACTTTGCAGGGGCGTGTCAAAGTCTCCAAAGCCGCGATGGCAGCCATCAGCTCCATGCGGTTATTGGTGGTGTGCGCTTCGCCGCCGCACAGTTCGCGCTCCTTGCCCTTGGCACGCAACAACACGCCCCATCCGCCGATGCCGGGATTGCCCTTGCAGGCACCGTCGCTGAAAATATCTACTACATCACTCATCCGCTTCACTCTTATGTGTTCCTTTGTTCAATTTGGGGGATGCGGGTATCAGTTTGCGCACCAGACCTTCGTTCCATTTTGGTTTGATCAGGCGCATGCCGGGTACGCGTTTTATCGCATGCAGGAAATAGATACCTCCGCTGACTGCCCACCATCTGTCGCCCGCATTTTCCATGAAGGCAGCGCGATCCAGCCATTTTTGCTGGCGGAACGGTGGCGCATAGGCAGCGAAACGACCGCCGACCACTTCGAACCCCAGCAGTGCCAGCCAGTCTTTCAGGCGCGTCAAACCGATGAAGTGTGCATCCCACGGACAGCCTTGCTTGCGTCCCAGCGCCCGATTCAATCCCCACAGGCTGAAGGGATTGAACCCGCTGATGATGAGATTGCCTTCCGGCATCAGCACGCGCTCCACCTCGCGGATGATCTGGTGCGGATTGTCCGAAAATTCCAGCACATGGGGCATCAGCACCAGATCCAGACTGGCGCTCTCAAAGGGAAGTTCGGGGCAGATCAAGCGCACATCGTTGCCATGAAGATTACCGCCGGTGAAGCGCAAGGGCATACGGCTGTTGCGCAGGAAGTCCTGGCTGTGCACACCCATCTGCAGCGCATTGAAGCCGAAGATGTCGCCCACCGTATGGTCGAAGTAGGCTTGCTCGCGCGTCAGCACATAGCCGCCCTGCTCCGTGGCAAACCATTCACTCAGACTCTTCGCGATTACTTTAGAATTCGGCATCGAAGCTGCGGCCCCATTATGTTGAAAATCACGCCTATCCCCGCCCTGCAAGACAACTATATCTGGGCCATCCACGGCCAGTCGGACACGGTTGTGATCGTCGATCCCGGCGAGGCGGAGCCTGTCTTTGCGTTTCTGAAACAGGCCGGCCTAAAGCTGACCGCCATCCTCTGTACCCATCGTCATCATGACCATGTCGGCGGTATCCAAGAATTACGCGGAGTATATAACGTGCCGGTGTACGGGCGAAGACATCCGAACAATCCGCACATCACACATGCCTTGCAGGAAGGCGACCAACTGCTGCTGCAGGAAATCCCGGCCGAATTCGAGATATGGGAGTTGCCGGGGCATCTGGTCGATCACATCGCCTTTGTCACAACAGGGGCCGTTTTCAGCGGCGACATCCTGTTCGGTGCCGGATGCGGCAAGAACTTCGAAGGCAGCCCGGAACAGCTATGCCAGTCCTTGCAGCGCCTGGCGAGTTTGCCCGACGAGACGCTGGTCTATTGCGCGCATGAATACACTGAATACACGCTACGCTTTGCCGCACATAGCGAACCCGACAATGCCGCGATCAAACAGCGAGTCGCCGTAACACAGGCACTGCGCGCCACAGGGCACCCGACGGTGCCTTTCACCATCGCTCTGGAGAAGGCGACCAACCCCTTCCTGCGCGTCGACCGGCCGGAATTGATCGAGAAACTGGAAGCGCACGGACTGGCGGATGACAGCCCGGCCAGCGTATTCGCGGCGTTGCTGCGCTGGCACGATCAATTCCGTTTGCCTCGCAAGCCGTTCTAGTTTATTCTGCGCGCCCTTCCGGAGAGGTGGATGAGCGGTTTAAGTCGCACGCCTGGAAAGCGTGTGTGGGATAACATCCCACCGCGGGTTCGAATCCCGCCCTCTCCGCCAAATCAGCAACTTGCGTTAATTGCAAACTAACGCAGGCAACCCAAGAAAACCACGTTGCCACACTTCAGTGTGGCAAATTTGTGGCAAAAATCCCAATCATTGAAATAGCGGCAACCAGAGACAACCACCTTGCCAAGGGTGCCGTCCCGCTTACGGGCCGGAGATTCATCCCCGGCCCGGCCATGATCTACCCGCGCTCCGCGAATATTTTCCGCAAACTGCGCGGCTCGAAATACAGGTCCAGTTCCGCGCCGTTGCGGATAAGCTCCACGATATTGATATACCCCATTTCTTCCTCGCCCATGCAGGCCAGTCCAAAAGCCTGCAACTGCTCGCGCTCCATATCACGCTCCGTGATGTACCAATCAAAGCCATTCAGGAAGTAATGCAGGTGCGCGATGGCCTCATCACACGCGCCGTCCTGCTCGTAGGTCTTAGGCATCGTGCGAATGTGCCTTTCCATTTCCACCACCTTATCGAAAAAATGCTGCTGCTCTTCAGCACGCATTCGGGCAGCGATGGTGGCAAGCTGTGCATGAGACATGAAGCCTTGCAGGAAGCGCAGCGCATCCTGCGCCTCCTCTCTTGTCTTGTGGCTGGTCATTGTCATGGCGCCCCCTTAAATCAGGCCACGTTCTGCAAAGCTCATGCAGTCCGCACCGGCAACAATGAAGTGATCAAGGGCGCGCACGTCAACAAGTGACAAGGCTTGCTTGAGTGCATCGGTCAGCATCTGGTCTGCCTTGCTAGGCTCGCACAATCCAGACGGGTGGTTATGCGCGAAAATCACGGCGGCAGCGTTATGGTGCAGCGCACGCTTCACGACTTCACGGGGATAAACGCTGGTCTGCGTAAGCGTTCCGCGAAACATCTCCTCTGTGGCAATCACGCCATGCTGTGCATCCAGAAAAATCACGCTAAAGACCTCAAATTCAAGCTCTGCCATCTTCAATCGCAGAAAATCACGCACTGCCGAAGGGGAGCTGAAAAACGCCTCTGCCTGTCGCATCCTGCGTGAAAGAATTTCAAGCGCCTTGGCAATGATGTTTTCTTCCTCGCTCTGGATTTGCACCTCGTAGGGTGGGGAGATTTCGTTCTTCACACATGCGGTTTGGTGAGTGTCGGTTTTGATTTGTTCGGCTTGGCTGGTTGTGTTCGTTGCGTCCATGGTCTTTCTCCTTCGTTCGTTTGTCGGTTTGCTGCTTGCGTTTTGGAGCCGTGTCGCGGCAGCGCAAACGTCGAAAGCAAGAGAGGAGCGGAAAGCCCGAAGGCGAAAAAGTGGTGCGGCCTGCGCGGAAGGCAAAGCCGAGCACAGCCACGGTTTTTAGCCGTAGCCAGAATGGTTGGCTTGAAGTGACGAACGCTTTAGGGAGTTTGTTTCAACACGGCATCAGCATGCAGCAATCCGACGCGAAGGGATGGCGCACGAACGGCTTTCAACCAGCCAAGCCGAACAGGAATGTGATTTCTACGGGTTAGAGGGTCTTACGCCCGACAGGGACGGGCTTCAGATTGGCTCTAAATGTGGTGAACTTAACGGGGCATGCCAGCCCAAGATGACAATGCTTTTGCCATGCCTTGTGTGTCGAAGGCTTGAAGAACGGCCAATGGCAACCCGAGCGCGGAAGTGACATGCCGCGCGTGCGATATTTCAGCTTCTTGATGTTCATGGAATTCATCTACGGGCAGTGACACGCCGTCGCGCAAGTGCATCCTTTTCGCGATCTCTTCAGGCCGGTCAATGAACAAGACCACTCCGCCGATTCGTAGCTCACTAAAAACATCAATGTGAATTGCCTCAATGCCGCCATCAGACTTGCGGCGCATGGTGAAATGCCCATCGAGCAGAAGATTACCGGTCTGCAACAACCGGGATACACCTTGGATCAGCAAACGCTGATTTGCCGCTACGTCGGCAACCAGCTTCGAGTTGCCCGAGATGGCAGACTGTTTTTCTTCACGAATAATCTGGCTTGCCGTGTAGTGAGGAATGCCAATCTCATCCGATACAAGTTTGCAGGAGGATGATTTTCCAACCGCATGGATGCCTGCCACGAAAATAACCTTCATGCTCTCCCCTTCCAGGATTTGGAAAGAATCTTGGCGTAATCCTTGGAATCCAAATATCTAAAGGACTGCGGTGCGACGAAGTCTTTGAATATCTTCTTCGGATCAACCGGCTGTTCAAACTCAAGTACGTCAGCAATCTCGATTGCGAAGCCGGATTTTTTCCCCTCAAAATAATCGTAGATAAGCTGACGGGTCACCCCGCCCCCCTTTTCCTTGGCTAATTCCCATAGGGCCGTGGGCGATCCTTCGATGACATCGACCACATTAACGGCTGCTACAATCTTCTGGGTGGGTGAGGATGAATAGATCACCAGTACATCAACCGGCTCAGCCGCCCAGCTTCTTCTAAATTCCAGCCGTTTTTCACCGGCCAGTATCTTTTCCACAAAGCAGGGACGGATAGAAATAAGCGCAACTCTAGGCGGCTTGGGAAATAAGTCTTTGGTACGCGTTGTCATCAATTTCTCGGATAGTTCGGATACTGCCATTTACAACTCGATTCTGTGAAAGCCAGTCAAATGACGGCGGGTGAACAAAATGTTTTACCAGTCGGAAAAGCATTACTTTGGTTGGCTTGGCTGCCATTCTTTCAATTTCAGTCATGCTGTACACCGTCCTGCGCCGCACTCGATCTACAATCTCGCTCGCATCTTCAAGTGTTTCATACTGCTCGACGATGCCAAGGCTGGTCACCGCTTTTTCATCAATTGAGCGATAAAATAAAACGACATCCCCTGGGCTGATCTGCCCCAATTGAGCATGACATAAATACGCCTGTTTAATTGCATTGCTCGCAGTATGAGTTGAACTAAACAGCGTCATTTGTGGCGGATCAGATGGGGAAAAATAGTCTGAAAACAAAATTCGGTGATACTCAGGGCGAATCGGGATGATGAATTTTCTGATATTCGCGTCATGCCTGAAGTGCGGGAAATATTTCCTGAAATACTCAAACGAAGATAGGTCTGCCGGTGTGTCATCAGGGGCAATAACGGGATGCTTCTTCACATACACAACATCAGTGCCATATCGCCCGAATTCGGCAAATCCAAAGTCTGCCAGTAGTTCAAAGAGGAAGCCGTGCTTCTCCGCATCCCCGTGGATGAAGATATGCTCAAGTCGATTTTCTGTCGCGTAGCGAAAAGCCGCCTTCAAGAATAATTCGCCGATCTTCCTTCCCTGACAGTCCGGCGCGACTTTGAACGTGCACAACTTCAATGATGCGCCGGGCAGCACATCCCCGTGCCCTGTTGCATCATCGTTTTCCTTTCTGGCATATATGCACAATGCACCGAGCCTATCCGGCTCTGCCCAGTAAACCCAGGCCCGACGATCATTCCTTGCACACCCTCTAAACCAATCATCAAATTCTGGATACCCTTCTCGCAAGCTATCGAAGAACTCACCACTCAGTAACCGTGTCAGCGAATGCAACGGCACGTCATGAATGTTTGGAAGCTGAACGGAAGTCGGCTCATGCAAACGACGCAAGAAGTCGTCTGCTGCTTGAATCGCAAAAACACGATTATCTAGCCCGCGACTGACGGCCTTTCTGTGAATCTCACGGTCTTCCGTAACCAAGTAATGCGCCGCATCACACTCAAGCGCAAACAGAATGGCATTATCGCAGGCATCATTGGGACGTGTTTCTGGGGTGTGCCAAGGACAATCCGACACTCCATCGAGACGAGTGTATTGCGCCAACCGGTCTCGTGTACGCAAGCGCCTCTCGGCGTTCCTGTCGCGATTGATGTCCTCTTCCGATGCGGGATGGAAAACTAGGGGATGCCCATGCTCTTGGGCCAGCCGCACAAAATTCCCCAGTCCCGGCGGCAATGGGATATTGGAATCCTCAAGCGGTATCAGAATGTTGGTATCGAGGAGAAAGCGCATTAACGGTTAGCGTTATGGATTGGCTAATTTCTCATCCAGTTGCTGGAATACCGTTCGCCCGGCCTCGTCTTCCGCCACGGCAAATAGGAACAGGCAGCGACCGCCGCTAGACTTCTCCCATTGCCCCCCGACCTGCTTCTTCTCGCGTGAATCGTCGTTGGTCTTATAGGGCTCGCCTTTGTATTCGACCGCCAGCACACGACCATCAACCAGTTCAGCTACGAAGTCAGGATAGAAATAGTCACTGGAAGTCGGCAACCAGAAAGAGAATTTCTCCTGTCGTTCGATATTGCGCACCCACTGCTTAACCTTGGGGTGGGCATCAATGGCTTGAGCGCATTGAAACTCTTCCGCCACTTTACCCGCCCCGGTTTTCTCGCGCAGGTCATGGATCACCGGATAGAAATGCTTCTCGAACTCGTAGCTGCCCTGATAGCACTGCCGCGCCGGGTACATCCCCGCCTGAAACTCAAAGCTGTAATGCACGGAATCCTCGACCGGCGGCACTGACATCTCGAACAGTCTTGCCTGGAATCCCTTCTCCATCGCCAATTCTCGCAACCGCTCGATCTCTTTACTTATTGCCTGAGCCAGTTGGAAGCGCGCTCGCACTAGGGCTGTCAGGGTAAAGCCTCGGTCATGGATTAAGTGCGCCAGCATCTTCACCAGATATGCCTGCAATTGCAGTTGTGAGACAAAGGGCTTGCGCACCTCCATATCCAGCCAACGCACCAGGTCTTGCTCACTGATATGGCTGGTTACGTCGTTCAGCTTGAGTTGTTGCGCGTCAATGTGGCGGTATTTGACCTGCTGCCCGTTCACGTCAATTTCAAACGAATTAATGCTCTCGCGGATGGTAAATCCCGCGAGTTGAACAGGCTGATCGAGCAAGTCCCAATCTCCTATGCTGGAGAGAGTCTCCTTCTCGACAATTTCAAGATAGCCGTCCAGTTGCAAACAAAGTTGCGGAATCCTAGCGAAGGTCAAACCCAATTGGGCCGGTGCGCGAAGTGCCTGACGGACAGCGCGGTGTGCATCGAACTGCTCCTTAACTGCGACACGGGCTTTCTCTGGCAAGGTCTTGCTGATGAATGCCTCAGCTTGAGCCAAGGTATCCGAATCGACATCGCCTTTCAGCAGAATCGTCGCACCTTGCGATGTCTCGCGAATTTGCACCGCTGCTTTAATTTCTTCTGGCCAGTGCTGGGTGTCCGGCACTTGTGGCACTTCGATATGACAATCTGGTATGGCGGGCATGGATGGTGTACCACCATGCCCGCCAGTCAGCGGCAAGGGCTGCTGCGGGATAATCAAAGCGCCCGTTTCCAGTCGCTCGAAACCCATGTTCTGCACCATCCGGTCTTTCAGTGTGGCGGCGGCCTCGGCAAAGTTCTCAGCAACGATATGGGCGTAGGCTTTATTCAACGCATCTTGCTGACGTTGTTTGGCATAAGGCATGCGCAACACACGCCCCAGCAACTGTTCCACATCCTTGGCGGATTTCACTGATTGCAGAGAGGCCAGCACGTAAGCGAAAGAGCAATCCCAACCTTCTTTCAAGGCCTCCACGGTAATTACATAGCGAATCTGACAACTAGGGTCAAACAGGTTGACTCCATCCAATTCCTTCTGCGAACCAGTCGCAACTGCAATTTGCTCTTCCGGGATGTTCTCTTGCTCAATCAGGTGCTGGCGCACAACATCAACCGTTGCCTCGTTTCCCTTGGGCGCAGCCTGCACCAGCACAATGGGGCGTATGTAGTCAGTTTCTTTCTGCGCAGTCAGTTCCAGCCCATCTCGGGTCAGTACCGCATCACGCAGACATTCACGCCACCCCTCTGGGTGCTCTGCCAACACAATCGGCAGCTTAATCATCTGCTCGGTTTTCAGCTCCTGAGCGGAGACGTGATACAGCACATTGTTTCCGGCGACAGGCGTAGCCGTTAGCTCGACCACGCAACTTGGATTCAACCTGCCCAGCGTTTGAAAGAAGCGGTCTGTGCGGTTGTTGTGTGCCTCATCAACAATCACCACGGGCTGGCGCAGATGCAGCCAGTTCGCCAGGGAATACTTCACGCGTCCAATATCGGCGGCAGTCAGGTAGGGCTGGTTCTGTAAATCGGCCTCTGTCACCTTCTCCAAATCTGCGCTTTGATTGGCGGGCAGATTATCGAAGTGCGGCGCGAGTTCTTCAAAGAAGGAATAGACGTTGCGCTTGGCGGTGTCCGTCACATTGAAGGATTGGATCGTGGCAACCACCACAATACAGGCCTTGCCGACATCATGCGGGCTGATGGTTTGCAGGCTTTCCAAATCGCACACCTGCACACGGTCACCGAAGTAATGAGCCAAGGCTTGCCGATACGGATGCCGGGCGTTGGAGAGTGCCTCCAGCGTCTGTGAGCGAATAGTGTCAGATGGAGTCAACCACAATGCAATCGGTGCATCACTATCAAGTACCGCTTTGCCTGCCAGTGCCACCGCATGGGCGGCAAGCACCGTTTTGCCACCGCCAGTCGGAATGCGTAAGCAAACACATGGCACATCTTCGAACACGGGCTGATAACGTTCATTGCCTCGATTCTGCGTTGCCAGCATCGCGTGGAAGGCATCCGCAATGGGTACGCTACGGCAGGATTGCAGAAACTGCACCAGCGCGGAAAGTGTGTTCTTTTGGTAGGTTTTCAGTTCAAACATAATGTTCAGCGCATCTTCACGTCATAGGGAATCTGCTTGAACGTAATGTTCTCAGCAGCAAGGCGGGCCGCGCCTAACCGGGTCGTTTCACCGTAAATCACTTTTCGCCCATCGTGCGGGAAAATTTCCTTGATGGCATCCAGCACAGCATGGGTCAACACATTGCCGCTCGCCGGGCGACGATCTCCAAGG
>WOZO01000032.1 GCA_011620315.1 Sideroxydans sp. | reverse complement strand
CGTTTCGCCCAGCTTTCCCCAGCGATTGATGGCAACGAACAGCGGCCCTTCCGTTCGTTTGGACGTCACAATCCACGTATGAACGGCCTCGACTGGACACCAGCGAGACAGCGCAGGGATCTTGAACGTGCGCCCGTTGTTATCACGATCCGTTTTGCTTCGCGACAGAAATCCCGCCAGCCCTTCACCGGGCCGAAGATCGATGTGTTCGATACGTAACCGGGTCAGCTCGTCGGCGCGGAAACCTTGCCAGAAGCCCAGCAGCATCAGGGCGCGATCGCGCCGGTACCGCAGCGCGTGCACCGTGTCGCCGGTCTGCTCTGCGAAGATGATGGCGCTATCGAGCCAGTCAGCCGCTGTACCCAGTTCAGTCAACTGCAGCGGAACAGCCTGTTTCTCAACAGCCGGATGCAATGCTTTGATGCCCTTGAGCACCTTCCGTACCAGCGGAGCCCGTGTTGGGTCAGCAAATCCCTGTTCAATGTGCCAGTGCGCCAAGGCCGCCAAGCGCAGCCGGAGCGTATTGAGAGCGCACAGCTCGGCGGAATCCGCCAGATAGCGCGCCACGCTATCGGTCGTCGCAGGCAGATGGCCGCCCCATGCTTCCTCGAAGTGACGGATGGCCGAGGCGTAGCTTTGCTGCGTGTTGGCACGCGTGGCAGCGTCGAGGTATGGGTGGAGGTCAGCCATGGCGAGATTTGGGCATGGCTTGATCCGACCTGATGTGTATCTGGATTCCGTCGATGGAACGCACGATGATCTATTGCCTGTACAGTGGTCACGAGCACCAGAAAGTTGAGAGATGGCCCGATCCAAGCGCTCCGTTGTCCTAGAAAACGCCACCAAGCTGTTTATTCAGCATGGTTTCCATGCCGTTGGCGTTGAGGCGGTGATCGGCGCTTCGGGTGTCGCCCGCATGACGATGTACCGCAACTTCACTAACAAGGACGCCCTTGTCGTGGCCGTGATACGCGACCGGTCGGGAAAGCTCCTGGCCGAGCTCAGCAAACAGGTCTTCGGCAAGCGAACGACGACAACGCGTATTAAAGCCATCTTTGACTGGCACGAGGACTGGTACCGGTCAGCGGAATTCCACGGCTGTCTGTTTGAGCGGGCGCTGACGGAGTTTCCCGATCAAGCTGACATACGAGAAGCGGCGCTGGACTACAAGGCGCAACTGCAGCAGATCATGAAAAATATCTTCGTCGTCGACTACCCTGCCGAAACGGCCGAGTACCTTGCTTTGGCCGCCACGATGCTGCTGGAGGGAGCGACAAATGTTGCCCATGCGCGCCGATTCACCCAAGTTGCCGACCTTGCATGGCAGTCCATGGCGACGATCATCGATGCACAGCAGCCCTACGACCGTTCGTTGGCAACCTCCACGACCAGTAGATGAGAAGTCCAGCCTCAGTCACATTCATGAGGCGTATTGCATAGATACCAAACGGTATCAGATACGAATCCTGGCGTGCAAGATGCACCGCCGTCTCGCCCTGTGACGACACCCGTAGCCGCCCGAGTACGGTCGCTGGTGTAACCGTAAAGTTGCAGACTCGGCAGTGCCTATCAGCGCATCGCCTCGATTGATGAAATACGGCACTACATCTCGATCCTGACCTGGCGTTTGGTGTTACCGTTGTCGCGGCTGGATGGCTTGCTAGACCCTAACAAAGTCAGACAGGCGCCTTGAGTGCGCACAGGCTGGCCACCTGGGTAGAGCAGCACAGCCACTGAGATAGAAAACTTTCAGCGCCGACTATTGACATCTTGATGCGATACCGAGCAGTATCGGAACATCAACATGGAGAGCCTAGGGGGAGTGGGCATGTCTATTGCTCTTGCGTCGGTTGCGTCGGTCAACCACAACGCTCCGTCTTTGAAGGGGCAAGTCGAAAGGATTCTGGATGACGCCACGGCCGATGGAAGCGGCGAGTCACATGGTCTGCAAAGCGGGAATGCCCTCGCTAGGCAGGCTTTCCTTGAGCGCCAACCGAACGCCCTTGAAGAGGCCCACCAAGTGCTCCGCAGGCTTTACGACCTGCAACTCGCACCGGTCCACGCACCGGAGGCCGAGCACCAGTACAACACTCAGCTCATGGCAGTTCGCGTCGAACTGGAGCGCGCGTGGATCCAAAGCGAACTTGCATCGGTATCGCCCCAGAGCATAGTGCCTGGCGAAGCCGCTTCCGCTATCCGCAGCGCATGGAAAGCACATCCCTCGTTTGACCACCCGATTTTTGACTTCATGGAGTTCGGGGCGAGCCGAGAGCAGATCGCCCTTTACTTCATCTGCGACTACGCACTGAACATGCGGTTTTACGACCTCATTGCGCTTGCCTGCTTGGGAGTCGATGAGGAGGCTAGATGCGAGGTTGCTGCGAACCTCTGGGATGAGGTTGGCAGAGGTGAGCGTTCGAGGACTCATGTGACTCTGTACCGGAATGTGCTGGACCAAATCGGGTCATCCGGTGACCGGGAAGACTACCTCGCCATGCTCGGATGGGAAGGTCTTGCCGGCTACAACCTTCTCATGCATCTCGCTTTGGCGCGTCGTCAGCACTTCCGGTATATCGGTGCGCTCGCGATCACCGAACTTTCCGATCCGAATCAATACGCCAAGCTCCTCCGAGGCTGCACAAGAGCTGGCATCGGCATGGATGCTCCGGGCGTCCTCGACTACTACCAAGAACATGTCACGGTCGATGCCCTCCACGGAGAAGGCTGGATTGAGCACGTCATCGAGCCAGCCATCCGAGACCATCCCACCCATTCGAGTGAAATTATGGAAGGCGCCATCCTTCGCATGAACAGTACACTGCGATATTGGGACTGGCTACTCAACAAGATGAAGTCAATTACTAGCTAAATGGACCGACGATCGATTTGGTGGTGAGTCTTATGGCTGCGCTTCTGCGTCTTACGTTACTTTTTGCGAAGCCCTTCCTTTAGCAGTCAGCCGACTTCGTGAAGTTTTGATCGTGGACAAGCACAATCAGCGGCGATCTCGCGAGATCATATGGATGGTAATGATGCATGGCATGGGGAAGAATCAGTTGAAACTGCCGCGACGTAAATGCCCAACAATCAGTCGCTCCGAAAAATGGCAGCCGGCATGGTCATGAAATGGCCAGATGCCCGTTCAGTAAATGATTCAGATGACGTCACACCACCGCCCTCGGCGGTTCTTGTGGCGTTCGTTTGCGCTATCTCTATCGCCACCTGCGTTGTTGTGGCGTACGCATACTTCAATGGCTGAACTCAGAAGGAGATATCATGCGGCACGATGGAAACAGGCACCTTCACCTTACCATCCTCCCAACCGAGCGCTGTAATTTTCGATGCACCTACTGCTACGAGGATTTTGCCATCGGCAAGATGAAGCGGCCAGTAGTAAATGGCATCAAAAACCTCATTAAACGGCGCATTGAAAACGCAGGACTGAAATCATTGCAGCTCGAGTGGTTTGGAGGAGAGCCATTAGTTGCCAAAGATATCGTGCAAGAACTGGCAGGCTACGCCTATGAGTTCTACGAACGGGGTGACCTGGAAGAATTTGAAGGGGGTCTTACAACCAATGCTTTTCTACTAGACGCCTCTACGTTGGAGGTATTAGTTTCTCACCGACAACGTAACTTCCAGATATCGTTGGATGGTGATGAGGAGGCGCACAATCGCTCCCGTCAATATGCCAACGGCTCGGGAACGTTCAAGCAAATATGGGCCAACCTTTGTGCTGCCCATGCCACTGATCTAGAATTCGAGACCATTCTTCGTCTCCACATCATGCCGGGTAATGAGCATGGGTTATATGCATTGACTGAGAAAATTGTCGACGAATTCAGCGGTGACCCGCGATACAGTATTTACGTGCGCCATATCTCGGACCTTGGAGGCACGAACCTCAATGCAAAAGAAATGCAGACGATTTCGATGGAGGAAGCGCACCGTATTTCTTTGCGTATCGAGGAGAGATTGGCCGGGGCGGGTTTTGCAGTATCAAACGGAGTGGGCAATATTTTCGAAAGCGCAATCAAAGTCGCTGACATCAAGCTTAAGTCCGATGTAGTTGCGAATAATTTGACATCAGCTAATGATGATCACGAATTTGGGTACATCTGCTATACGGCAAAGCCCAATCATTTAATGGTCAGAGCGAATGGTAGACTCGGCAAATGTACTGTCGCGCTTAACAGCAAGGGTAACGATGTCGGCTACCTCCTTGAGGACGGCCGCGTGCAGATTGATGACGAGCGCATGAATTTCTGGCTTCGCGGTCATCTTAGTCGTAATCCGGAAGAACTTGGTTGCCCGGCACACACGTACGGATGACAACGCCGTTTTTCATGGATGATTGTCTCTGCGCTGGAGTAAGCGCACCACCGATGTCTAATCACGGAGAAAAAGATGAGCAGTAAATCGGCAGGAAACGATATCGTATTCGTCTATGACGAAGATGGCCTTTTCGATATCAAGGAAAGCGCATCCCCGTACGACCTCAGTGGCGGTATCCAGGCATCCATGGCGGGTTCGCGGGAAGGACTGGTTGTCTCTGGGTTCGCTTGCACCAACGACAAAAACTGTAAATAAGGAAGGTGTCATGACCAACGAAGCAAAGCTTTTTGTTTACGACGAAGACGGTCTGTTCGAGATCGTTGATACCGAGAACGCCGATCGCCTGAGCGGCGGCATCCAATCATCGATCGGTAGCGGCAGCGCAGAGGCTGTGTCGGGCGTGTTCTGCCACAACAAGGACTCCTGCCAGTAACTTGGGCGAGGGCGGAAAAGCCCTTGATGTCCCGGTGCCGCCTCGGCGGCGCCGTTTAGATGACTCGAAAAGGCTGCAAATGCTAGGTTATTCCATCGAATCCGCGTGGCTTGGAACCCGCAGGCATCCGTTCATTTCTGTGTTCATCGTTCTAGCCGTTGCGCTAGGTATCAGCGCGCCATTCTCAGCGATCGCACTCGTGGAGCGCCTAGGCGGCGATCCACTACCTGGGCTGAGTGATACTCTATTCCATCCACAAATCGAACCACGCCCAGCCGAGGTATTCGCGCGTGATCGCGCAATGCCTGCGGATCTCACCCTTCAGGATGCCGAGGCGCTTTACCAGCTGCCGTCGTCTCCTCCTGCTGCCATGATGAGTTCCAATCGGCTGCCCGCTAAGCGTAGCGGCGACGACTCTCCATTACGGATGACTCGCACACGCGCTACCACTTGGCGCTTCTTTAGTCTCTTTGGTCTCCGTTTTTTAGCAGGCCGCGGCTGGACTGCGGTCGACGACGAAGATCGCGCACCTGTAGTAGTTCTTTCCCGGTCAGCCAACGAGCGGATTTTTGGGGGGGGGGACAGTATTGGACGAGTAATGCAGATCGCAACACACACCTTTCGAGTTATTGGTGTTGTTGACGAGTTTAATCCTAAGCCACACTTCTATGACCTCGGTAGTGGCCCGTTTGCGAATGCGGAAGATCTTTACATGCCATTCCGAACTTGGTTGGATCTTCCGCAGGATTATGGCTTTGGTCCTACTCATTGCTGGCCGGCCACTGGGCAGTCGCGTGAACGTCCTACCTCTCCGAATTGCACTTGGGTACAGTACTGGGTAAATCTTCCTAACGCTGGTGCGGTCGCCCGTTTCCGTGAAAATCTCGAGGCTTATGTTAATGGCCAAAGAGCGTCAGGACGCTTTCAAGTAGACGCCGCTCCGGTACTCTCCAATGTACGAAAGTGGGTGGAAATAAATAATATCGTGCCGCCTGCTGTTCGTATGCAAACTGTAATTGGTTCTGGCGTATTCTTAATCTGCATGATTAGTGCGATAGGCTTGCTCGTTGCGAAGTTTTCTCGCTATGGCGTTGATCTTTCCATTCGACGAGCCCTGGGCGCGACTCGGAGAGACATCTTTTGGCAATGCCTGTTCGAAGCAGGTATTGCGGGTTTAGCTGGCGGCATACTTTCCCTGCCACTAACCTGGCTTGGTTTTAAAATGATTCAGCAGCAATTCCCGGACCTAATGACAGGAGTACACATTAATGCCGCCGAGCTCTCACAATCGGTGTTAATAGCCGTGATCGCAATGTTCGCCGTCGGACTCTACCCAGCCTTCCGGTCGTCTCGAATTGCACCAGCTCAACTAATCAAAACTGCATGAATCGATTTATCGTCATTATTCCAACCATTCTTGCCATGCTGCGCCGGCAAAAGTTTATCCATATACTTCTGCTGCTCGAGGTCGCCGTATTGACCGCGGTGATCGCTAATGCCATGGCCGTAGTTGCCGCTACGCAGGGGCAATGGAAAACACCCACTGGTGTCGATGAAGCAGACATTGGCGTAATACGAAGCATTGGTGTGGTGGGCGCATCCAATCCCTCGACAGCTGCCCAGAATCTACAACTGCTGCGCGCAATCCCTAATGTTGTGTCGGCGGCCTATGGCGCGCCACCACTAATGAACACTGCCACGGTCGAAGTTCGGCGAAGTGTCGACAGTCAAGCCACTTCGACATTGGCCTATATTTTTCAAGGAAGCCAAGGGCTTGCACAGACGCTCGGCCTTGACGTGGTGATGGGGCGCACGTTCACCGCTGACGATCCGCCCCCTGCGAATTCGTTGACGGATTCTAGCATCCTACCTGTGCTTGTTACCGAAGCACTTTCACATCATTTGTTTCCTAATAGCAGCGCCTTGGGCAAAATCCTCTACACAGACGGAAACCCAATGCGGGTGATCGGAATCGTGCGTCACCTCCGTGCACAGATAACGGGCGCGCCAACAGATGATCTAAGCATCGTCAGTGAAATACGTATAGAACAAGAAAATGTTGGTGGCGCGTTTACCATCCGAGTGCGCAAAGGAACGCTGAACCAAGCTTTGCCTCAAGCAGCTTCTGCCATGGAGCTACATAACCCAGGGCATGTGCAGGCGGATGTATTCACCCTTTCGGACAAGCGCCAGCAATACTTTGCCTCTGATATGGCGGTGACGCGGCTATTGCTGGTTGTCTGTTCGATTCTGCTTGTAATGTTGGCCTGCGGCCTTGCTGCACTCACCCACTTCGTCGTGCATCGACGAAGCCGCCAGATTGCCGTCATGCGAGCACTTGGCGCGATGCGGCGAGATATTGTTTTCTTTTTTTCTTGCGAGAACTTTATCGTAGTCGGCAGTGGCGCCGTGCTCGGGGTTATCATTGCTATAGGTGTTAACATTCAATTGGCGGAGCACTTTGGACTTGCCAGGCTGCCTGGTACTCTCTTGTTTGCTACGGCGGTTTCCATGCTGGCAGTTAGTTTTGTCGCCGTCACTCTCACCATACGAAGAACTGTTCATCGAGAACCGGCGGCGCTCTTGGGATGATGCCTGTGCCGACAGTCGACCTATTGGAAAGGCTTATCAATTCTGACTCGCTCGTCGATACCGGACGGACGGCGCGCAAGCCGATGCTGCCTTGGCTTGACGAGTTGCTTCAGAAGACTGCGGTCATTTCTGCGAAAGGTGGTCGTATCGCTTCGGACGAATTCTCATCTGTTCAAAACAACTTCTCGCTGCTAACACTATTGATAAAAGGCACGTCAGAAGCCCGTATCGAATGCATTGAACAGATTCGACACGCTATTCGTGAAGATGCTGCTGATCAAGCTTTGCAGCCTTGGGTAAACCTTGCTCGGCTAGACCGCATCGAAGGCGATATGGCTGCATCTGGGAAGAAACTCTCCGCGATGCTACGTCTTGCCGTACACGGCCGTGTGCTTGTAGGCGGGCTCGACATTGGCTCCGATAGCGACAAGCGTTTCGCCGCCAACGTCTTCGCTAGTGAGTCCTTCCATCTGATCTTGCGCAACTTGGGCGAGCTGCCACGCCACTTCAAGCGCCTGGAGCGTCTGTTTGGGCGCAGAGCACATCCACTGTTCGCCGAGCAGCAAATTGTCGCCGGCACTCTCTTAGGCGATATGGTCATGGTCGGCTCGGGGCTGTCTAGCCGCGCGTGGTTCACTGATGCCAGAACCCGCTTGGCAGGCATGTACTATCGAGCCGTTTGGGCATCGCAGCAAGGCAATCACGACCTTACCGATCGCTTTGTCAACGAACTGCTTCGACTACCTGCCGCTGCGACTTCAGTTGCACCGGATCATGTCATGGTGAGGATACTGTTCCGTGGCGCGCTTCTCAGCTCCGGGCGTGATGACATTGAGCACACTACGATGCTGCTCCACCGTACGAAAGATTGCGCTGCACGCCTGTCTGATGCCGAATACACCGCACGAGCCGGTGTTGAACTGGAGCGATTGGGGGAGGCCACCGAATGGCAGGATGCAGCGGCCGACAGCGGCTATCGATCCTTCCGAGGCTTACCAACGTTTGCTGATGGCCGCTGCGATCACGATATTGCGCAGCGGCACGAACTACTTCGAGAGCGTATTCACGCGCTCCGCTGCAAGCCACTTGCTCGTGCCAATGGTGGGGTTTATGTATGAAGCAGCGGCTGCCGGTTGTCCTCCAAGCTGAACTTACGGAATGCGGCCTTGCCTGCGCCCTGATGATAGGGCAGTACTACGGTCACAAGATAGATCTCGGCTGGATGCGCGCACACTATTCGTCGTCACTATCGGGTATGTCCCTGCGCCGCACTGCGGAAGTGTTGGAAGATCTTGGCCTGCGGCCACGCATAATAAATTGTCCGCCGGCTATCCTCTCCCGTTTCGGTAGGCCGTTGATCCTCTACTGGGGGAACAACCATTTCGTCGTTTTTCACGGTGTCCGACACGGATGCTATATCGTTCATGACCCGGCAAAGGGACGCTGCGAATTAGACGAAGCGGAGTTTACGCGGCATTTTTCCGGTTACGCAATCGACGCTGAGCCGGACGATATCTTCAAGATCATCGTGCAACAGAGGTCGCCACGCTTCGGCGCGAATGTGCGGGCAATTATGCGTTCGTTAGTAGGAGCCGGTGTTCGGCTTCTACTAATTGCTTTATGTTTGGAACTCCTGAGTCTCATCGGCCCGTTATTGCTTCAATGGGTTATCGAACGCGTTGTTGGTAAACGTGATGTTAATTTGCTCTACCTTCTCAGCGGTCTTTTCGCGTTTGCGATCGTGGTCCGGGCCGCCATGAGTTTGGCCCGTGATTGGTCTATTGCATCCGTCAGCGCGTCATTTGTTAGACGCTGGGGAAGTGATGTTTTTCACCATCTACTTAGATTGCCATTGTCTTATTTTGAGAAACGCAATATTGGTGACGTTTTGTCTCGTTACCTTTCGATCCAGTCCATTCAATCAATTCTTTCTACAAATATTATCTCTTCGATTATCGATGGCGGTGCTTCTTTGATAGCACTAGTGCTGATCTCGGCTTATTCTTGGTGGTTTACACTGCTCGCCGTGTCTACTCTAAGTTTTTATAGTGTTATACGTCTGTACATCTACATTCCACTCATGCTTGCAAACCAAGAGCAGCTTAACGCGAGCGCTCGACAGGAAAGCCTCATGATCGAGTCGGTCCGAGGTATTGCCACCGTCAAGCTCTTTAATGACCATGATGGACGAACAAATCGCTTCACTTCGCTGTTTACGCTCACGCTCAACAAGATGATCCGTGTCAAATTTCTTAGCTCTTTGGCGCGGTCCGGTAACGAAGCAATCATGGCATTGTGCCGTCTCGGGATTATTGCCCTAGGTGCCCGCCTAGTCCTCAGTGGACATTTCACGGTCGGTGCTTTCGTGGCAGCAGTCGCCTACGTCGAAATGTTCCTGCTCAAGGCTGCGGCACTTGTCGATAATATAATCGAGCTTCGGCTGCTCGATCTGCATGTGGACCGGCTGCGCGATATTACCGACCAAACAAAAGAAGATTTGGGAACTGGCCCCTCGCCAGCGTCTATCGGTACGCTGCGATTTGAGAACGTGAGCTTCAGATACTCGGATGACGAGCCATGGATCCTTCGCCATTTCAGCGAAACTATTCAGCCACGCGAGTCAGTGGCCTTAGCGGGCCCTTCGGGAGTCGGCAAGACAACGCTCGTAAAACTTATCCTTGGATTTTTAGAGCCGACGGAAGGCCGTATCCTGTATGACGATGTCGATATCGCCGAGATCGGTAGAGCGGCTTTCCGATCCATTTGCGGTACCGTACTACAAAGCGACCGTCTGTTTTCGGGATCCATCGAAGATAACATCTGCTTCTTTGAGACGGACAATGACGAAAAGCGGATGCTGCGTGCGGCAAAGCTTGCTGCCATTGATGATGAAATCCAAGCTTTTCCCATGGGTTACAAGACATTGGTTGGTGATATGGGCTCCGCGCTTTCGGCGGGGCAGGAACAGCGAATACTGCTCGCACGAGCAATCTATCGAAACCCGCAATTGCTGTTACTCGACGAAGCCACCAGCCATCTCGACGTGACTAACGAGCGCCTGATCAGCTGTAACATCGCCGCGTTAAACATGACTCGCGTTATGGTTGCTCACAGGCCCGAAACGCTCGCGTCCGCAGATCGCGTGATAGAGCTGCACAATCCTTTGGCTGTCAATCCCGTTGAGCCAGTTAGCGAGCAGCGTAGTGCGAGAAAGAGTGTTGCCTGAATTGCTCCCGGCGCAAGCGGCCACGTGGACCCCAGTCGACGACGCGGCTTGGCGCGCCCTGTGCAACGCCCTGTCTGGAGCTTGGACTTCGTGGGCGATGTCCACGGCGTGGTCATAGGCTACTCCCACTCACGCTGGCCGACCGGCAACCCGTTCATCGAGTCGTTCAACGCCAACTTCCGCGATCGGTATTTGTCAACGAAGTTGTCCGCTCAATCATGCAGCCAGACGCTTAGTTTCGGTGGCAGCGGTGGGTGGCTCTCGATCCGGGTTGAGCAGGACGGTGCCGATCGGTGTCCAGTCGCGTACGGCGCGTCCGCGCCAGCGGTTCGGATGTTTGGCTTTGGCCTCCTCGTAAACATGGGTGCGTGCCGTCAGGATGGTCTTGTCGGTGCCTTGGTGGCGCTGCTGTGGGGTGACGAACCGGATGCCGCTGTGACGGTGCCGGTGTTGTACCAGGTGACGAAGGTCTGCACCCATTGGCGCGCTTCATCCAGGCTTGGAAAGGGTTGTTTCGGCCACGCCGGGGTGTATTTCAGAGTGCGGAACAAGGCCTCGGAGTACGGATTGTCGTCACTGACGGAGGGTCGGCTGAAGGACGGTACGACGCCCAGTTTCTGCAGGGTGGCCAGCATGGTGGCGCCTTTCATCGGACTGCCGTTGTCGGCATGCAGTACCAACTGATCCTTGGCGATGCGCTCGCGTCGACAGGTCTTGTCGATGAGCACCGAGGCATGGGCGGACAGTTCCTCGCCATGGACTTCCCAACCGACAATCTTGCGGCTATAGATGTCCAGCACCAGGTACAGCCGGTAGAACTGGCCACGTACGATGAGTGCCTCAACACCCCCTGGTTTCTGTCCTTGGACGGCACGGCGCCGGCCGGAAGATCGAACACTTCTTGGCCAACGCAAAATTCCCAGTTCTGCACAGGCCTATTGATCCGGCCCGCAAATAGTTTCCGTCGATGTCCTTCGACTCCGCTTCGCTACGCTCAGGACGAACGGTGGACGTATCGTATTTGCGGGCCTGATCAATAATGCGGGAGGAGATCAGCTTCAGCTGTACTAATGTTCGAAGGATTCGAGGTCATCTGGGCGCTGACACCGGATAACCTCCTCTTATCCGGTGTCAGATTTTTGCATCTTCATCTCATCTTACGCACTTCTATCGTTACGTAATTACATGGTATGTAATACATTACGAAATATCAAGGAGACCCGTGATGGCCCGTGGCGGCGTGTACAAGACCGAGATCGAGAAAGCCCGCAACGCTTTGCTGGCCGAAGGAAAGCATCCGTCGGTGGATGCAGTGCGAGTGGCTTTGGGCAACACCGGCTCGAAAACCACCATCCACCGCTACCTCAAGGAACTGGAGGCCGACGATGTCGCCGGCGTGGGCGGCAAATTCCCGATCAGCGGGGCGCTGGCCGATCTGGTCAGCCACTTGGCAGGGCGGCTTCACGAGGAAGCCGATGCCAAGGTTGCCGAGGCGGCCACCCGTTTCGAGGCGCTTCGGAAAAGACACAGCGAACAGCTGGAACTGGCGCGGCAAGAGGCGGTGGCCACCCGTACTGAACTGGAGCGTACAGCGACTGCGCTCCACGAAGAACGGACGCAACATCAAACCACGAGGCAAGCACTGCTCGATGCGACCATGCAACTGCGGCAACTGGAAGAGCGGGTCAGTGGCTTGACCGCGCGCATTGCCGAGCACGAAGCGCACGTCCAGTCGTTAGAGGAGAAGCATTCGCACGCCCGCGAGGCGCTGGAGCACTACCGAACCTCGGTCAAGGAACAGCGCGAACAAGAACAGCGCCGACATGAGCACCAGACCCAAGAGCTGCAGGTCGCGCTGCGCCAAGCGAATGAAGGCCTCACGGCCAAAAATCACGAACTCCTGCAGCTCAATCGCGATAACGGACGCCTGACGGAGCACAAGGCGCGACTGGACAAGGAGTTGCAGCAATCACGAAGCGCGGTGCGTACGGCACAGGATGAGGTCGCCACTCTCAAGCCCGTGGTTGCAGAGTTGGCCAGCCTGCGCACGACGTGGGGCCAGGATGTCCAGGCGCTGGAACGTCTGCGCCTCGATCAGGAGGCCACGGTGCGGGCGCTCGATCAGGAGCGGGCGGCACGACAGGACGCCGAAAACCGCGCCGTGTCCGCGCAGGCCCGACTTGTGGTGCTGGAAGAGGTTCTGCCTAGGCTGCAGTTTGCGTCCACGCCGGCGCCAGCTGCAGCAACGTCGTGATGTCAGGTGCAACCGCGATTAGCACGAATTCGTCGATGCAGCTAATTTTAGCTGAGTCCAGCTAATCCTTTACAAACAGCTGGTTAGACGAATTTCCGGAATTTTCGGCGGTTCCGGCTTACACCCCCATCACGGCGGGCGCCGCTAGAATCGGCGAGGAGCGAACGTTTCCAAGGGGAGTT
>WOZO01000037.1 GCA_011620315.1 Sideroxydans sp. | reverse complement strand
TCGCCAATGTTCCTTTCCATAGGTTTTTCGCAACCGGGCGATCTCCCGAATTGCGGTTCGTCTTGAAGGTCTGTCTCTGCACGGAATGGACAAGTTTTCATAGGGTTTAGGCTGAATGTTCAAGGTAACCGGCCTTGCGCGGCTTTATGCGCAAGGTCCGGTTGAGCGCAGGGTTCGGCTTCGCTCAATGACACACTTGTTTGGCCCGCGTTCATGTGACCAAGCAGCCCGGTATAGAACTGCAACAGGATTCCGCTTAACTGAAGCAGCCCATAGCACTCCCCTTCGTAGTCGATGTAAAGATCCGGCTCTCGCGATGTGAAGAAGTACTGATACCAGTTTCCGACGATCGGAGCTGCCTCGATAGCCTTGATCCGATTTCCTTGCCAATGGTAGTGCTTGCTCGCGTTCGCAGTTTCCCAGCAAATACGCATCGCATTGTGAATATGCCGACGCACATCGCAGTGACGGTTCGGAAGGCAAGACTGATCAGGAATCCATGTTGCAGCTTCGGAAGGAAGGAGGCTGAAATCGCGGCGCTCACGCGCTTGCATGATTGCTGCAACTATGGGGTGGGACGGATAATACTTGACGACCCACTCATTCAAGACGGCAGCCGTCACCATGAAATTGAAAACGTCGTACGAGTGAGGAATACGGGTGAGCTTCCCTGCATCTGACGTCAACTTAGCCAAGATGTCTTCTGGCGTTTCCAGGCCGTAAGACAACTGACTCATTGTTGAGTGTTCCATTTTTCGATTCCGATTCGCTAGATACCGTGCAGTGAAACCGAACGTAAAGTTAAGGGGCTCGCCCGCTTCTGGGCGAGTCCCGCTTGAACGCTGGGTTGGGCGCAGTGTGCAGCACGACTAAATTCCGTTGTTCAAAAATGTGACAGTGGTTCTGGAAAATTTGCTTTGGTAGTAGAGATGCACTTCGATTTTTTTGGCGGGCCACCTCCATTTCCACAGGTAGCTCTGTTCGTTCGCAAACGAGGGCGGGCCATACACCTTCGACAACGCCACCTTCATTTTTTCGAGGTTGGCCTGTCCGTCTAGCCATGCACTGCCGCTATAGAACTTGCCCCTCGTGTACGAGTATGCTTCTTCAGCGACAGGTATCTCGAAGAGAGGCTGAGGTTTCTTTCTTGAGGATGGCACATACATGCTTGTGCCATCTGAGGTAGGCCCCATGAGTTTTTTCAAACCGCCCGCAGGAGGTGCTCCCCATTTCGTCGTGCGGAACCCGCTCGGTGGTTCTGGCGTGGCCGCAGATACTGAAACGCTCAGAAACGAAATTAGAAATGCAACGGTGATGGTCTTAGCGATCCGCATAGTTTCCTCCGATCAACGATAAGTGAGACGCCCAACGTAAAGTAGACACCCGAAAATCGGCCGGGGAAAGCACCGGCAAGGTGTATGAAAGTGGGTTATTCATATAGCTTATTGAAATATATAAAACTAACTATTGAGTGGCTCCCTAAAAATCCCTGCAAATACACCATCGGCCAATCATGAATCCGCCACACAAACTACCTGATCGGGTGCGCGACAGGCTGCGGGGGAAACATTACAGCATCCGGACTAACAATTTTGTGTCAATTGGATTGACAGCCTATCTTTTTTCATGGGTCCGGGCTACTGCCGCATGTTTCAGCCATGCCTCAGCCACGCTTTAGCGCCCGCGCCAGCACGCGGTTTTCGACACGGGCTGCGCCGTGGGCCTTGAGGGTGCGCGCCAATTCGTTGAGCGTCGCGCCGGTGGTCATCACATCATCCACCACCAGCACGGTTTTGCCGCGCAGGTCGATATTGCATTCAAAGGCATGGCGGATGTTTTTTGCGCGTTCCTTCCACGGCAGGCTGGCCTGCGGCGTGGTGTCACGGTAACGATGGATATTTTTCAGTTCCAGCGGGATGCCGAGTTGCCGCGCCAGCGGACGGGCGATTTCGACGGACTGGTTGAAACCGCGCTGCGCCAGGCGTTGCGCGGACAAAGGCACGGGCAGGATGACATCGGCATCCGCCACCGGCAAGGCCGCCAGCGCCGCACCGAAAAAGTCGGCGCTGGCGAGACGGCGCGAATACTTCAGCGACTGGATCAGCCGGTCGAGTGGGAAGTCATAAGGCCAGATGGCGTCTGTGGCGTCGAAATGCGGTGCCTGGCTGAGGCACGCGCCGCACACCTGTGCCTGCGGCGCGGGCTGCGCGCAAACGGGGCAGCGCTCGCTGGTTAGTTGCGGCAGTTGCGCCACGCAAGCGGCGCACAGCACACTATCCCCGTCGCTCCCGTCGCTCCCGCCGCACAGCAAACAGTCACGCGGCAACAGCGCCCGGATGGCGGCTTTGAATGCTGTCCTGACGCTGCTTTCGGTTCGGTTGCGGATTGACAAGCGCTGCTCCTTCCACCAAGATGCACACCTTTCCCCGCATTCTATCGAGTCCGCCGCAATGACTGATCTTGCCCTTAATCCCGCCATCGACCAAACCGCACAAACTCCGCCCGCCAAGGCCGCGCCGCGCTGGCGCATCAAGGACATCGAAGCCCTGTTCGCCCTGCCATTCAACGACCTGCTGTTCCGCGCGCAGGAAGTGCATCGCCAGCACCATGACGCCAACGCCGTGCAGTTATCCACCTTGCTCTCCATCAAGACCGGCGGCTGCTCGGAAGACTGCGGTTATTGCTCGCAATCCGCCCGTCATGGCGAAGCCGAACGCGAAGAACTGCTGC
>WOZO01000216.1 GCA_011620315.1 Sideroxydans sp. | reverse complement strand
CGACTGATAATCAGGCGCGCATTCTATCACCTCGCCCGAACAGATTCACCATGCTCGACCATCCTGCATTTCTGCCATAGCGGAACGCCGATCCGTTTTACTTGCGTGCTGCACAGAGAGAATCATGGCCGGATTCTTGCTAACCACTTCCCGATAGCACGCTGCAACCGCAGTTACCACCAAGCCGATGCCTGCCACCACCACATCCGCCTCTTTCCCAGGCGGCACTTGGCGATTGTAGGCAATCAGACATCGCCGGCTTTTTGTTGTCGAGTCGCGTTCGATATTTACTCTGGGAATAGACAATGAAGCTCTACATGACAGCCGGTTCGTGTTCGACCGGCATCCACATCCTGCTTGAAGAGTTGGAGTTGGTATTCGAGGTGTATCTGGTGAACCTGATGAAGGGGGATCATTTGAAGCCGGAGAATCTGGCGGTGAATCCCAAGGCCACCATTCCAACACTGGTGCGCGATGACGGTTCTGCCATCACCGAGTTTCAGGCCATCGCCTGGTGGTTGGCGCGCAAATATCCCAAGGCGAAGTTGTTGCCAGATGATGTGGAGGGCGAGGTGCGCGTGATCGAGGCTTTGGATTACGTGGTGGGCACGATCCACGGTTCCGGCTACACGCGCATCTTCACTACTGACAACTATTCTCCCAACGCGGCGGAACACGAAGCGATACAGGCGCGCGGACGCGAGATCGTGAGCAAAGGTTTCGCGGTGATGAACAAGGTGTTGGCGGGCAAGGAATACGTGGTCGGCAGTTTCAGCATCGCGGATGCGGCCTTGTTCTATGTGGAATTCTGGGCGGACAAGATCAAGCTGGAACTGGCACCGAATTGCTTGGCGCATTACCAACGCATGCTGCAACGCCCTGCGGTGCGGCGCGCGCTGATGGAAGAAGGTTACCGGGTATGAGCGAAAAGCCTGCACAGCCAAAGACCCACCTCGACTGGTCGGCCTACGAGAACTACGGCAGCTTCGGCAGTTTTGATTTCGGCGGTTTCGGCGAGAGCGAAGCGGCATCGCCCTCAACAGGCGGCGGTTATGCCAGGGAGGCGGCGGTGTGTATGGGCAAACGCCATTGCCAGAAGCAGGACAAGGGCGTGATGTGCCCCAGCTTTCGCGTCACCGGCGACGAGAAGCATTCCACGCACCATCGCGCGGCCACGCTCAAGGCGGCACTCGATGGCGAACTGGGTGAGCATCCTTTCCTGAGTGCAGATCTGTCCGAGGCGATGGAGTATTGCGTGAGTTGCAAAGGCTGCAAGCGCGAATGCCCGCACGGTGTGGATATGGCGCTGCTGCGCGCGGAGGCGCTGGCGCAACGTTGGGCGCAACTCGGACATGTGCCGTTACGCGAGCGCTTGTTCGCGTTCACACCGCGCTACGCCAAACATCTGAAGTATCTCAACTGGCCAGGCGCATTGCGCGCACGCATCCCATTGCTGGCGAAGGCGATACAACGCTGGCTTGGCATCGCCGCCAAGCGCTCACTGCCCAAGGCAGCGGCGCAGGATTTCCTTTCCACTGTGCCGCGAACGTTATTCGGCAACGCAACGGCACGCGAGGTCGTGCTACTGGCGGATACCTTCTCCAACCATCTCGACCCGCACATCGCGCAGGCTGCGCTGGATGTGTTGCAAACTGCCGGTTACACGGCGCACATCGAGCAAGGCGCAGCAGGCGAACGTGCGCTGTGCTGCGGCCGCACTTTCCATTCCAACGGTTTGATATCCGAAGCGCGCGCGGAAGCGGCGCGTTTGCTGGATGTGCTGGCACCGTTCGCCGGGCGCGGGCTGCCCGTCATCGGCTTGGAACCTTCCTGCCTGCTGATGCTGCGCGACGAATATCACTCGCTTGGATTGGGCGAGCGCGTGGGCAAGTTCGCCAATGCTGCATTGCTGCTGGAGGAGTTCCTGGCGCGCGAACATGACGCGATGCGACTGCAGATATCCTTCCAGCCCCTGAATGGAAAAGTGCTGGTGCACGGCCACTGTCACCAGAGGGCGTTCGGTGCGATGCCTGCGATGGCAAAGGTACTGGGGCTGGTGCCGGACTTGCAAGTGGAGTTCATCGAATCGAGTTGTTGCGGCATGGCGGGTTCGTTCGGCATGGAAGCGGAACACTATGAAGTTTCTATGCAGATGGGCGAACTCGCGTTGCTGCCCAAGGTACGCGCGGCCGAGACAGACACGCTGCTGGTCGCCAACGGCACCAGTTGCCGCCACCATATCCGCGACGGCGCTGCGCGCGAATCTCAACATCTGGCGCAGGTGCTGCAACGCGCGATCTCGCAGGCTGATCCGCTCTACCCCGCACCCATTCCTGACAACGGTTCGGCCCTTGTCGGGTTTACTACCAAGCTCGCCACCCCACAAAACCCGCAGTTACAGGCCTTGCACCGCTGGCGCGATTATTGCGAATGGAATGGCATCCCTACTGACAGGAGTCATGACCCATGAGCAAAGCATTCGACGACATCTTATCCGGCCTGCGCGATGGCAGCGTCGTGCCCTACCTCGGCCCCGGCGCGCTGAACGGCGTGACCGACCCGACCGGCAAAGCCATCCCCGCCGACAGCGGCAGCCTGATCCTGGCGATGAACAACGGCCAGCCGATGGCACCGAAGCTGATGTACGAATTCCCGCGCGCGGCGATGAACATCGAATTGAAGAGCGGTCGCAAGGCGGTGAACAACTTCCTCGACGCGACCTACAAGGACACACAGTGGAGC
>WOZO01000170.1 GCA_011620315.1 Sideroxydans sp. | reverse complement strand
TTCGCTTCGGACTACAGCTTAATCTACTGTCTCAAATTCGGGGGCCACTATAGTCTTTCGTTCGCTGTCGGTCCGGCGCTTCCCGATTCGGAAAGTGAACGCACTTGTCCGGCGAGTTCCTTGCAGAACGCTTCCAGCCGTTCCAGTCTTTGTTGTTGCTGGTAGACCGTTTTGTTCAGTTCTTCGATCAGGTCTTCCTGGAAGGTGATCTTTTCTTCGATGTGGGTGAGGCGTTCGTCGGTCATGGTATGGCGATTGGATTCCGGGTGCGCATTGTAGCGCGGTACGCTCGCCGGCAATTTCGGTATGATTGCGCGCGTTACGCGATGCATCGCAAATCACCATAACGCTAACCGAATAATGCCCTCAGCGCGACTCCTTCATCCCCGTTCGCTCGCCGCGCACCTCAAACGCGGCGGCGTGATCGCTTATCCCACCGAGTCCTGCTACGGCCTCGGTTGCGATCCGCGCAATCGGCGCGCGGTGCAGCGCATCCTGAAGTTGAAGCAGCGCCCGCAGAAGAAGGGCTTGATCCTCATCGCGTCGGACTATCATCAGGTGGAGTCTTATATTCGTTCGCTCACGTCTGCGGAACAGTTGCGGCTGCAACAGGATGGCGCGCAGGCGGTGACGTATCTGATGCCGGCCAAACCTTCCTGCCCGCGCTGGTTGCGCGGGGTGCATGCATCGCTGGCGGTGCGGCTGACGGCGCATGCGTTCGCGCGGCAGCTTTGCCGTAGTGCGGGCAGTGCGCTGGTGTCGACCAGCGCGAACCGCAGCGGCATGCGCGCGGCGAAGACCTATGCGGAATGCCTGCGAATGTTTGGTAAGCGCGTGTGGGTATTGCGCGGTCGGGTGGGCAAACGCAAGCGTCCTTCGACGATCAAGGCGTGGGCCGGTGATAGAATCGTGCGCTCGTAAACGCAATCGGAGAAGTAGATGAGCAATGTTGATCCCAACGCCGTAAAGACCTACCTGCTGGAACTGCAGGAGCTGATCGTCGATCGTCTGGAACAAGTGGACGGCAAGAAATTCATCCGCGACAAGTGGACGCGCGCCACGGGTTCTGGCGGCATCGGCAAGGGCGAGGGCATCAGCTGCATCATCGAGGAAGGCAATGTGCTGGAGCGCGGCGGCGTGGCGTTCTCGCATGTGCAGGGCGACAAGATGCCGGCTTCCGCTACGGCGCACCGTCCCGAACTGGCCGGTTGTTCCTGGGAGGCGATGGGCGTGTCGTTGGTGATGCATCCGCGCAATCCTTATGCGCCGACTTCGCACGCCAACGTGCGCATGTTCATGGCGCACAAGCCGAACGGCGAGAAGGTGTTCTGGTTCGGCGGCGGTATGGACCTCACGCCATACTACGGTTTCGAGGAAGACGCGGTGCACTTCCATCAGATCTGCAAGAACTCGCTGGCGCCGTTCGATACTTCGCTGCACGCGAAGTACAAGAAATGGTGCGACGTGTATTTCTTCCTCAAGCATCGCAACGAGCCGCGCGGTGTGGGCGGCATCTTCTTCGACGATCTTTCCGAACCGGATTTCGATTCCTGCTTCGCCATCCAGCAGAGCGTGGGCGACCATTACCTGTCGGCCTACGTGCCGCTGCTGGAGAAGCGCAAGGACATGCCCTACGGCGAGCGCGAGCGCGACTTCCAGTTGTATCGTCGCGGGCGCTATGTGGAGTTCAACCTGGTGATCGACCGCGGCACCATCTTCGGTCTGCAATCCAATGGCCGCACTGAATCCATCCTGCTGTCCATGCCGCCGCTGGTGAAATGGCGCTACGACTGGCACCCGGAAGCGGGCACGCCGGAAGCGGAGTTGTACGACAAGTATCTGGTGCCTAAAGACTGGGTGTGATTATTGGCGGACGATTGAATCGTCGATAGTCGGAAATACAAGACCCGCTGATCGGCGGGTCTTGTGCTTTCGGCGGACAAGGCTGTTCGCCTAGTATTCCTCGCGCTGATAGATGAATACGTTATCCCCTTTGTAGATGCCGAACGTGGCACGGCCCGGGAGGCTCGGGTCGACTGCCGCGCCGTTGCTGCCGGTCAGCAGATAGGCTGGTGCGTTCAGGTTGAGATCGACACTGCCCGGTGCGCCGGGCGCACTCAGCGTGAACGTGCGAACGCCGGCTGTGACAGCGGCGCTGCCGGGTGCGTTGATGATCACTGCGCCGCCCATGCCCACGAGATTCGAGAAGACCACGTTGCCGCCATCCGTGCTGAGTGCGCTATTGAACGTCGTGGTGTTGTCGGTATTGCTGGTCAGCCAGTTGCTGCCGCCATAGAACTGGACGGTCGCTTGCATCGTGAGCGGCAACAGGTCCGAGCCGTAGTTGTTGCCGATCTTGATGCGTCCGCTGACGATCTTCAGCCCGCCTTCGATGGAGGTGGCGGGCACGCTGCGCAACGATGTGGCATCGGCATTCGCCGCGCGCAGATAGATGTCGGTCGGCGCGGTGGGCGCGGTGGCGAAAGTGTAGGCCGGTGTCGCGGGTGTACCGAGGATGGTGCTGCCCCGGCTGAAGGCGGAAGCGGCGAAGCCTGCACTGGAGAGTGCGCCCGGATCGGCGGTTGGCGGGTCTTGTGTGGTGGTGCTGCCGGTCGCATCCCAGGCTTCCAGCAGTACGGCGTTGGCGAAGTTGGGCGAGGTGTTCGCCGTGCCGTCGTAGTTCAGGGTGATGGCATCGCTGGCGTTGGCTGCACTGACATTGACCGTGAACGGCTGTCCTGAATATGCCCAGCCTGCGACGGGGCAGGTTTGACCGGTGGGGCAGGTCGCCATCGGTGCGGTCACAAAGCTGTTGAAGTGATGCGGTACGAAGTTGCCGACTGTGCCTGCAACGGCGGTGCCCGAGCCGTCATCGCACACGACGCCGCTGGCACTGGTGTTGCCGCTGGCCGTGAGGCCGGACAGCAGATAGCTGCCGCTGCCCAGCGTCGCGGTCAGGTCGCCGTTGCCGACTTCACTCCAGTTGAGTGTGGTGATGGTCGTTGCGCCACTGGCGAAGGCGGGGATAGTACCCGCGCTGAATGTGCCGGCTGACGATGAGGTGCCGCTGGGTTGGCATTTGCTGAACGCGATCACCACGCTTTCCGGCGTTGTCTCTTTGCCGAAGTTCGGTGTGGGTGCCGGTGTGGCTGCGCCGTTGTAGGCCGTCACCTTGGCGGAGAAATCGTTGCCGGCCCGGATCGGCCCGGTCGTGACAGCCGAGATGCCGAAGTGATGCGGGGCGACGACGAATTGCCCGCTCGCGCCGAGCTGGGCGGTGGCGGCACTGTTGCGCATCCACAGATCGACCTTGCCGACATCGGCGTAGTTGAAACTGTATGGTCCGGCGGAGGGCGTGCCGCCGGGGAAGCTGGCGCTCAGCGTGCTGCTCGACCATGTGGCGGGATTCGCGCCGTTCGCCTGACACAGCGGCAACGTCACGCCCGAGAATGTCGCCTGGACACCGGCATGCGCCACCGGGTCATGGCACGACAAGGCGAACGCCATGTCGCGCGTGCGCACCTGCACCGGGTGGAGGCGGGTCGGGACGCCCGCCGAGTTCAATGCGGTGATGTAAACATTGCCGACAGCGATGTCGGCTACCTGCGGCGACCATGCGAGCACGTTGCAACTCTGCCCGCTAGAGCCGAATGCGATGTTGTGCACGCAGGCGCTGTCGGTGAACGCGAAATCGGGCAGCGAGTAGGTGATGGTGTTGGAGAGTTCGACTATGGGCGTGTTCGCCAGCAGATTCGCACCGCCAGGGTCGGCCACGTAGATGGAGATCGTGTCGGCGGCCTGATAGGTGAAGTACAGGGAGACTGAACTCTCGCCCGCGCCAAAGGTATAGCTCGCCTGTCCGCTGTTGGCGGTGCCCGGCGTCAAAGTGCCGGTGCCCGCGCCGATGCTCCAGTCGCCCGCCCCGGTGCTGGTGGAGAGCACTATCGTTTGACCGGCCAATGCGTCATGCGCGACTGCATGCGGGGAGAGCACCACCGGCGTCGCAGTAAAGCCCATTGCAGTGGTGGGCGCATTGACGCTGACGTGATCCAGCAGGGATGAACATGCGCGCACTGTGCCATTCCAGTTTTTGCCCGCCAACTCGTTGTTGTAACCGGCGGCGATGGCCGATGCGGACAGCACGGATGAGAACACTTTGTATTCGTCCAGTTTGCCCGTGAAGTAGAGAGGCAGGGGTGCGCCGGTGTTGGTGACCCGACCGATGCCGTTGAAGCTGTTGCCGACCAGTCCGGTCGTTTGCGTGCGCGTACCTTCCAGCACGCCGTCGACGTAGATCTGCGTCACGCCGGTGCCCATGTCGCGCGTGAATGCGACATGGTGCCAGTTGCCGTCGCTGACCACGCTAGCGGACAAGAAAGACGTGTCGTTCTTCACGTTGAAACCGATACGTCCCACGGTATCCAGCCAGCCGATGAAGATGTCGTCCTGTCCGCCGTTCTGTTCGACGCCGGTGATGCCGGGTGCCTGCCAGTCGATGTTGTTGCCGAGTTGTGTGGTGTTGAGCCAGACGCTCAGGGTGAATGTGCCTTTGAGCTGATCGTACAGTGTGGGGATGGCGATGTAATCGTTCGCGCCGTCGAACACGCCCACATTGCAGATGCCTTGGCCGGTGCCGAGACTGGTCGCCGTGGTTGCTGCGCCCATCGCCGTGCCGTTGTTCGCCGCGACGGTGTCGAGCACTTCTCCGCTGCTGCCGTTCCAGCTCGACTCGTCCATGCGGTATTCGGCCACGGTGGCGGCTGCAGCGGGGTCTTCCGTCAGCGTGATATACGAAGCGGTCGCGGAACAATAGACGCGCGCACGATCATTTGAGACGGATTGATTGAAGGTGTATTCCAGCATCAGCCTGTGAGCGGCAGGCACGGTGTAGGACGCACTGCTGATCGTATAGGCGTAAGTGGTCGTGGTCGAGCCGCCTGTCAGCGTGATGGCGGGGCTGGCACCGATCAGCACTTTGCCGCCTGTCGCCGGGTTGTAGTCATACAGGCTCGCCACCACGCTATCGCTGGTTCTGCCGCCGCGCAGGCTGGCACTCCCGGTTGGGTTCGCGCCGATATTGGTGGCCACCGCGTAATCTGAATTGAGGTACCACCTCGAATGTGTATAAGCACCGACAGGATGGTTCCTTGAGCGGGCGCTGCTTACGGGGCAGGTGTTCACCGGATTCAGCGAGGCAGTGATGACCGGCGGGATGTTCTGATCCGAGCCGGTTACGTTGGTTGTGCCATCGAATCCGATGTTTACGCCATTCGTTGTGTCATGGTAATAGGTGACCGGCCCGGTGCCGACATACGTGATCTTCACCATACCGGCTGCACCGGCACCGCCGACCGTGTCATTTTCAGCCGCGCCGCCGCCGCCGCCGCCCTTGCCCGAAGCGGGGGCATAACCGTCCTGATTATCGGAGCAACCGCCGTTACCGCCTATGCCGCCGCCTGTTGGTGCAGCGGCAGCGGTACAGGTGCTCCAAGTGCCGGGGCCACTGGTGCCGTTCGCTGCTGTGCCGGCCGAGGAGCCGCCGGGGCCGCCGCGGCCGGTATTGCTGTTGCGTCCGGTGCCGCCGTTACCGCCCGAGTATTTCACAGCACCCACGCCTGAAGCTTCCGCGCCGCCCGCACCGGCGATGCCGCCCGCATCACTGACGGGTGCCGAGCCGCCACTGCCACCTTTGGCGAGGATGGTCGTTGTGTTGATGAACCAGGAGTCGCCGCCCGGGCCGCCTGTGCCATTGGTTGCGCCTGCAGTGCCAGTTGCGCCGACGGTCACCGTGTAGGTCGTGCCGGGCACGACCGTGATCGCCGTGGTTCTGGAATAGGCACCGCCGCCACCGCCACCGCCGCCGTCCGAGCTATCCCCTTCACTGCCGCCGCCGCCCCCGCCGCCGCCCCACACTTCCACATCGACACTGGTAATACCGGCAGGCGCAGTCCATGTACCGCTGGTAGTGAAAGCCTCGGTCGCCGCGCGCGCGAAGGGCGCGGCTGCCAGCAGCGCCGAGCCGAGCAGCAGCGGGAAGATAAACTGTCCGGAAAGCAGGCTTGGTTTTTGCAACGCGGCAGTCATGGAAGCGACTGCAGCGCAGTATGGATGGGATGAATGTTCGTCATGGCTCGACATATCTATCCTCGCTTTTGATGAGCAGTTGTTGCATGGTTGCGTTAGCCGCAGGCTACACCCTGCGACAAAGGCTATTCAATCTTGTTCAAGACGATCTTGCGAAACCAGCCGCCGCCCAGCATCGGCACATCGCTTTCCACGGCCAGCATCGGCACATCACTCAAGACCTCCTCGAACACCACATCCATGCGCGTCACCACACGGCGCGACAGGCCGTTGAGCAAGCGGCGCACGGGGGCGCGCTGGCCGGGGCGCAGGAATTTGTCGAACAGCAATATTTTGCCGCCCGGTTTCAAAACGCGCGCCGCTTCTCGCAAAACGCGCTGCGGTTCCGGCACCACGGCCAGGATCAGATGCAACACCACCACATCGAACTGCGCGTCGTCGAAGGGCAGCGCCATGCTGTCGCCGAGGATGAAATCCGCATCCAGATGCGCGCCGCGCGGACGGGCGCGTGCCAGCATGTCCGCATTGAAATCCAGTGCGGTGTAGTGATGCCGGGACGGCAAGTGCGGCAGGTCAAGGCCCGTGCCCGCGCCGCTGACCAGCACATATTGGCCGGAACTGGCGCTGAGCGCGGCGAGCGAACTTTTGCGCGCGGCGCGCATCGGCGCGTCGATGATGAGATCGTACAGCGGCGCGATCAGTGTGTAGCTGATGCGCAGCAAAGGGTTCTGGCGGTAAGGCTGGCGTGGGGTGGTCATCGTGTCCCCATCGGGTTTGCGCGCACCGCATCAGGGTGCGCGCGATGAAGTTCAGGCGGTGGTGGCGGTGTTGTTGCTGCCCGGATTGCTCAGTGCCTGGTTCTTGACGTACTGCGCCTGCGCGATGGCGGCCTGCGCGGTCTGGCTGCTTTCGCCGGTCTTCGGTGCCGCATCGCTCTGGCCGAACTTGGCGGTGGTGTTGATCGGCGACGAGTTGTTCGAATACTGGTTGGGATTGAACGAAGCCTGCGCCCGGGTGATCGCGTTCTGCGTGTTGAGGATGGCATCGCGCGCGGCCTGTTCGGTGTCGGTGCTGGTGCTCTGCGGCACGGCTTGCTGGAAGCGGCTCAGCAGACCGGAAGCGTTATAGGTTAGCGCGGAGGTGGAGGAATTCCGGTCGTTGGCGGTCAGTGTGGCGACCACATTGTTCTGCCCGTTCGCGGACTGGTCCTGCGTGCTCTGCGCCGGCTGCGCCGGGGTGGAAGAAGTGCCCACCGGCTGTTGCTGCGCATAGTTGTTCAGGCTGGAAGCTGAAAGGCCGGGAATGGTTGGCATGATGGGCTCCTGAGTGAGGTGCTGTGGCGGTTGACCGCATTCTACGCCGGGCGCAGGGCAACGCCAACAGTTTGCCCCAATCCCTTGTCACGGCATGGGCTTAGCCCAGATGACGGATGCCGGTGACTTTGGCCCGGCCGACTGCTTCCGCCAGCACTTCCACCGCTTGGGTGCGGACGAAGCTCTTGCGCCAAGCCAGCGCGATGCGGCGCGCCGGGGCGGGTTTGGTGAAGGGCACCACGCTCAGCAGCTTGCTGTGATAGCGGGCATTGTTGGCCGAGGCGGGCAGCACGGTGATGCCCAGACCGGAAGCCACCATGTTGCGGATGGTCTCCAGCGAGGTGCCGTGCTGCACGTCGTTGCCCTTGCGGCTGTCCGGGCAGGCTTCCGCCACCTGGTTGCTGTAGCAATGGCCGGAATCGAGCAGCAGCACTTTCTCCAGCGCCAGTTCGGCGGGCTTGATGCTGCGCCGCGTCGCCCAGCGGTGGTCGCTGTTCACCACTACCTCAAATGATTCATCGTACAGCGAACGAGTGAGGATGCCGGCGTCGCCGAACGGCAAGGCGATGATGATGACGTCCAGTTTGCCGTTGCGCAGCAATGCTTCGAGATTGGCCGTGATGTTCTCTTCCACTTCCAGCGCCATCTGCGGCGCGAGCTTCTTCAGCTCAGGGATCAGATCGGGCAGCAGATAGGGGCTGACGCTGTGGATGATGCCGAGGCGCAGCGGGGTGCCGAGCTGGTTCTTGCCCTGCGCGGCGATCTCGCGGATGCGCTCCGCCTCTTCCAGCACGCGCTGTGCCTGCCCGACGATGGTCTGGCCGACCGGGGTGGTGGTGATCTCGCTCTTGCCGCGCTCGAATATCTTCAGCTCCAGTTCGTCTTCCAGTTTCAGTATCGCCAGCGACAGCGCGGGCTGGCTGATGAAAGCCTTCTCCGCCGCGCGGCGGAAGTTGCGTTCCTGGGCGACGGCGACGATGAAGCGCAGTTCGTTGAGGGTCATGGCGGTGTTCCTTTCAAGGGCATAACCTTACGGTCAACGAAAATCACGAAAGACACGGAACAAGCCTAAACCCGCGCGGTGGTTTGCCTTTGTTCGTGCTTTTCGTGTCTTTCGTGGACCTAATGATTTTGAGTGATTTGGATAGTAAATCAACCAACTTTGAACAATCAATTGGATTAAAGGGCGGTATGCGCCTACATTGCAACCCGTGGCCGAGACGTCACCCTCTCAAACCAGACAAGGAGAACACCATGCAACGACCCGACATCAAGACCCATGCCAATCTCGAAGCCGCCTTTGCCGGCGAATCGATGGCGCACACCAAGTACCGCTATTTCGCCGCCATCGCGCGCGCAGAAGGCAACGAGGAAGTGGCGCGCGTGTTCGAAGAGACCGCCGCGCAGGAAGTGATGCACGCGCTGGGCCACCTCGACCTGCTGTACCCGAAGGCCGAGATGAGCACCGGGCGCTGCCTGCAGATGGCCATCGAGGGCGAGACCTACGAGTACACAGAGATGTATCCCGGCTTCCTCAAGGTCGCGCAGCAGGAAGGCCATGATGCAGCGACTGCCGAGATCAAGCAGCAGATCGATGAATCGAAGGAGCACGCCGAGATGTTCAAGGCCACGCTGGAAAAAGCGGCCAAGCGTTTCGCGGCACTGGCCAAAGTGGAAGAGCACCACGCCAACCGGTACCGCGCCCAGTTGGCGAAGGTCACGGCTTAACCGAAATCAACGACAAGGAGAACATCATGAAAGTATGGCAATGCGTAGTGTGCGGTTTCATCTATGACGAAACCAAGGGGATACCGGAAGAGGGCATCAAGGCCGGCACCAAGTGGGCAGACATTCCGGAGAACTGGGCGTGTCCGGATTGCGGCGTGGCCAAAGCTGATTTCGAGATGATCGAAATTTAGCCAAAGGGAAAACCGAATTGGCCACAGAGAACACAGAGGTCACATAGAGGACATTGGAAATCGTGCAATCGCGAATCACCTCCAGGGTGACCCGTCAAAACAGGGAAGCCCCACTTCTTTCTCTGTGTCCTCTGCACCCGCAAGGGGTAGGCTGCAGTTGTAATGGGCTAAAGCCCCAACAACGCACGCTCCGAACTCCGTGGCCAAGGGTTTTAAAGATTCACGTTTCTCCAGCAGGAGAGGGAGCAGGAAATGAAACCAATCGTCGTACTGGGTAGCGGTTTGGCGGCTTACTCCGTCATCCGCGAACTGCGCAAACTGGATCGAGACATCCTGCTCACGCTGGTCACGCGCGACAGCGGCGATTACTACTCCAAGCCCATGCTCTCCAATGCACTGGCGCAAGGCAAGGATGCCGACGGGCTGGTGCTGACGCAGGCGGCGACGATGGCGGAGCAACTCAACTTCACGCTGCGCAGCCGGTGCGAGGTGAGTGGCATCGACAGAGAAGCGAAGCGCGTGCATACCTCGCAAGGCGAGTTGCCCTACAGCAGGCTGGTGCTGGCACCGGGGGCGGACCCGATACGCATTCCGCTGCAGGGAGACGCGGCCGATGCGGTGCTGTCGGTCAACGACATCACCGACTACGCGCGTTTACGCAAGGCGATGCAGGGCGAGAAGCACATCACCATCATGGGGGGCGGGCTGATCGGCTGCGAGTTCGCCAACGACTGGGCGGCGGCCGGTTATGGCGTCAGCGTCATCGATCCGGGGCCGTATCCGCTCGCCGGTCTGATGCCGGAACAAGCGGGTAAGCAGTTGCTCGCACCGCTTGCCGCGACCGGCGTGGATTGGCGTTTCGGTACCTCGGTCAGTCGTGTGGATCGTGCTGCAACCGGCTATCAATTGACGCTGGCAGACGGTTCGCAACTGCAGAGCGGCTTGGTGGTGTCCGCTGTGGGCTTGCGTCCGCGCATCGTGTTGGCACAAGCGGCAGGCTTGGAAGTGAATCGAGGTATCAAGGTGGATGCATACCTGCGCAGCAGCGACCCGCACATCTTTGCGCTGGGTGACTGCGCGGAGATCGACGGTCGTGTGCAACCCTTCGTGTTGCCGATCATGCACGCGGCGCGCGCGCTGGCGAAGACGCTGTCCGGGTGCGAGACAGCGGTGGAATTTCCGGCCATGCCGGTGGTGGTCAAGACGCCCGCGCACCCTGTCGCGGTATTGCCGGTGGCGCGCGATGCGCTCGGCAACTGGCAACTGCACGCCAACAGCGACGGTGTGAAGATGGCCTTCCTCGATGCGCAGCGCCGCATGACCGGCTTCGTGCTCACCGGGCGCTACGCCGCCGAACGCAACGCGATGAGCAAGCTGCTCGGGCAGCCGTTGCCGGCGGGTGAGGAAGGTCCGCTGCATGAGGCAAAGGTGTAACATCAACGGTGCAGAGACATGACACACCATCCATCAACCAATGCGTGAAGGAGAACCATCATGAGCAAGAGCAAACCCGTCGCCATCAACATCGGTATCACTGACAAGGAACGCAAGAAGATCGCCGACGGCCTCAGTCGCATGCTGGCCGACACCTACACGCTGTATCTCAAGACGCACAACTTCCACTGGAATGTCACCGGTCCCATGTTCCAGACCCTGCATCTGATGTTCATGACGCAATACACCGAGACCTGGAACGCCGTCGACCTGGTCGCCGAACGCATCCGCACACTGGGTTTCCCGGCTCCGGGCAGTTACAAACAGTTTGCCGCGCTCACCAGCATCAAGGAAAACGACGGCGTGCCCAATGCGAAAGAGATGATCCGCCAACTGGTGGACGGCCAGGAGACCGTCGCGCGCACTGCCCGCGAAGTGCTGCCCATCGCCGAGAAGGCGGGCGATCAGCCCACCGTCGACCTGCTCTCCGCACGCATGGAAGTGCATGAAAAGAATGCGTGGATGTTGCGCAGCTTGTTAGAGGAATAAGCCGCGAGGTCGGGTATCGCCACCCTCACGCATTCTTTCGGTGGAGACTCATGCGACTGTTTCATCGCCGCGTGATGTCGTGACTAAAAGGATGTCTGGATGTTGTGCAGCATTTTGGAAGCGCAAGCAGGACCGGTCATGCGGTATCAATACGATTCCTCACCCTCGACAGCGCAGTCAGTATCGTGCGGAACTTTGGGGGAGCGGTCATGTTTGTAGAGTAACGGTACCAATCCTGCCGTGGCGAGCAACATGAGCCCGGGCCCGAACAGCCAGAACACCAGCGGCACGCAGTAGTAGTAGGTGCGCATGCCGATGCTGTAATACTTGCCCGCGCTGTTGAGGTGGGCGGAAACATGTTTTGCCGAGAGCGAGGGATGGTTCAGGCTCAAGGGGACGTTGATCAGAAAGCCGACATGGTTGTAGATGCGGATCGCCATAGAGAAGCTGAAGAAGGCGACGAACAGGTTGATCAGCAGCAGCATCAGTTTGAACAGCCACAGCTCAGGGTGGTTGGTGCCATGGGTGTTGAATATCTGCCAGGCGTGCCCCTGATTCTGCGAGCTGAGCGTGAGCACGCCCATGATCAGCAATACGGCGGTGGAGGCGAGGAACGTCGCCGCCATGGTCGAATTGCGCAGCGTCTGTACCGCGATCACATCCGGCTTGCCCTGATTCATCATCGTTTCCACCCACAGGCGGCGCGCGGTGCGGTTGATCGCTTGCACCGTGTAGGTGGGATTCTTGCGCACCTTGTTACGCAGATAGACGTGATACAGGAGCAGCAGCGAGACAGAGGCCAGAAAACTGATGATGTCATTCTGGAATGTGCTGAAGAAAGCACTGAACTGAGAATAGTCGAGCAAGATTTCTCCTGGCATTGCGCAATCGTTCTGGTGTGCGGGTGTTTTGGATTGTAGGCCGGGACGCGTTATGGAAACGTCATGCCGACGTCAAGGTTACGCCTAATCTGGACCGGTTGCAGCCCGCGCTGCTTCAGCGCAACAGGAAATTCCCCGCCACGCCTGCGAACACCGTAGCACCGAACCAGTTGTTGTGCAGGAAAGCCTTGAAGCAATCTTCGCGTTTGCGCTCGCGGATCAGAGAGTAATGATGCAGCGCGATACCGGCTGCAACGAGCAGCCCGATGAAATAGATCATTCCCAAACCGGCCATCACCCCCGCCAGCGCCAGCAGGATCAGCGTAATGGCATAGCACGTCATCACCGCCGCCACATCGAAACTGCCGAACATCAGCGCCGAAGAGTGGATGCCGAGATGGATATCGTCGTCGCGGTCCACCATCGCGTATTCGGTATCGTAGGCGATGGCCCAGAACACGTTGGCGAGTAGCAGTACCCATGCCACCGGCGGCACATGGCCGATCTGTGCGGCGAAGGCCATGGGGATGCCGAAGCCGAAAGCGATGCCGAGATAGGCTTGCGGGATGGCGAAGAAGCGTTTGGTGAAGGGGTAACTGCCTGCAAGGAACAAAGCCTGGAAAGCCAACAGCCAGGTGAGCGGATTGAGCGGCAGGATCAGTGCAAAGGCCAGCAGCGCCAATACCACCGCCAGCCACACCGTCTCGCGCTCGCTCACCTTGCCGCTGGTGAGCGGACGATGCCGGGTGCGTTCCACGTGCAGGTCGATGTGGCGGTCGGCATAGTCGTTGATGGCGCATCCGGCGGAGCGCATCAGTACCGTGCCCAGCGTGAAGATGAACACGATGAGCAAAGAAGGCTCGCCCGCGCCCGCGATCCACACCCCCCACAGCGTCGGCCAAAGCAGCAGCAGGATGCCGATGGGGCGGTTCAGACGGGTGAGTTGGGCGTAGAGGTGCAGGCGTTCGGTGAATTTCATGCCGTCATTTTACCCGCTCCGTCATTTCGGCGAAGGCCAATGGAATGGACACCTCCCACGGGAAGATGGCAACGGAGCATTA
>WOZO01000164.1 GCA_011620315.1 Sideroxydans sp. | reverse complement strand
TTGGCGAACCTTGGTGAAGGTCTGGGAATGCACGAAAAAATTTATAACATATTGAAATAATATGTAAAAAATTACATTTTCGGCACAAAAAAGCCACCGCGAAGGGTGGCCGTTTTGCTGTTATTGGTGGAGGCGGCGGGAATTGAACCCGCGTCCGCAAGCCCTCTGCAGGCAGTTCTACATACTTAGTCTGGTTATTTAATTTTATCCGCCAGACGCCAACCGACAGGCTGCTAACGGACGAGTCACCTTAGTTTTAGCTTCGTACAAAGTGACCCTGCACGACACGATTCCGTGTAAATGTCCTCAACTCATCTCAACCTTGCGGTATCGAGCCCCTCCACGGACAGCGGGGTGTGAGGTCTAACCTTAAGCGGCTAGAGCGTACTTTTCGTCGTTTGCGACTATTGGTTTTCCAGCTGATTTACGAGGTTGCGGGTCCTCGGTATGCCCTGCGCTGCTTTGAAACCCACGTCGAAGCCAAGTCGCCCCCGGGTGCTTTCAAGCGCTTTCATTGTAACAGGGATTGTCTTCCCTTGGTCTGGTGCAGGTGGCGGGCGAAGTGGCGGTCTGCCCGGGTGGCGTGCGAAGCGAACCAGTCCAGCAGCAACAGTTCGGTGCGATAGGCGAGATAGCGGGGGTCTTCGCTGCCGATGTGCATGCGGCTTTCAAGATCCAGGTAGTTTTCTATGAAGCGTTTGTGTTCTTGCGTATGGCTTTCGGCGAAAGGATAGTCGTGTTCGCGCATCTGGGCTTCTTCCAGCGGGAACAATGTGTCGCAGTATTGTTTGAGGAAGACATAGACGTCGTGGAAATCGTCGCTTTCGTTCTGGCGGATACGGGTGGCGTGCTGGTTGATGCGTTCCAGCAGCGATTGATGGGCGGCATCCAGCTCCGGAATGCCGCTCTTGAATTCGTCTTTCCAGTTTTGCAGCAGGTCGAGTTCGCCGGTGCCGTGGTGGTAGTTGGTGGCTTCGAACTCGTAACAACGCTTGAGGTAGATGTGTGCGCACAGGTCGTCCGTGCAGACTTCGATGCAGTGCTTGAAGGACTGGATGGCTTTGTCGATATCTTTCAGGTGGTAGTACGCGACCGCTTGCTCGAACACATTGCGCGTCTCGTCCTTGAATGCGCGCAGTTCTTCCGGATCGTTGTCGAACACTTCGTACACTGATAGCGGCTGGGACTTGCCTTTGACGCGGATGCGATCCAGGAAGCGGATGTGGTATGCGCCGGGGTCTTGCAGGTCGTACAGCGTGTTATGGCTGATGATGATGGGGGTGTTATATGTTTTGGTCGCTTCTTCCAGTCGGGCGGCCAGATTGACGGCGTCGCCGATCACCGTGCTGTCCATGCGGTTGATGCCGCCGACGGTGCCTATCATCACCATGCCGGTATTCAGGCCGATGCCGATGTGGATGGGTTTGTAACCGGCGCGTGCGCGGCCGGTGTTGTAGTAGCTCAATCGCTCCAGCATGTCGATGGCACCTTTAAGCGCCTCATCGGCTCCCTTTTCGAACAGCGCCATGATGGCGTCGCCGATGAATTTGTCGATGATGCCGTGGTGGCGACTGATCACAGGCTCCATCTGGCTGAGGTAGGAGTTGATGAATTCGAAGTTTTCGGCCGGGGTCATGGATTCGGACAACTGCGTGAAGTCGCGGATGTCGGAGAACAGGATGGTCATCTTGCGCTCGACCTGGTCGCCCAGTTTGACGTCGACGATGCTCTTGGCCTGTAACAGGCTGAGGAGCTGGTGCGGCACCAGGCGGCTGTAGGCAGTTTCGGTTTGATGCAGCAATGCCAGTGCTTGCTGGTGGGCGATGATGACCTTGTGCAGAATCTCCTGCACGTCGTTCTGATCAGCGTTTGAAGGTGTATCGTTACCGGTCTGTTCGCTCATGTTGCATAGCCTTGCATCGAGGCGGGCATCATACCGTCGTTCAAAGCGACAGGTAGCGCAATAGTGCGAAAGGCGTTTGTACGCTGCCTGCGGTCGGCCAGGTGCCGGTATCGGCATTCGTTTCGAGGTAGCCGTAGCCGGCGATGATGCCGATCATGTGCGCGGCATTGGCGGCCAGCATGTCGCGCAGGTCGTCGCCCAGATACAGGCAGCGCCCCGGTTCGACGCCGATCAGATTGGCTGCATGCAACAGGGGGGCAGGGTGGGGTTTGGCTTTTTCGCATGTATCCCCGCTGACGAGGCAGGCGGCACGGGTGGCATAGCCCAGCTTTTCCATCAGTGGTACGGTGAAACGGTGCGGTTTGTTGGTGACGATGCCCCAGGGGATGTCGCGTTCTTCCAGCTCACTGATCAGTGCCGCCATGCCGGGGAACAGTTTGGTGCGGTCGCAGATATGCGCTTTGTAATGTTCCAGAAAGGCGGCGCGCATCTCGTCGTAGCTGTCGCTGTCCGGGCTGACATTCATGCCCAGTTTGAGCAATCCTGCTGAGCCGTGTGAGGCCTGCGGGCGTATGGTGGCAAGCGGCAACGGCGGCAAGCCATGCAGGCTGCGCACATGGTTCAGTGCCTCTCCCAGATCGGGGGCGGTATCGGCAAAGGTGCCGTCCAGATCAAGGAGGACGGCATCAACCACGTTGGCAGGCCACCAGATAGTTGACGCCGGTGTCGCTCCCCAGCGCATAGGTCTTGATGAGCGGGTTGTAGCTCATGCCGGTCAGTTCCTGCACCTGCAGGCCGGCATTGCGGCACCATTGCGCCAACTCGGACGGCTTGATGAATTTCGCGTAGTCATGCGTGCCGCGCGGCAGCAGGTTCAGCACGTACTCGGCACCGATGATGGCGAACAGGTAGGACTTTGGATTGCGGTTCAGGGTGGAGAAGAACACATGGCCGCCCGGTTTCACCAGTTGCGCGCAGGCGGCGATCACGGCGGCGGGATCGGGCACATGTTCCAGCATCTCCATGCAGGTCACCACGTCGTAATGACCGGGCCGCTCGGCGGCCAGTGCTTCCACGGGCACTTTGCGGTACTCCACCTGTTTGCCGCTTTCCAGCAAGTGCAGTTTGGCGACGCTCAGCGATTTGTCGGCCAGATCGATGCCGGTCACCGTTGCGCCGGTGTCCGCCAGCGCTTCGCTCAGGATGCCGCCGCCGCAGCCCACGTCCAGCACGGTCTTGCCTGCCAGTTTGGCGATGCTGTCGATATAAGCCAGGCGCAGCGGATTGATCTCGTGCAGGGGTTTGAACTCACTGTTCGGATCCCACCACTTGTGGGCGAGTTGCGAGAATTTCTCAAGTTCGATGGGATCTGCGTTGGACATGCTGTCAATCTCGTAGGAAGGTGGCTGACTTTATAACAAAACCACTGCCAATAGCCAAACTTGTGAGGTGTCGGTCGGGTGCTCGGCAAGTGTGGTCGCTGTGCTAGAATGCAGCCTTCGTTTTCATTGCCTAACCGGCTCATTCGTCAGGTCGCTCATGGAACAACAATTCGCTAAAGAAACCCTCCCGGTCAGCCTCGAAGAAGAAATGCGCAAGTCTTACCTCGATTACGCCATGAGCGTGATCGTCGGACGGGCCTTGCCCGATGTGCGCGACGGTCTGAAGCCCGTGCACCGCCGAGTTTTGTTTGCGATGCACGAGCTGTCCAACGACTGGAACCGCGCCTACAAGAAATCGGCGCGTATCGTCGGCGATGTGATCGGTAAGTACCACCCGCACGGCGACACCGCGGTGTACGACACCATCGTGCGCATGGCGCAGGATTTCTCGCTGCGCTACACGCTGGTGGACGGTCAGGGCAACTTCGGCTCAGTGGACGGCGATAACGCGGCGGCGATGCGTTACACGGAAATCCGCATGGCCAAGATCGCGCATGAACTGCTGGCCGATCTGGACAAGGAAACAGTCGACTTCGGGCCGAACTACGACGGATCCGAGCACGAGCCGCTGGTGTTTCCGGCGCGCTTCCCCAATCTGCTGGTAAACGGTTCCTCCGGTATCGCGGTGGGCATGGCGACCAACATCCCGCCGCACAACATGAGCGAAGTGGTGGATGCCTGTCTGGCCCTGTTGCGCGAGCCGGACATGGACATCGAGCGGCTGATCGAGATGGTGCCCGCACCGGACTTCCCGACGGCGGCCTATATTTATGGTCTGGCCGGTGTGAAGGAGGGTTATCGCACCGGCCGCGGCCGCGTGGTGATGCGCGCGCGCACTCACTTTGAGGATATCGGCAAGGGTGACCGCGAGGCGATCATCATCGACGAACTGCCGTATCAGGTGAACAAGGCCACCCTGCTGATGAAGATCGGCGAGATGGTGCGCGAGAAGACGCTGGAAGGCATCTCCGAGATCCGCGACGAGTCGGACAAGTCCGGCATGCGCGCCGTGATCGAACTCAAGCGCGGCGAGAACGCCGACGTGATCCTCAACAAGCTGTTCAAGTCGACGCAGATGCAGGACAGCTTCGGCATCAACATGGTTGCCATCGTGGACGGCCAGCCCAAGCTGTGCAACCTGAAGGATGTCATCGAAGCCTTCCTGCGCCATCGCCGCGAAGTCGTTACGCGTCGCACCATCTTCGAACTGCGCAAGGCGCGCGAGCGCGGCCACATCCTCGAAGGTCTGGCGGTTGCGCTGTCCAACGTGGACGAGATCATCGCCCTGATCAAGGCTGCGCCCACCCCGCCGGATGCCAAGCGCTCACTGATGTCGAAGGGCTGGCGTTCCTCGCTGGTCGAGGACATGCTGAGCCGCGTCAACGAGGCTTCGCGTCCGGAAGGGTTGGCTCCGGAATTCGGCATGGTAAAAGGCACCGGTTACTTCCTGTCCGATGCGCAGGCGCAGGCGATCCTGGAGCTGCGTCTGCAGCGCCTGACCGGTCTGGAGCAGGACAAGATCGTCGGCGAATACCGCGAGGTGATGGACAAGATCGCCGATCTGCTCGACATCCTGTCCAAGCCGGAGCGCGTGACGCAGATTATCAGCGACGAACTGGTCACCATTCGTTCCCAGTTCGGCGATGCGCGCCGCAGCGAGATCATCACGCATACGCAGGATATGTCGATGGAAGACCTGATCGCGCCGGAAGAGGTGGTGGTCACCATTTCGCACGGCGGTTACATGAAGGCGCAGAAACTGGACGAATACCGTGCGCAGAAACGCGGCGGCCGCGGCAAGCAGGCGGCTTCGAACAAGGAAGACGACTTCGTCGATAACCTGTTCATCGCCAACACCCACGATTACATCCTGTGCTTCTCCAACCGTGGGCGCTGCTACTGGCTCAAGGTGTATGCGGTGCCGCAGGGCACGCGTATGTCGCGCGGTCGGCCTATCGTCAATCTGTTGCCGCTGGAAGCGGGCGAGCAGATCAATGCGGTGCTGCCGGTGAAAGAATTCGCCGAAGACAAGTTCATCTTCTTCGCCACCAGCGAAGGCACGGTGAAGAAGACGCCGCTGTCCGACTTCGCCAATCCGCGCAAGGCCGGCATCATCGCCATCAATCTGGACGAGGGCGACTTCCTGATCGGGGTGGCGGTGACCGACGGCAAGCACGACGTGATGCTGTTCTCCGACGAGGGCAAGGCGGTGCGTTTCGACGAGAACGATGTGCGTTCCATGGGACGCGTGACGCGCGGTGTGCGCGGCATGAACCTGTCTGCGGGCGGCAAAGTGATCGCCCTGCTGGTGGCGGAAGACGGGGAACAGTCCGTATTGACCGCGACCGAGAACGGCTATGGCAAGCGTACTTCGATCACCGAGTACACGCGCCACGGACGCGGCACCAAAGGCATGATCGCCATCCAGACTTCGGAGCGCAACGGCAAGGTGGTCGCGGCCACGCTGGTCGGTACCGAGGATGAGATCATGCTGATCGGCACCAACGGCGTGCTGATCCGCACCCGCGTCAACGAGATCCGCGAGATGAGCCGCGCCACGCAGGGCGTGACGCTGATGAATCTGGAGAAGGGCGAGAAGCTGGCCGGTCTGAGCCGTATTGCCGAGACGGAAGAAGAATCAGAAGCTGAGATCGAATCCGATAACGAATAATTTCCGGGGAGAAAAGGGCATGGCGATCTATAACTTCAGTGCAGGGCCGGCGGTATTGCCGAAGGAAGTGTTGTTGCAGGCACGGGCGGAGCTGGCCGATTGGCACGGCAGCGGCATGTCGGTGATGGAGATGTCGCATCGCGGCAAGGAATACATGGGCATCCACGCCCAGGCGGAAGCCGATCTGCGCGAGTTGATGGGTATCCCCGCCAACTACAGGGTGCTGTTCCTGCAAGGCGGCGCGCATCTGCAGTTCTCCATGATTCCGCTCAACCTGATGCGCGACAAGGCATCGGCCGATTACGTGAATACCGGCGAATGGTCGAAGAAGGCCATCGCCGAAGCGAAGAAATTTTGTGCGGTGAACGTGGTCGCCGACAACAAGGACAAGAACTGCAGCTATGTGCCGGTTTTCGACACCTGGAAGTGCGATCCGAACGCGGCCTATCTGCACTACACGCCGAACGAGACTATCGGCGGCGTGGAGTTCAACTGGATCCCCGGGACGGGCGATGTGCCGCTGGTGGCGGATATGTCATCCAATATCCTGTCGCGCGAGATCGATGTTTCCAGGTTCGGCCTGATCTACGCCGGTGCGCAGAAGAACATCGGCCCGGCCGGTTTGACACTGGTCATCGTGCGCGAGGATTTGCTCGGCCAGGTGGCGGCCGGTACGCCGACCATGCTGGACTACAAGATCCATGCCGACGGCGACTCGATGTACAACACGCCGCCCACTTTCGCCATCTACATGGCGGGGCTGGTGTTCCAGTGGCTGAAGAAGAACGGCGGCATCGCCGCGATGGAGAAGACCAATATCGCCAAGTCGCAATTGCTGTATGCCGCAATCGACAGCAGCAACGGTTTCTACAACTGTCCGGTGAACAAGGCGGACCGTTCGCGCATGAACGTGCCGTTCACATTGAAGGATGCCGCGCTGGATGGCGAATTCCTCAAGCAGGCGGATGCACGCGGCTTGCTGCAACTGAAAGGCCACCGCTCCGTCGGCGGCATGCGCGCTTCGATCTATAACGCCATGCCGCTGGAAGGCGTGCAGGCGCTGGTCGGGTTCATGAACGAATTCGCCCGCAGCAAAGCCTGAGTCGCGAGCGCGCCGCCATGAGCCGCACATTTCAGGTTCTGACGCTGAACAAGATCTCCGCGGCGGGCTTGAAACGCTTGCCGGTCGGGCGCTACGTCACCGGCGATGACATTGCACAGCCGGACGCGATCCTGGTGCGGTCCTGCGACATGCATGAGATGGATATTCCTGTCGGCGTGCTGGCCATCGCGCGTGTCGGGGCGGGAACGAACAATGTGCCGGTCAAACAGATGAACGCGCGCGGCGTGCCGGTATTCAATGCGCCGGGCGCGAACGCCAATGCGGTGAAAGAGCTGGTCATCACCGGCATGCTGCTGTCCTCGCGCAATATCGTTGCCGCGCTGGATTTCACTTCCGGTCTGCGCGGCGATGACGAGACCTTGCACAAGTTGGTGGAAGACGGCAAGAAACAATTCTCCGGTACCGAACTGCGCGGACGCACGCTGGGTGTGGTCGGCCTTGGTGCGGTCGGTCGCCTGGTGGCGGATGCCGCACTTGGGCTGGGCATGCAGGTGATCGGCTTCGATCCGGAGATTACGGTCGACGCGGCGTGGGGCCTGTCTTCGCAAGTGAAGAAGGCGCACAGCATCGAAGAACTGCTCAGGCACAGCGACTTTGTGACTTTGCATGTGCCTTTGCTGGATGCGACGCGCAATCTGATCGACGACAAGCGCGTGGCGGCCATGAGGTCGGGGGCCGTGCTGCTGAATTTCTCGCGTGATGCCATCGTCAATGAGGATGCGGTGGTGGCGGCCTTGCACAACAAGCATCTGCGCTGTTACGTGTGCGATTTCCCGAGCAACAAAACGCTGGGCAACGAGCGCATCGTCGCCTTGCCGCACCTGGGCGCGTCGACAGCCGAGGCAGAAGAGAATTGTGCGGTGATGGTGGCAGAGCAACTGCGTGAATATCTGGAACATGGCAATATCACCAACACTGTGAACTTTCCCAATGTCACCATGCCGCGTGAATCGGCGTTCCGGGTTGCCATCGCCAATGCCAACGTGCCGAATATGCTGGGGCAGATATCGTCTGCACTGGCTGAAGCAGGGATAAATATCCATAACATGACCAATAAATCTCGCGGCGATATGGCCTATACGCTGGTGGATACCGATAGCGCATTGCCGCCTGAACTGATCGCGCATCTGGCCGCCATCCCCGGCGTGCTGCGGGTGCGCGATCTGCCGCTGGAGAAAGAAGCGTGAGCGAAGAGATAAAGAAATACCGTGAACAGATAGACCGGCTGGATGGCCAGTTGCTTGGGATGTTCAACCAGCGTGCCAAACTGGCGCAACAGATCGGCCATGCCAAAGGCGAGAGCGCCGTGCTGCGTCCGGAGCGCGAGGCGCAGGTGTTGCAGCGCTTGGTGCAGGAAAATAAAGGGCCGCTGTCGGCTGAAGCCATCAAACAACTGTTCACCGAAGTGATCTCGCAGTGCCGCGCGCTGGAAGCGCCGCTGCATGTGGCGTACCTGGGGCCGCACGGCACGTTCAGCGAAGCGGCGGTGTTCCAGCGTTTTGGCCAGGCAACGGCAGGCCTCCCGGCCGATTCCATCGACGGCGTGTTCAAGGCGGTGGAAAGCGGTGCGGCCTGCTATGGCATGGTGCCGGTGGAAAATTCCACCGAAGGCGCGGTCGGCCGCACGCTGGATCTGCTGCTGAACAGCAGTCTGAAGATCTGCGGCGAAGTGATGCTGCAGGTACGCCAGTGCTTGCTGTCGAACGAGAACGATCTGTCGGTCATCCGCAAGGTGTATTCGCATCCGCAGTCGTTCGGCCAGTGCCAGGACTGGTTGCATGCGCATCTGCCGCATGCCGAGCGCATCACGGCCAGCAGCAATGCGGATGCCGCGCGCTTGGCGACGGAAGAGTCATTCTCGGCTGCCATTGCCGGGGAGCAGGCGGCAGAACATTTCAAGCTCAAGGTGCTGGCGAAAAACATCGAGGACGACGCGCGCAACACCACGCGCTTCCTCGTGATCGGCGATCAGGATGTGGCGCCCTCCGGTCGCGACAAGACCTCGCTGGTGATGACGGCAGCGAACCGTCCGGGTGCGATGCACGATCTGCTGACGCCATTTGCACAGCACGGCGTGTCGATGACCAAGATGGAGTCCCGGCCCTCGGGTGCGGGGCTGTGGGAATACGTGTTTTACGTCGATATCGAAGGCCATCAGAAAGACACCAAAGTGTCGGCCGCGCTGGATCAATTGCGCCAGATCGCTGCCTTCGTAAAGGTGCTGGGTTCCTACCCGGTGGCGGTATAGCCAAAATCCAACCTCCTTGCACGCAGATTGCGCAGATTTTTTCTCTGGATTTTAAGGAGTGCAGGTTCGCTCGCAAGGCGAGTGATCGGGTGATTGCGTATTAATCTGTCTAGTCTGCTGGCAAATTTTTTTTGTTTTTTATCGAGGCATCAAATGAATTATTGTGATTTAGCTCCTTCCTACATTCGCGCTATTGCGCCATACCAGCCGGGGAAGCCGATCTCCGAACTGGAGCGCGAGCTTGGCATCACCGGCATCATCAAGCTGGCCTCGAACGAGAATCCGCTGGGTGCGAGCGGTGCCGCTGTGGCCGCGATGCAGGAAGCGATCAAGAACATCGCGCTGTATCCGGACGGCAATGGGTTTGAACTCAAGGATGCGCTGGGCAAGCGTTACGGCGTCGCGCATGCCAACATCACTTTGGGAAACGGTTCCAATGACCTGCTGGAGTTGGCGGCGCGCGCTTTCCTTGCGCCCGGCGACAAGGTGGTGTTTTCGGCGCATGCCTTTTCGGTGTACGCCTTGGCGACGCAGGCGGTCGGCGCGACCGGCATCAGCGTGCCGGCGACCACGGGTTACGGTCACGATCTGCCTGCCATGCTGAATGCTGCAAAAGCGAACAAGGCCAAGATCGTGTTCATCGCCAATCCGAACAATCCGACAGGCACCTTTCTTGAGGCGGAGGCGCTGCGCGAGTTCATGCGCGCGCTGCCGGAGGACATTCTGGTGGTGCTGGACGAGGCCTACAACGAATATCTGCCTGAAGAAAAGCGTTACGACAGTGTCAGCTGGCTGAAAGAATTCCCCAATCTCATCGTCTTGCGCACCTTCTCCAAGGCTTATGGTTTGGCCGGTCTGCGCGTGGGCTATGCGATGTCCCACGAACAGGTGACGGACATGATGAATCGTGTGCGCCAGCCGTTCAATGTGAACAGCATTGCGCAGGCGGCTGCCGTGGCGGCACTGCGCGATGCGTCCTTCGTGAAGCGCACCTTCGAGCTGAACCAGCGCGGCATGGCGCAAATCATTGAGGGCTTGGGCAAGCTGGGGCGGGACTTTATCCCGTCCTATGGCAACTTCGTCGCGTTCCATATCGGCAATGCCTCGGCGACCTACCGGCGCTTGCTGGAACTGGGCGTGATCGTGCGGCCGATCGAGAACTACGACATGCCGGACTGGCTGCGCGTTTCCATCGGGCTGGAAAGCGAGAACGCCAAATTCCTGGGCGCATTGGAGAAATGCATCAACGAGCAGGTCAACGGAGAAGCCAAATGATCATCGTGATGGGCAGCGACACGACCGACGCGCAACTCGATGTGGTGGTGAAGAAGATCGAGGCGGTCGGGCTGCGCGCCAACATCTCGCGCGGAATCGAACGCATCGTGGTCGGCGCCATCGGCGACGAGCGCAAGCTGGAGGCGGAAATGTTCACGCCGCTGCCGGGCGTGGAATCGGCGATGCATATCGCCAAGCAATACAAGATCGTTTCGCGCGAATCGCACAAACAGGACACCGTCATCGACATCGCAGGCATGCCGCTGGGCGGCAAGCAGATCCAGATCATCGCCGGGCCTTGCTCGGTGGAGACGCAGGAGCAGATGGATCTGTCGGCGAAATTCGTGAAAGAAGCCGGTTGCCGCCTGATGCGCGGTGGCGCGTTCAAGCCGCGCACCAGCCCTTATGCATTCCAGGGACACGGTGTAGAAGGGCTGGATATTTTCCGCAAGGCGGCGCAGAAACATAAGTTACCCATCGTCACCGAATTGATGGACGCGCGCCAGATCGACGCATTCCTAGAGTATGACGTGGATGTGATCCAGATCGGCACGCGCAACATGCAGAACTTCGACTTGCTGAAGGAAGTCGGCCGCATCAACAAGCCGGTCATTCTCAAGCGCGGCATGTCGGCCACTGTCAGCGAATGGCTGATGTCGGCGGAATACATCGCCGCGGGCGGCAATCACAACATCATCTTCTGCGAGCGCGGCATCCGTACCTTCGAAACTGCCTACCGCAACGTGCTGGACGTGACCGCCATCGCGGTTCTCAAGAAAGAGACGCATCTGCCGGTGATCGTCGATCCTTCGCATGCAGGCGGCAAGGCATGGATGGTGCCTGCATTGTCGCAAGCGGCCATCGCGGCGGGTGCTGACGGTCTGCTGGTCGAGATGCATCCCAGCCCGTGTGATGCATGGTGTGATGCGGATCAGGCACTGACGCCGGACGAGCTGAAAAAACTGATGGGAACGTTGGGTGCGATCGCCGAGGCGATCGGGCGCACGCTGTAATTTCATCCCTTGTGTTTGGAAATCATGAGTGAGAGCGTTCTGCTCGTTGTGCTTAGCGAGGGGCAAATTAAACTTGCAAAACAAGTTAATGACGAACGAAGGCAAATCACTCATGCCGTAGTATGTGGAAAATACGGACAGTTTTTTGGTACTGAAAAGCAATGCAGGAAATATTTTTGGGCATGGAAACAAATATTCCCATATTTATTTGTTGGCGGAATTGAGGTCGATCATTTTGAAATTAATGACTATGAATCTGTGCCAGATTTAGTCACTGTTTTGATTGAAGCTAATGATCGATTAAGAAAAGCAGCGCGCAATTTAATGCCTAAGTAGCTTATTGCAAACGAAAGCCCTCGCCCCATTAAATTTATTGGCTTGAGGAATAACAAAACGCATATGGATAATACAGAAGGAAATTAAATGAAAATAATTCTTGCAATAATTCTTCTGTCATTTTTGATTATCAGTGCTAATGCTCACGCTGAAGAGGTCATAGTCTCGGCAGATCAAGTAGTTCAGGATTACGAGCGGAATTCCATTTCTGGAGATATGAAATACAAGGGTAAGGTGGTTTTGATTGAAGGCAAGATTGCTGATATTTCAGTTGAAAACGATGGCACTCCAGTGATTTATCTAGGCTCATCACATATCCTTGCAGCTGTTCATTGCATATTTCCTAAAAGCGCGATTGCCCAATTGTCAAAACTTGAGACGGGGCAGCAAGTAACCATAAGGGGAACCATAATTGGGTACTCAATGGTTCCGCATTTGAAGAACGCTAAAATTGTTAATCGGTAATCTGCAAGCTATAGCTAAGCAGTCATTGAAACTTAGTGGGGCACTAGTAATTCTGTTTTTTTTCAGGCTCCAGAATTATCTTCTACGGTGTGCCAATTAACATCCCGCATTCCGAGTCCGATTTTATTTTGGGCGAAAATTTAACTGAATGCTGATTTGGGGAATATTTTGACTAAACCGCAATTCAATAAAATCGTCATTTTTGGTGTTGGCCTGATTGGTGGCTCGTTCGGGCTGGCGTTGCGTAAAGCCAAGGCTGTTGGCGAGGTGGTGGGTTTTGGCCGCAGTCAAAAATCGTTAGATCAGGCGCTCCATCTAGGTCTTATTGATCGCAAAGGTGAATACATAGCCAAGGAGGTAAGCGAGGCAGATATTGTTCTGCTGGCATTGCCAGTGGGGCAGATGGATAAGCGCATTGGTGGTGAATCTGGCATGACTTTGGAAATGATCGCTTCCTTTATTAAACCGAACACCATAGTAATGGATGCTGGGAGCACAAAGAGTGATGTGGTTCGGGTGGCTCGAGCTTTCTTGAAAGATAAGATAGGTCAATTTATTCCTGCCCATCCTATTGCGGGCGCAGAAAAGAGTGGGCCGGAAGCTGCGCTGTCAGACTTGTATGTGGGTAAACGCGTTGTGCTGACTCCCTTGAAGGAAAATTCGAGAGAATCCATTGCCCGTGCTCGTAAGGTGTGGGAGTTGTGCGGCGCCAACGTCAGCGAACTGACGCCGGAAGAACACGACGGCGTGTTCGCGGCGGTGAGCCATTTGCCGCATCTATTGTCGTTCGCTTTGGTGCACGATCTGGCGCAGCGGGAAAACAAGGAACTGTTGCTGTCTTTTGCCGCCAGCGGCTTCCGCGACTTTACGCGCATCGCCGCCAGCTCGCCCGAGATGTGGCGCGACATCAGTCTGGCCAACCGCGATGCCTTGCTGCGCGAA
>WOZO01000076.1 GCA_011620315.1 Sideroxydans sp. | reverse complement strand
GACAGACCAGCTTAAACTAGACTGAATTCTGTCTTGACGGATGGGTCCACTATACCTCCACGCTGCATGAGGCCTCGTCGTCACAATTTGCCAATGAATCTATACCGCACCGAGGATAAAACCTCGGGCAAGGTGTATTACGCCTATCGCGATCCTCGCTCCGGAAAGCGCCATGGTCTCGGGTCCGACAAAGAGCAGGCAATAGCAGACACGATGGCACTGAACAGCGCTATCTACGCAAGTATTGCCACAACGCGTCTATCTACCATCGTCGAGAACAAACCAAGTTCTCCAACATTTGGTCGCGTACTGTCGCGCCATCTTGAATTGTGTGAGAAGAAGCGCAAGCTTGCCGCGAACACTCTGAAAAACAAAGCTAGCACTGGCCGCGCATGGGAGAAGGCATTGGGGGCTGGTACCCATCTTTCAGAAATCAAGGTGCGACAATTGGTAGAGGTGCTGGATAGCTACGAAGATCGCCCCCGCATGGCTCTAGCAATGCGTTCAGCTGCAGTGGACATTTGGAAAGATGCCGTTGAGGAAGGCTGGGCTGAAGACAATCTTGCAGCAAAAACACGAGCGCCCACAGTCGTAGTCAATCGATCTCGCCTAACACTGCCAGATTTCATGCTCATCTACGCTCAGGCATTGAAACTTGATGCATGGATACCGCGAGCCATGGAGCTGGCCTTACTCACCTCTCAGCGGCGGGAGGATATTGCGTCCCTCGAATTTCGGCGTGGAAAAGACTCGACCGCATGGATTGATGATCGGCTCTACGTCATTCAGGGTAAAACCAAAAACAAGGTCAGCATCCCTCTCGATACCTGCATAGCTGGTTTCACCTTGTCGTCCACCATCAAAGCATGCCGGGATAACATCGTCAGCCGCTGGCTTGTTCACCACACCCGACCTAGGGCGCTATCCAAGCCTGGCGATCAGGTGTGGGTAGATACCATCTCCAAGGGCTTCGCCCGTGCACGAGACCTGGCCGGCATCAAGGGAGAGAACGGCAAGACCCCTCCCTCTTTCCATGAAATTCGCAGCCTGTCGATCCGGCTCTACACCGAGAGCCAAGGTGGGGATTATGCCCAAGCAATCGCTGGTCACAAGGACGCTGCCACCACCGCGATCTACCGCGATGTACGTGGTGACGAGTGGGTAAAAGTCGGGTAAGGCTTTACAAGAATTTTACTAAAGTTTTACAAGTCCATTGCCTGCGGGCGTTTCAGATATTGCCCATGCAAACGAACAGGACGCCGACTTTCATGCTTCGACTCACAACGGGGATATGAACACGCTCTCGCGCAATCTCTTCAGTTGATCGCGCAGTTGCCCGGCTTTTTCGAATTCCAGATTCTTGGCCGCCTGCAACATCTCCTTCTCCAGACGCGCCAGTTCTTTCGCCACGTCCTTCTGGCTCATCGCCAGATACTTCGCCTCTGTCTGCGCGGCCTTCAGTGACTTGCGTTCCGCGTCGACATCATATTCGGTGTCGATGATGTCCTTGATGCGTTTGATCACCGACTGCGGGGTGATGCCGTGCGCTTCGTTGTGCGCGATCTGTTTGGTGCGGCGCCGGTCGGTCTCGTCGATGGCTTTGCGCATCGAGTTGGTGATGCGGTCGGCATACAGGATGGCGGTGCCGTGCAGGTGTCGCGCCGCGCGGCCTATGGTCTGGATCAGCGAGCGCTCCGAACGCAGGAAGCCTTCTTTATCCGCATCCAGTATGCCGACCAGCGACACCTCGGGAATATCAAGTCCCTCGCGCAGCAGATTGATACCGACCAGCACATCGAACATGCCCAGCCGCAAGTCGCGGATGATCTCCACCCGCTCCACGGTCTCGATGTCCGAGTGCAGATAACGCACTTTGATACCGTGTTCGCTGAAGTATTCGGTGAGGTCTTCCGCCATGCGTTTGGTCAGCGTGGTGACCAACACGCGCTCGCCATTCTTGATGCGCGCCGTGGCCTCGCTCATCAGATCGTCCACCTGATGAGTGGCAGGGCGTACTTCGATGACAGGGTCGATCAACCCGGTCGGGCGCACCACCTGCTCCACCACCTGCCCCTGATGCTCGGCCTCGTAAGTGGAAGGTGTGGCAGAGACGAAGATGGTCTGGCGCATCACCTTCTCGAACTCGTCGAAACGCAAGGGGCGGTTGTCCATGGCCGAAGGCAGGCGGAAACCGTAGTTGACCAGATTCTCTTTTCTGGCGCGATCGCCTTTGTACATGGCACCGATCTGCGGCACGGTGACGTGGCTCTCGTCGATGATCATCAGCGCGTTCGGCGGCAGGTAATCCATCAGCGTCGGCGGCGCTTCATCCGGGCCGCGCCCGGACAGGTGGCGGGAATAGTTCTCGATACCCTTGGTGAAACCGATCTCGGTCAGCATCTCCAGATCGTGGCGCGTGCGCTGCTCGATGCGCTGCGCTTCCACCATCTTGTTCTCTTTCTGGTAGTACGCGATGCGCTCGGCCAGCTCAAGTTTGATGGTCTCGATGGCACGCAGTGTCGTCTCGCGCGGCGTCACATAGTGACTGGAAGGATAGACGGTATAGCGCGGCACACGCGTCTGGATGTGACCGGTGAGCGGATCGAACAATGCCAGCGATTCCACCTCGTCGTCGAACAAGGTCACGCGCAGCGCGTTCTCATTGCTTTCCGCCGGGAAGATGTCGATCACGTCACCGCGCACGCGGAAATTGCCGCGCGCGAAATCCACATCGTTGCGTTCGTACTGCATGGCGACCAGGCGCTGGATCACATCGCGCTGCGCCATCTTTTCGTGCTCGCGCAGGTGCAGGATCATGCCGTGGTAATCCACAGGGTCGCCAATACCGTAGATGGCGGACACGGTGGCGACGATGATGCAATCCTGCCGCTCCAGCATGGACTTGGTGGCCGACAGGCGCATCTGCTCGATCTGCTCGTTGATGGAAGAATCCTTCTCGATATAAACGTCGCGCGACGGCACATAAGCCTCGGGCTGGTAGTAGTCGTAATAAGAGACGAAATACTCCACCGCGTTGTCGGGAAAGAAATCGCGCAACTCGGAATACAATTGCGCAGCCAGCGTCTTGTTCGGTGCCATCACGATGGCCGGTCGGCCGGTGCGCGCGATGACGTTGGCGATGGTGAAGGTCTTGCCTGAACCGGTCACGCCCAACAACGTCTGGTAGGCCAGCCCATCCTCGATACCCTCCACCAGCTGCGCGATGGCCGTGGGCTGGTCGCCCGCCGGGTCGAACGGCAGGTGCAACTTGTAAGGGCTGTCGGGGAAGGTGATGGTCTTCATGTATTGCGGGGGCTACACCGCACCTGAAGTGTCATTTGCTCAGCCTGGTTGACAACAGGAAACCCACCACCGCTCCGCCCGCGCCGCACAGCAGTATCTTGTTGCGTATTTCGGCCAGGCCGGACACGGAACTCCACGCGCTCTGCAAGGTGTTGCCGCCGAACGAGAGCAGGCTGTTCACACTGACGTAATGGCCAGCGATCTTGCCGAAGATGCCGTAGCCGATGACCATGCCGATCACCGCACAGATCAGAATGAATACGATCTTTCGCATATCCTTCTCCTTATCCGAATTGAACGCCAAGGGTGGCGACCGCCAGCGTAAGCGCTCCCAGCGACAGATTGATGGCGACCAACTGGCGTATCTTGGCGAGCAAGATACCCGCCTCCTTCCAGCGCTCCTTCTCCACATGCAGGCTGAACGGCACGAAGCATCCGAAGAATACATAGACGTAGACAGCGACCATCACCAGGCCGAGCAGCAACATGGTATGCACATAATGCCCCACGTGCGCCATACCGCCGTACAGGTAGATCAGATACAGGCCGCTGAGCAGGATGGCACCGATGGCAAGCCATACCCAGTTGAAGAAGCGGCTGAACACACCGTTCCACAAGCGCAGACGTTCCGGCGGTTGCAACACATCGGCCGCAGCCGGGCGCAGCACCATGTAGGAAAAGAACATGCCGCCGACCCAGACCACGACGCCAAACAGATGTAGCAGTTTCAGAAAAGTCAGCATGCTTTCTCCAGAGTAGTGGGTGTGATCGCTTCTCGCACCGGCTTGAATGATAGTCGATGGATGTCCAGCACGCCGTGCGAGCGCAATGCGGCCAGATGCGCCGCCGTGGGGTAACCCTTGTGTGCGTCGAATCCATATTGCGGATAGCGCTTGTGCATCTGCAGCATGATCTCGTCGCGCGCGGTCTTCGCCATTATGGAGGCGGCCGAGATCGCCTGCACCTTGCTGTCTCCCTTGACGATGGCCTCGCTGGGGATGCCTGTATCCGGGCAATACAAGCCGTCCACCAGCACTTGATCTGGGCGCAATGACAAGCCTTCCACGGCACGCTTCATCGCCAGCAGGGTCGCCTGCAGGATGTTGATCGCGTCGATCTCGCGCGGTTCGGCATAGGCGACACACCAGGCCAGCGCCTGCTCGCGGATGATGGGCGCGAGCCGATCACGTTGCTTCTCGGATAGTTTTTTGGAATCGGCCAATCCGGCGATGGGGCGCTTGGGATCGAGGATCACAGCCGCCGCGCTCACCGGTCCGGCCAGCGGACCGCGCCCTGCTTCATCCACGCCGCAGATGAGCGGTTCAGCTTGCAGCATCATTCTTCAAAAACGGCAGGATGGCTGCCGCCGCTTTCTTGGCGGTGTTCTGGCGCAAGCTGTGATGCATCGCGGTGAAGGTCTGTTCCAGTTCTTCGACCGCGGCTTTGTTGTTCACCAGATTCAGCAGCGCCTGTGCCAGATTTTGCGGGGTTGCATCGTCCTGCAAAAGCTCCGGCACCACGAAACGACCCGCCAGAATATTGGGCAGCCCCACCCAGCGCTGATACATCTTGCGCTTGTGTATCCACAAGGACAGCGCCGACATCTTGTAGGTGATGACCATGGGCCGCTTGAGCAAGGCTGCTTCCAGCGTGGCGGTACCGGAGGCGACCAGCACGCCGTCGGCGGCGATCATCGCGTCATGCGAATGACCAAACAACAGTGTCATCGGCACATCCTGGGCATGCAGTTTCCAACGCACATGCTCGAAGATGTTGCGCGTCTCGCGCGTCGCCAGCGGCACCAGGAATTGCGCCTCTGGACATTGCTGCCAGATCATTTTGGCCGTCTCGATATAGATCTTCGCCAGCTGGCGCACCTCGCTCTGGCGGCTGCCCGGCAACAAAGCGAACACCTTGGCTGTCTTGGGCAGGATACGCATCTGTTCACGCATCACTTCGCGCTCGGGGCGCTCGGGTATGAAATCGGCCAGCGGATGGCCGACATACGTGACCGGCACGCCGACCTTTTCGTACAACGGCGCCTCGAACGGGAACAGCGTCAGCATGTGCGATACAGCATGTTTGATCTTGTGGATACGCTCACCGCGCCAGGCCCAGATGGAGGGGCTGACGTAGTGCACAGTGGGGATTCCGCGCGATTTCAGCGCCGCTTCGAGATCGAGATTGAAGTCCGGCGCATCGACACCGATGAATAGATCCGGCTTGTGCGCGATAAAGCGTTTGCGCAACTGGTTGCGGATGCCCCATATCTCGCGGTAATGACTCAACACTTCGACATAGCCGCGCACGGCGAGCTTTTCCAGCGGAAAGAGTGTCTCCATGCCGACTGCCTGCATCTTGGGGCCGCCGATGCCGATGAAACGCACCGCCGGATAGGCTTGCCTGATCGCTTGCATGAGCATGCTGGCAAGCAGATCGCCGGACGCCTCACCCGCCACGATGGCGATAGTTCTGACAGGTTCGGACATGATTATCGGACAGCGCCGGAGGCTTCTGCGGCGACGAGGGCGTTTGTTTTCACGTTCCGGTGCATGACTGGTTAACGCACAATGCCACGGGTGGCGCTGTTGAGGAAGGCGAGCATGTTGTCGATGTCGGCGTCGGCGTCGGGCACTTGTCCGCGCAGTCCTTCGATCTCCTGTTTCGCGCTGTCGAAGCTGCTGCCCGATTTGTACAGCGCACGGTACATTTGTTTGAGCATATCCACGCGCGGCGCGGAATAGCCGGCGCGGCGCGGACCTTCCTGATGCGTGCCTTTGACCTCGGCGGGATTGCCCACGGCCATCACGAACGGCGGCAAGTCCTGCGACAGGCGCGTCATGAAGCCCATCATGGCGTAGTCGCCGATACGCACGAACTGGTGGATGCCGCTCATGCCGCCGATGAGGATGCGATTGCCGATCTCGACGTGGCCTGCGAACTGCACACCGTTGGCGATGGTGTTGTGATCGCCGATGATGCAGTCGTGCGCGATATGCACATAGGCCATGATCCAGTTGTCGTTGCCGACAGTGGTGACGCCCTTGTCCTGAATGGTGCCCAGATTGAAGGTGCAGAATTCGCGGATGGTATTGTTGTCGCCGATGACAAGCCGGGTCGCATCCCCTTTCTTGAATTTCTTGTCCTGCGGCACCTCGCCCAGCGAAGAGAACTGAAAGATGCGGTTGTTCTTGCCGATAGTGGTGTGGCCGTTGATCACCACATGCGGGCCGACCGTCGTGCCGGCGCCGATCTCGACGTGTTCGCCGATAATGGTGTAAGGGCCGACGCTGACATCATCGGCCAGCTTGGCACCCGGATGGATGATAGCGGTCGGGTGGCGCAGTTCGCTCATTATTTTTCCTTGAGCGAGCAGATCAATTCCGCTTCTGCGGCGATCTTTCCATCCACTTCCGCAGTGCCCTTGAACTTGGACATGCCACGGCGGTTCATGGTCAGTTCCATGCGGAGGATCAACTGGTCACCGGGGCTGACCGGGCGCTTGAAACGCGCATTGTCGATACCGACGAAGTAGTACACCGAATTCTCATCGGGCTTGGTACCCATACTTTTGAACGACAACAGTGCTGAAGCCTGAGCCATCGCTTCGATGATCAGCACACCGGGCATCACCGGATGGTACGGATAATGACCGGGAAAAAATGGCTCGTTCATGGTCACGTTCTTGAGCGCCACGATGCGCTCGTTCGGCACCACTTCAAGCACGCGATCTATCAGCAGAAACGGATAGCGGTGCGGCAGGTGTTCCAGTACTTCATGTATGTCCATGGTGATGCTCATGATGCTTCTCTCCCCTTCAATGTTTCAATATCGTGTTCAAGTCGTTTGACGCGCTTCACCAGCTCGCCAAGATGGCGCAGGTGCACTGCGTTGCTGCGCCATTCGTCGTTCTTGCTGAATGGATAGATTCCCGCATAACTGCCCGCCTCGGTGATGGACTTGCCGATCATCGTGAACGAGGCGATCTCGACGTTGTCCGCAATCTTCAAATGGCCCAGGATGCCGGCACTGCCGCCGATGCGGCAGTATTTTCCAATACTGGCACTGCCCGCAATGCCCACACAACCGGCAATGGCGGTATGTGCACCGATGCGCACGTTGTGCGCGATCTGGATCTGGTTGTCCAGTTTAACGCCCTCTTCGATCACAGTGTCGTCCAGCGCGCCGCGGTCGATGGTGGTATTGGCGCCGATCTCGACATGGTCACCGATAACGACGCGACCGATCTGCGGTATCTTCAGCCAGCGGCCTTCGTCCATGGCGATACCGAAACCGTCCCCACCGATCACCGCTCCGGAGTGCACGATGACGTGATCACCCAGCACGCAGCCGTGATAGACGCTGACGTTGGGGTACAAGCGCGTCTGCTCGCCCAATGTCGCATTCTCGCCAATCTGACAACCGGCCATCACCACCGTGCGCGCACCGATACGCGCGCCTTCGCCCACCCAGACATTGGCACCAATATGCGCATCGGCAGACACATGCGCACCGTGATCGACCACTGCAGTGGGATGCACGCCGGGTGCATATTCGCGCAGGGGATTCAGGAAAGCCGACAGCCTGGCAAAATAGGAATAGGGATTGGCGGCGATGATGCGCGGGCGCCGGGTCAGTTCGGCATCCGCCTCGCCCAGTATCACAGCGGAAGCGTGACTGTCTTCCAACTGCTTGCGGTATTTTGCGTTGGCAAGAAATGCGATATGCCCTTGGCCGGCTTTTTCCAGTGTGGCGATCTGCGATACGACTGTTTGCGCATCACCAAGCACCTGCCCGCCCAAACAGGCAACGATATCAGCCAAGCTGTAGATTGGACGCTCCATCTTCTCCCCCCGAACTATCACTTGCCCGATTCGGAAAGTGGTTCGCCTTCCAGATACTTCAGTACTTTGTCTGTGATGTCCGCGCGCGGATTGCGATAGACGGCTTCCTGCAATATGACATCATATTGCTCACTCTCGGCAATGGCGCGGATCGCCTTGTCCGCCTTGGCGAGAATCTGGGCCAATTCCTCGTTCTGACGCAGACTCAAGTCTTCGCGGAACTCGCGCTGGCGCGTTTGCAATTGCAGGTTGAGGTTGACGATCTCGCGCTCTTTGATACGGCGCGAAGAATCGGACAGCTTGCCACGGTTCTTGTCCAGATCCTCTTGCGCATCCTTGATCTCGACGGCCAGCATCTTGATCTCCCGGTCGCGTACCGCGAACTCCTTGTCGATCTTCTTCTGCGCGGCAAGCGCCTGCGCCGATTCACGCAGGATGCGTTCCGTATCGACGATACCGATACGAAAATCGCCCGCCTGCGCATTGGCAGCGACAAGCACCCCGAAAACGATTGCAAAGAATATGTTCTTCATGATTGCTCCTTTTCGGACAAAGGTCCGCGAAGTTATCCGTTCCCTAGAACATGCCACCCATGGTGAACTGGAAGAACTGCAGCTTGTCCTGCGGCTGCGAATTCAAGGCCTTGGCCCAGCTGATCTGGATCGGACCGGCCGGCGAGAACCAGGTCAGACCCAGGCCGCCAGCATAGCGCATTCCCTCCGAAGCCACCTGCTGCGTCGCATCGCCGTATACCGCGCCGCCGTCGATGAACAGGCTCATGCGCAGCGACTGGCTCTTTTCCATACCGGGCATGGGGAACAATAGTTCGGCGTTGCCCACCACGCGCCGATTGCCGCCCAGCGAATAGCCGCTGGCATCGCGCGGGCCCAGTGAGTTGAAATCGTAGCCGCGTACCGAGCCCGAACCGCCCGCGTACAGGCTCTTGAAGAAAGGCAGTGTCATGCCGCTGTAGCCGTCCGCCAGCCCCAGATCGCCGTTCAGGTGCAGGATCAGATTTTCGGTCAACGGCTGGTACCACTGCTGGGTATAGGTGACTTTGTAAAAACGCTGGCCCGACACAGGCAGCGAGGCTTCGATGTTGGCGCGTTGCGTCATTCCCTCATTGGGGAAGATCGCGCTGTCCCGGGAATCACGCGACCAGCCGATGGTACCCAGCACGTTCAGGTTGGTCTTGCCGAAGGTGTCGATGTAATCGATGAATCGCTGCGGGCTATTGGCGGTCAAGCCGATTGTGGTGTTCTCCAGCGCCAAGCCGTAATGGAACATCTCTTCATCTCTGATCGGCACACCGAAACGGACGCCCGCACCGTAGGTATCGGAGGTGTACTGGCTGATGCTGGTCGAGGTCACGTCGGAACGACGCTTGTAGATATCGAAACCGCGGCTGACGCCGTCATCGGTGTAGTACGGATTGGTGTAGGACACGGAATAGACCTGGTTCACCTTGCTGGTGTTGATCTGCGTGGACAGGTAATTACCCGTGCCGAACAGGTTGGATTGGGTCACACCGCCCATGAACGTCAAACCTTCGCCGTTGCTGAAACCCATACCGATGTTGAAATTGCCGGTCGATTTCTCGGCCACGGTCAGGTCCAGATCGAGTTGATCCGTGCTGCCGGGCACCTGGTGCGTCTCGACATTCACGCTGTCAAAGAAACCCAGCCGGTCGATGCGCTGCTTGGATTTTTTGATCTTGGAAGTGGCGAACCAGCCGCCTTCCATCTGGCGGAATTCACGCCGCACGACTTCGTCCCTGGTCTTGTCGTTACCCGAGACATTGATGTTGCGCACATAGGCGCGCTGCATGGGATCGACCACAAAGGTGAACGCGGCCTGATGTTTCTCCTTGTCGATATCCGGCACGATATTCACATTGGCAAAGGCGTAACCCTCCTCGCCCAGATTCTCGCGAATCTTCTCCGAGGCCGCGGTCAACGCCTCACGGGAGAACACCTGTCCCGGCTGCACGTCAACCATGGCCCGCAATGCATCGTTGCTGAACACATTCTTGGCACCCGCCACCTTGATGTCGGAGATCGTGTACTGCTCGCCCTCGGTAAGATTGAGCGTGATGTAGATGTCCTTCTTGTCGGCGGAGATCGTCACATTGGTCGAGTCCACAGAGAAGTCCATGTAACCCGAATTCAGGTACAGGCTGCGGATGGTCTCGATGTCGGCGGACAGTTTGGGTTTGGAATACTGATCGTTGCTGCTCAGCCAGGTAAACCAGCCCGGTGTGGTCAGTTTCATCTCGGCCAGCAGGTCGTCATCGCTGAAATGCCGGTTGCCGATGATGTTGATCTGGCGGATCCTGGATGGTTTTCCTTCGACCACGATCATGCTGACCGCGACACGGTTGCGTTCCAGTTCCTTGACTGTGGTCTTGACCACGACCGCATACTTGCCGCGCGCGATGTACTGCCGCTTCAGTTCGTTCTCGGATTTCTCCAGCGCGGACTTGTCGAAGATGCGTCCTTCGGCCAGGCCGACCAGTTTCAGATTGTCCAGCAACTGCGGCTTGGGGAAATCCTTGATGCCGTCCAGCTCGACGCTGGCGATGGTGGGACGCTCCTGCACGCGCACCACCAGCACATCCTGCTCTGCCAGCAGTTGCACATCCTTGAAGAAACCGGTGGCGAACAAGGCATGCAGCGCGGCGGTGGAACGGTCATCATCCAGTGTATCGCCCACCTTGATCGGCAGATAGCTGAATACGGTGCCCGCTTCAGTGCGCTGAATACCCTCGATGCGAATATCTTTCACTACGAAAGGCTGCCCTGCCCAGGCGGACGCACCATGTACAAGCGCGATCACGCCAGCTAGTTTTCTAAAATCCATTATTTATCAACCCAAAATCAGGCGGCTCACGTCGTTGTACAACGCAAAAGCCATCATGGTCACCAAGAGTGCGATACCGACTTTCTGCCCTGCTTCCCACAGATCATCGGAGACCGGACTGCCCTTGAAAAATTCGACCGAATAATACAGCAAATGACCGCCATCCAATAACGGGATCGGCAGCAGATTCAATATTCCCAGACTGATGCTGATCAGCGCCAGAAAACCCACATAGGCACCCAACCCCATCTGCGCCGACTGGCCGGCATAGTCGGCGATGGTGATCGGGCCGGACAGGTTCTTCAGCGACACTTCGCCCAGCACCATCTTGCCCATCATCTTCAAACTGATGGTCGCCGTCTCCCAGGTCTTGCGCACACCTTCGGACAGCGCTTGCAACGGCGGATAACGCACGTCCGTCAGCAAAGCCCGGAATGCTGAGCGGTCGATCTGCGCCCCCGCCCCGATGCGGCCGATACGTTCGCCCTTGTCCATCACAGCGACCGGTGTCAGCGACATTGCGCGCCGCACACCGTCGCGCTCGATCTCAAGCCGCAGCAACTGCCCGGGATGGGCACGTACCACCTTGACCCAGTCTTCCCATAGCGCGATGCTTTGGCCGTTCACGGACAACACCCGGTCTCCCGTCCTCATGCCCGCTTGCGCCGCGGCACCGTCCTCGGTCAGCTGGCCGATGATCGGATACACCGGCGGCTGGTAAGGCAGCAAACCCAGCTTGCGCATAAAGTCGCCATCCAGATCGGCCGCGCTCAGACGCGACATATCCAGTTCCCGAAGCACGACATCGCCTGCTTTGTTGCGCAGTTCCAATTTGGCAGCGCGCTGTTGCAAGATGAGTTCAAGCAGGTTCCAGCGTACTTCCTGCCAGCTTTGCACGGCTTGTCCGTTGATGCTGACGAGGGTGCTCTCGGCCTGCAAGGCGGCGACGGCAGCCGGTGTGCCCGGCGCGATCTCGCCCAGCACCGGCTTGATGCCCGGCACGCCGTACATGAACAGCGCCCAGTACAGCACCACAGCCAACAACAGGTTGGCCAACGGGCCTGCCACGACGATGGCCATGCGCTGCAACACCGGTTTGCGATTGAAGGCACGGCGCAATTCGTTCGGCGCGACCTCCCCTTCCCGCTCATCCAGCATCTTCACGTAGCCGCCCAAGGGAATGGCCGACAAAGCCCATTCGGTACCGTCTTTGCCAAAGCGGCGCGAGTAGATGACATTGCCGAAACCGACCGAGAAACGCAGCACCTTCACGTCGCACCAGCGCGCGACCAGATAGTGTCCGTACTCGTGGAAGACCACCAGCACGACGATAGCGACGACAAAGGCCAGCAATGTGATCATGGTTTGTGAAGGGTTCCGTCAGTGGATATGCACGATGACCACATCGGCATACGGAGGTTCAGTAGCGGCCAGAATCTCACTTTGCGTTCTGTCCCGCCCACGCCTGCGCGGCGACTCGGGCGGCTGCGTCGGCATCGAGCACATCCTGCAACTGGTGCACTTCGGAGCGAGACACTGCCGCCATCACCGATTCGATCAGGCGCGGGATATCAAGGAAAGCGATGCGGCGATTCAGGAAGGCATCCACCGCCACTTCATTCGCGGCATTGAGCAGCGCCGGCACCGTGCCGCCGGCACGCAAGGCTTGATACGCCAAGGCCAGACACGGGAAACGCACGAAATCCGGCGCAACAAAATCCAGCTTGGCGATGGCGAACAGATCGAGCGGCGCGACGCCGGAGGCGATGCGCTCCGGCCAGGCCAGGGCATAGGCGATAGGCGTGCGCATGTCGGGATTGCCCAACTGCGCCACTACCGAACCGTCGATGTACTGCACCATGGAATGGATCACGCTCTGCGGATGCACCACCACCTGGATGTCGTCGGCGTCGGCGTTGAACAGCCAGTGCGCCTCAATCACCTCCAGCCCCTTGTTCATCATGCTGGCGGAATCGACCGAGATCTTGCGCCCCATGCTCCAGTTGGGATGGGCGCAGGCCTGGTCCGGCGTGACGTCCTGCAACGCGGATAAAGGTGTGCTGCGGAACGGGCCGCCGGAAGCGGTGAGCAATATCTTGCTGACGCCGCTCTGTTGCATGTCGCCCGCATAATCGTGCGGCAAGGACTGGAAGATGGCGTTGTGCTCGCTGTCGATGGGCAACAGCACGGCACCGCTGCGGCGCACCGCATCCATGAACAGATGACCGGCCAGCACCAGCGTCTCCTTGTTCGCCAACAACACCTTCTTGCCCGCTTCCGCTGCCGCCAGTGTGGGACGCATACCCGCCGCGCCGACGATGGCCGCCATCACGGCATCCACCTCCGGCAAGGTAGCGACCTTTACCAACGCATCATTGCCGCACAACACATCGACATCCAGCCCCGCAGCGGCGATACGCGCGCGCAGGCGTTCGGCGGCGAC
>WOZO01000068.1 GCA_011620315.1 Sideroxydans sp. | reverse complement strand
AAACTTTGCAGATTTGTCGCTCCCGCACATCCAAAACTTGCTGGTCCAACATGCCCTCGATACCGAAAACCTGCTGAGTCCCGAAGGTTTCGTTAAGAAGCCGCGGGACATGAAGTAACCGTCTGGGAGGAGCGAGTCTGACTACTGGCCAACGAAGGCCCGCTCCCGGTCGATGGCCGTCAGTTGTTGCCTCAGCTTTCGTTGCTAAATGACCGGGAAAATGGGGCGGGGCAGGCGAACCGGCTCAGTATTTCTTGAACGGTAGCGCGGGCACGATAGCGCCATGTTCTGGTGGGTGCGCCGGCCTGTCGTAGCGTCTATCAGCCAAGAGCACGTCTGGAGTGTAATTTATACTGTGCAAATGTACAGTATTGCGCCATGGAGGCCGATCTTATGCGGCCCTGAGCCACTGGTTTTGCCGATGGTGGGGGACACTGTGCACGCGGGTTTCCCGTCGCCCGCAGAAGACTTCGCGGTCGAGCGGCTGGACTTGACGACCATCCTTGTGACCCACCCCCAGGCCACGTTTATCGTGCGGCTGCGCGGCGATTCCATGCGCGAGGCGGGCATTTTTGATGGTGATCTACTGGTGGTGAACCGTGCCCTCAAGCCGATTCATACCGATGTTGTCTTGGCCGTCGTGGATGGTGAATTCACCTGCAAGACCCTGTGGCTCAGACATGGCCGCATGAAGCTCAAACCGGCCAACCCAACCTATCCAGAAATCGTTCCCAAGGATGGCCAGATCGTGGAAATCTGGGGCGTAGTCACAGCGACGATCAAGCGTTTTCGGGCCTGACCCATGTTCGCGCTGGTGGATGGAAACAACTTCTACGCAACCTGCGAAACCGTGTTTCGGCCGGCGCTGGCGGGGCGCCCGCTTGTCGTGTTGAGCAACAACGATGGGTGCGCCGTCGCGCGATCCGAGGCAGCAAAAGCGCTGGGCATCAAGATGGGCGCCCCGTGGTTCCAGATCGCAGGGCTTGTCGAGTCTGACGGCTTGATTGGGCTTTCCGCCAACTTCCCTTTGTATGGGGACATGAGCAACCGGATGATGAGTTTGGCTGCAGGCTTGGGGCCGACTCAGGAGATCTATTCCATCGACGAATCGTTCATCGGCCTCGATGGCGTGCGGGGTGATTTGGTGGAGAGGGCGCAAAGGATACGGGCGCGCATTCTGCAATGGGTGGGCCTCCCATGCGGCATAGGGATTGGTGGTACCAAGACCCTTGCGAAACTGGCGAACCATGTTGCGAAATCCGCCGAGCGCAAACCAGGTAGCTACCCTGCGAACCTGGCCCGAGTTTGCAGCTTTGCGGCGATGTCCGTCGACGAGCAGCAAGCGGTTTTGCAGGCAACAGCGGTAGGCGACGTTTGGGGAGTAGGGCGCCGCATTGGTGCGCAATTGAAGGAGGGTGGTGTCAACACCGCCTGGGACTTGGCCAGGCTTGACCCCGCGACCGTGCGCAGGCGCTGGAGCGTGGTGCTTGAACGCACGGTGCGCGAGCTGCGCGGCCAATCGTGCATACCCCTGGAAGATGCGCCCAGCAACAAGAAACAAATTGCGGTCACGCGCTCTTTCGGGAGATCCGTTTCCGAGCTGGGCCCGATGCTGGAGGCCGTGAGTGAGTTTGCATCACGCGCAGGCGAAAAGCTGCGCAAACAAGGGAGCTTCGCCAGCCAGGTCTACGTGTTCGCGCACACATCACCATTCCGACCGCCGCCGCAGTTCTCGCGCGGCGTCATGGTTCCACTTCGACGGCCCACGGCCGATAGCGCGCTGCTGGTGGCTGCGGCCATTGCAGGGATGCGACGGATCTACGAGCCCGGCTACCAATTGGCCAAGTGCGGCGTCATGTTGTTGGACCTGGTGGAGTCGTCGCTGTCCCAAGCCGAACTTGACCTAGAGCCTGGCGAAGGCCGCGATCAGTCACACCTGATGGGCACCATGGATCAACTGAATCGCCGCTTCGGCAAGAGAACGGTTTTTGTCGGAAGCGCTGGAGTCCCGCAGGCCCATGAGTGGGCAATGCGCCAAGAGCGACGAACCCCGCAATACACCACGCGGCTGGCTGACGTGCTCATAGCAAGAGCTTGAGTACTACTGAGAAGGAGGGAGTGGGCTTAGAAACGCACCGACGGCTTGAAGAAGACTGGCCTTTGCTCGTGACTTTGGGTGTTTGTTTAGCCTTTCTTTATTAGGCCCGCTTTGATATCTGATCCTTTTTGCATTGATGCACTCGCTTACACTGCAATTTCCTTCCTTTCGCCCTAGAACTTAATGACTTACCGCCAGAAAGCGTTATGACGCTCAAAGAAGTAGCCGATTATTTGCAGTTAACCGGCGCACTGTTTATCGCCTAGCGGCGGGTCGCAAGTTGCCCGGCTTTAAGGTCGGTGTCACTTGACGGTTCAAGCGAACCGACATCGATGTCTGGATTGCCGCTCAGTCGTCGGCAGGCGACGCTAGCACCGGAGCGCAATCAAGGGAGAGGACAAGAACGAATGAAGCTGGTTCCGAACAGCGGCACAGATCGAGTCATCGATTTGGTGCGCCCGCACCTCAAACCTGACAGCCAAATGGGCTGCGTCACCCCATCGTTCTCGCTGTTCGCCTTTGCCGAGCTGCGCGATGCGTTGGCCAAGCTCGAACGGGTTGAGCTCATCCTGCCAACTGGTGACGACGCACTGGAATTCCTGGGCGGTGGCGGTGACCGCGCGAACCGCAATCAGCTGCAGGCGCGGTGGCTCGCCAACCAGTGCGCCGATTGGCTGACCAGCAAGGTGGACTTGCGACGAGTGAATGGTCGCGTGCC
>WOZO01000012.1 GCA_011620315.1 Sideroxydans sp. | reverse complement strand
GGGCTGCCTGTGGAAGGTTTGCGGACGCGGGTTCAATTCCCGCCGCCTCCACCAAATTGTTTTACCGTCTGGACCACTCCAGATACTTCTGGACCCCATGATTCTTATGGGGTTCTTTCTTTTGTACTTTACCCCTCCAGTGGTTTCCAGTGGTCTGGATATGTCCCCATTTGGGCACATTTTCGGCACCGCTTTTTGGTGCGCTGCGATGAGTACCAGGCTGGAAGTCGCTATCGAATGGAAGGCTCGGGTGAAATAGTGCTGGGCCATGCGCCCGCTCCTCGGGTTAAATGGCAGTACCTATTTTGACCATGCGAGACTTTACAGTACAGTACCGTACTTTCACAGTACATGCGCTACCCAAGGGGAAACCATGGCCTCCGCCAAGACCGCCACGCTGACATTTCGTATCGAACCTGAACTCAAGGAAGCCGTGCGCGTGGCTGCGATCAATGAGCACCGCTCCATCGCCAACATGATTGCGATGATGATCCGCGACTATTGCGGGCGGGTGGGGGTTGAGATTCAGGAACTGCCGACACCGGCCGTGAAGGCCGCGCGCAAAGCGGCGCCGCGCAAGCGCTAATACGCCGACAGGAAAACTACCCATGGATCAAGCGCAACTCAACTGGCTGACCAACTTCATCTGGAACATCGCCGACGATGTGCTGCGCGATGTTTACGTTCGCGGCAAATACCGAGATGTCATCCTGCCCATGACCGTGCTGCGCCGCCTTGATGCCGTGCTGGAGCCGACCAAGCAGGCCGTGCTTGATATGAAGGCCGCACTCGACAAGGAAGGAATTACCAATCAGGACGACGCACTGCGTGACGCGTCCGGCCAAGCGTTCTACAACACGTCACCCTTTCTTCTCCGCGACTTGAAGGCCCGCGCGACCCAGCAGAAGCTCAGGGACGACTTCGAAGCCTACCTCGACGGCTTCTCCCCCAACGTGCAGGACATCCTGACCAACTTCGAGTTTCGCCACCAGATTCCTCGGCTCTCGAAGGCCGACGCCCTTGGCATGCTGATCGAGAAATTTCTCGACAAGGACATCAACATCAGCCCCTTCCCAGCGGGCGACATGCCCGGCCTCGATAATCACTCGATGGGCACGATGTTCGAGGAACTCGTCCGCCGCTTTAACGAGGACAACAATGAAGAGGCCGGTGAACACTGGACGCCCCGCGATGCCGTGCGACTGATGGCGAACCTGATGTTCCTGCCCGTCGCCGACAAGATTGAGTCAGGCACCTACCTGCTCTACGACTGCGCCTGCGGCACCGGCGGCATGCTAACCGTGGCCGAGGAGACGCTCCAGCAGATCGCCAAGACCCACGGGAAACAGGTCGTGACGCACCTTTACGGCCAGGAAATCAATGGCGAGACCTACGCCATCTGCAAAGCAGACCTCCTGCTCAAGGGCGACGGCGACGCGGCGGACAACATCGTCGGCGGCCCCGAGCACAGCACGCTGGCCAACGACGCCTTCCGCTCCCGCGAGTTCGACTTCATGCTCGCCAATCCCCCTTACGGCAAGAGCTGGAAGAGCGACCTAGAGCGCATGGGCGGTAAGAAAGAACTGAAAGACCCGCGCTTCGTCATCGAGCACGCGGGCGATGCCGAATACTCGCTGATCACCCGCTCCAGCGACGGCCAGATGCTCTTTCTAGCCAACATGCTGAGCAAGATGAAGCACGACACGCCGCTCGGCAGCCGTATCGCTGAGGTGCATAACGGCTCGTCGTTGTTCACCGGCGACGCCGGTCAGGGTGAAAGCAATATCCGCCGCTGGATCATCGAGAGCGACTGGCTGGAGGCCATCGTCGCCCTGCCGCTGAACCTGTTCTACAACACCGGCATCGCCACCTATATCTGGGTGTTGAGCAACCGCAAGCCCGCGCACCGCAAAGGCCAGGTCCAGCTCATCGACGCCACCCAATGGTTCAAGCCGCTGCGCAAGAACATGGGGAAGAAGAATTGCGAACTGGCCGCCGATGACATCCGGCGCATTTGCGACAGCTTCCTCGCGTTCAAGGAAACTCCGCAGTCGAAGATATTCCCCAATGCCGCCTTCGGTTATTGGAAAGTCAAAGTCGAGCGCCCGCAACGCCTGCATAGCCAACTCACACTCCAGCGTATCGAGACACTGCGTTATGCCTCTGGCGACGAAGAAATCCGCGCCATTCTCTACGAGCAGCTTGGCGATGCCCTCTTTGAAAACCCCGCTTCCGTCCGCACGCAGTTGGAGAAAATCGTCAACGAATGGGGCAAAGGCGACAGCGATGAGGATGACGAGGAAAGCGAAGCCGAGTCACCCAAGAAAAGCCTTTCCGACAAGAAGAAGAAAAAGCTGCTGAGTGACGCCACCTGGAAACGCGACGCCCAACTCATCGAAACCGCCACCCGGCTCCGCGAAGCCCTCGGCGACAGCCTGATGGAAGACCACAACATCTTCCTTGAGCGCGTCGAGGCGACGCTCAAGAAACTCGGCCTCAAGCCCAGCGCCGCCGACCTAAAGCTGATCATCAACGCCGTCAGTTGGCGGGTCGAAGACGCGCCCGCCGTCATCAAGAAAATCCACAAGCCCGGCAAGACCCTGCCCGATCCCTTGCGCGGCCTGTTCGAGGCAAAGATCGACGGCAAGACCTGCGTCGTCGAATATGAGCCCGACAGCGAACTGCGCGACTACGAACAAATCCCGCTGCTTGAAGACGGCGGCATCGAAGCCTTCATCCGCCGCGAAGTGCTGCCTTACACGCCCGATGCCTGGCTCGTCGAAGCCGACACCAAGATCGGCTACGAAGTCAGCTTCACCCGCCACTTCTACCAGCCGCCGCAATTGCGCACCCTCGCCGAGATCAGCGCCGACATCCTCGCACTGGAGCAGGAAACCGAAGGTCTGCTCAGCGAGATCACCGGAGGGGCGGTGGCATGACAAAAAAGGTGGTTTCGCCGCTTAAGCAGAAATCCGCAGTGCCGTCTGAAGATAGGCAGCAACTGGGCAGCGTCGAAGGAGACGCGCTCCTCTCGGATTTACGCAGTCTGATTCAGGCGGCTCGCCAGCGGCTGGCAACCGCCGCCAATTCCACACATACCGTGCTTTGTTGGCAGGTGGGGCATCGCCTGCTCAGGGAAAACTTGCAGGAGGGCCGCGCCGCCTATGGCAAGCAGATTCTTGCGACAGTGTCGCAAGAATTGACGGCGGAGTTCGGGTCCGGGTTCAACTACACAGCACTGACCAGGATGGCCCGATTCGCCGAGTGGATTACGGAGGAGCAGATACTTGCGACATTGTCGCAAGTATTGAGCTGGAGCCACTTCATCGAGCTGCTGCCGATCAAGGCGCCCTTGGCCCGGGACTTCTATGCCGAAATGTGCCGCATCGAGCGTTGGGATGTGCGCACACTGCGCCAGAAGATCGGCGGCATGCTGTTTGAGCGCACCGCCCTGTCGAAGAAGCCGGACGCCGTCATCACCGCAGAACTGGCCAATCTCCGCGAAGGACGAATGAGCCCCGATCTCGTCTTCCGCGATCCGTATCTTCTTGATCTGCTCGGCTTGCGAGGCGCCTACAGCGAGCGCGACCTCGAAAGCACCATCCTGCGTGAAATCGAAAATGTGCTTCTGGAGCTGGGCGCCGGTTTTACCTTCGTCGCCCGCCAGAAGCGCATGAGCGTCGGCAAGGACGATTTTCATCTCGACCTGCTCTTCTTCCACCGTCACCTGCGCCGGCTGATCGCCGTCGAATTGAAGCTGGAGTCCTTCCAGCCGGCCCATGTGGGGCAGATGGAGTTCTATCTGCGCTGGCTCGATAAACACGAACGCGCTGCGGGTGAAGAAGCACCGATCGGACTCATCCTGTGCGCCGCCGCCGACGCCGAACAAGTGGAACTGCTCCAGCTCGATGCCAAATCGATCCGCGTCAGCGAGTACCTCACCGAACTGCCGCCGCTGCCGCTGCTGCGCGCCCGGCTGCACCAGGCGATCGAACACGCCAGGGAACAGGAGGCTAGGCGACTGCCGGTCCCGGGGGAAGAGCCGTGAGCGACACCGACGACATGCAAGCGATCCGCCAGCTCGCGGAGAGCATGCGTGAACTTCAGCGACAGGCGGCGCAGCAATACCAGCCAGTGGTGGATGACATCCTGCGCATCCGCTCGCGCGATATGGAGCATATCGAACACACGCTCGATCGCCTGCTCGACTTCTGCGGCGATGCAGCCGTGTTGCAGATGTACAAGAAGCTCTGTCGTCACTATTGGGACATCGACCCCGCCGCCACCGCTGACTACGTCAACGCCTACCGCGAATACTGGGATAGTGACGAACCGGGAGTCCAGCCATGATTGAAGGGCTCAAGCCGTATGCGGAATACAAGGAGTCGGGGCAGAAATGGCTCGGGCAGGTTCCTCGCCAGTGGGCGTCATATCCGTTGTGTCGGGTCGCAACGCCGAAGAGCGAGTGCGGCAGAACCGACTTGGAATTGTTGTCTGTATATCTCCATCGAGGAGTTATTCGCTACGCTGACAGCGGCGGTCAGGTTCACAAGCCAAGTCTGGATTTGAGTAAATACCAAGTCGTTGCTCCCGGGGACTTCGTCTTGAACAACCAGCAGGCATGGCGTGGCTCCATTGGGGTTTCGAAATTTCAAGGCATCATAAGTCCGGCCTACGTGGTCTTGAAGCTGTCGCCGAAACTGAATCCTGGCTACGCGAACTATCTGTTCCGTAGCCCGGCGATGGTCGCGCAATACGTCGTTGCGTCGCGGGGCGTAGGAGACATCCAGCGCAACCTTTTCTATCCCGACCTTCGGAACTCCATCGCGATTGTCCCGCCACCCGCCGAACAAGCGGCCATCGTGCGGTTTCTGGATCACGCGAACCGGAAAATCGACGGCTTCATCCGCGCCAAGCGCAAGCTGATCGGGCTGCTGAACGAGCAAAAGCAGGCCATCATCCACCGCGCCGTCACTCGCGGCCTCGCCGACGCTCCCCTCAAGCCCTCCGGTATCCACTGGCTCGGTGAGATCCCGAAGTATTGGGAGGTGCGACGAGCCAAGTATCTTTTCCGTGAAGTCGATGAGCGCTCGCAGGAAGGGAAAGAAACGCACTTGGCGATGAGTCAGCGCCTCGGCCTTGTTCCAAGCAGCATGGTCGAAAGTGCAATGCGATCAGATTCTTACGCTGGTGCGAAGCTTTGCAAGGAAGGTGATCTTGTATTGAACCGCTTAAAAGCCCACCTCGGCGTTTTTGCATTGGCGAAACAAGGCGGTGTCATCAGCCCGGACTACTCTGTATTTCGGAAGCGGGCGGCGATCAGCATGGAGTATTACGAAAGTGTTCTCCGCTCATCGGCCTGCCGCCGTGAACTGCGCACTCGCGCCAAGGGACTCGTCGAAGGCTTCTGGCGACTCTACACGGACGACTTTTACGACATCCGGCTTCCGGTTCCGCCGCAACCCGAGCAAACCGAAATCATGGCGGCGGTAACCACCGAAACCGCCGCCCTCAACACCGTCATCGCCCGCACCGAGCGGGAAATCGCGCTGATGCAGGAATACCGCACGCGCCTGACCGCCGACATCGTGACCGGCAAGCTGGACGTGCGCGAAGCCGCCGCCACTCTGCCCGAATTACCTAACGCCCCCTCCGCAGAACCCGCTACTGACGAGGCTATGGAAGAAATCGAGGAAAGTGAAGAATGATTCTCGACCTACACGACCGAGTAAAAGTTGCCTACAAGAAGTTGAAACAGATGGTTCACTTCGAGAAACAGCCGCTCACCTTGCGACGGCGCTTGGCCGAGTTTGAGTGCGCAGCTGACTTTGAAGAACGGCTCCAAATAATCGTGAAGGTCGCAGAATCCAAAGCGCCTCACGAGACTGCCGAGTTCAAGACTTGGCTCGATGACATTCGCTTTGACGTCATTCCAAAAGGCGTCGATGGGCCGAGGAAACGAGACGAAGATCAGGGCTCGTTTGTGTCAAATGTCACGAGCGCGCCAGAGCATCTGGTGGCAAAAGTGAACTACATGTTTGATGGACCGGTTGAGTTGCATCTGCTGTCGGTGCTGTGGCTGATGATTGAGGGGGCTGAATATGATCACACGCTCTCAAAACATTGCTCTGGTTCCCGTCTCCACTCGTTTGTCGGAAAAGACGAGGATCACTCGGCCTACCTTTTCAAGAAATATCACGAACTGTATGCGAAGTGGCGGGACTCCGGCATTCAAAAAGCCCGAGACCTTCTCTCCGAGGATCGGCAGAGTGTCTGCGTGATCGGTCTCGACGTGCGGGAATATTATTATCGCATCCAACTCGACTGGGAAGCCCTCCGCACGCAGATCAAACGCCCTGTGCCCAAAGGGCCGCTCCATGCATTTCTCATGCAGCGGCAGATTCTGGGTGCAAAATTTTTCACATGCATCGAAGAAGTCTGCAAGAGCTACCGCGAGAAGCTCAAACCAATGCTCGCCATTACGCATCCAGATTTACCTGAACAGGCAACGTGTCTGCCGATTGGGTTCAGTGCGTCCCCGGTGATCGCCAACTGGTATCTGAAGGAGTTTGACGACGCGATCCTTGAAAATGTCCGGCCTGCTTACTACGGGCGCTATGTTGACGACATCCTGATGGTCGTAGCGATGTCTAAGCCGCCGGAAGACTCGGACCCCATCAAGAGTTTTATGGATCGGGTTCTCGTAAACTCTGGAATTCTTGAATGGGATGAGACGGCGAAAGGATTTGAGCTTCGTTCCAGACCGGGCCTTTTCCTGCAAAAGCAGAAATGTATTTTGCAGTACTTCGACGCAGAGCATTCAACTGCCGGTCTTGATAAGTTCCAAAAGCAGATCGAGGAAAACGCCAGCGATTTTGCGCTCTTGCCGGTGGATGGCGATGAGAGCCCTGTTGCGCAGGTCGCCTACGACCTGTTGTATGACGGCTCAGTAAACAAATTCCGCAGCGTGAAGGCAGTCGCGGAAAACCGTTGGGAACTGGCGGGCCATCTTGCCAAGCAAACCCAGCTCCACTTGATGACAGAAGGTTCTGTCGATCGGGTTTTGCGGGACGAACTGTTCCGGTTCTTTAAGGGCCGAAACGCGATTGAATACTGGGACATGTGGGAGCGTGTCATCAGCTTTCTGGTAGTCGCGGGAGACCAGAAGGGCGCCGAGCGCTTTAGTAAGGCGATGCGTAACGAGATTCTAAAAGTTCGAACTACATCTTCCAATATGCAGGCCGAGGCGGGCACTCGATCACAAGTAGACATCGCCCTTCGGCAGTCGTTAGAAGCTCACCTCGAGCTTTGTATGGAATTGAGTCTGGCGGTTACGGGCGCGACTGATAGCGGCAATTCCACCGCGACGCGACTATGGCGAAATTCGAATCTAATCCGACATCATCTGGTGGCGATACCGCTGTTGAACTACACCAGCTTTGACGGAAATCTGGCATCGCCATGGAGCGCTACTGGCTTGGTGATTGACCCTCAGAAGGTGGCTAATTCGCCACGCTTTGTGCATTTTGACGAATGCCTTGGGTTCGTTGATTCCGGCTGCGTTCAGCGTGGTGATAAGGATGCGGTCGCGAGGGCAAACGAGGTCTACAGCCAATTTCATGGCTCTGAGTTCGCGGATGTAACCAGCGAACTCGTCGGCGAAGAGGTTTCAAAATGAAGCCATTTCTCAAAATTCCGATTGGCGCTCGCACACCGGATTTGCATAAAGAATTACGGGTCGCGGTCGGGCACCTGACGGTGGATGAAAAGAACATTGAAGGCAGCTTCATGGGCGCACCGAATGTTTCTCGGCAACGGAAAAAGGTGCTCTCAGAACTGCTTAACGATGTGGTGAAACACGGCGTTCGTCACCCTGAGCAACGTGTGGATTTGCTGGTTCTGCCGGAGGTATCGGTGCCGCATCGGTGGGCAACGTTTATTACCCGATGGGCAAAAGATCATCAAGTAGGCGTGATCTGCGGTCTTGAACATCGTGTTGACGAGAAAAACCACGCTTGGAACGAATTGCTGGCGGCACTTCCGTTTCGTGGGGCGCGAGGAGCGAAGGAGTGTGCGCCGATCCGACGTTTAAAGAATCATTACTCACCAGAAGAGAAATTTCAGCTAACCAACAATCGCTTGGAAATCCCACAATTTCCAACGATGAGCCGTTACCAGCTCTTTCAATGGCGTGGTGCAAGTTTTGCCGTCTACAACTGCTACGAGTTATCAAGCTTGGAGGACCGTTGCATTTTCAAGGGCATGGTCGATTTCATTGTCTGTTCTGAATACAACAAGGACGTCAATTACTTCTCCAATATCGTAGAGTCCGCCGCCCGGGACCTCCACTGTTACGTGATTCAGGTCAATAGCGCGCAGTTCGGTGACTCGCGCGTCGTCAGCCCATCAAAAACAGAAAATTTAAATCCGCTTCGTATAAAGGGAGGTGACAACCAGACCTTCCTTACGATGCGCCTCCCTCTCCAACAGTTGCGTAGTCACCAACGCAAGAGGTATGGGCTTCAGAAGGACTCGAAGGAATACAAACCGACGCCGCCGGATTTCGACCTCACGGAACTTGACAAGAGAATTCGCCTTGGACTAAAGCCGCGTATTGCGGCGACCGACCCTCTATAGGAATAAGCCATGAAAACAGACACCAGCGAAAAGGGCCTCGAAACGCTGATCATGCGCCACATGACCGGCGTCGACGGTCTGCCCAGCGGCGCGCCGTTGGGCGTGGCCGAGGCGGCACCCGCCACCGGTGGCACGGGCTGGATTGCCGGAACGTCGGCCACTTATGATCGCGAGTTTGCCGTCGATACCGCGCAGCTCTTCACCTTTCTGCACACCACCCAGCCCGAGGAATACGCCAAGCTCGGCATCGGAGATTACCGCGACACAAAAGGCATAGCGCGGCAGAAGTTTCTTGCCCGTCTGCAAGGCGAGATCACCCGGCACGGCGTGATCTATGTGCTGCGCAATGGCATCAAGCACGGGGCGCTGAGCTTCGACCTGTTCTACGGTACACCCTCGGCGGACAACGCCAAGGCGGTGGCGCGCCATGCCACCAACCGCTTCAGCATCACCCGCCAGCTTTATTACAGCCGCGAACAAACCAAGCGGGCGCTGGATTTGTGCGCCTTCATCAACGGCCTGCCGCTGATCACCTTCGAGCTGAAAAACAGCCTGACCAAGCAGACGGTGGACGACGCGGTGGAGCAATACAAACGCGACCGCGATCCGCGCGAGACGTTGTTTGCCTTTGGCCGCTGCGTGGTGCACTTCGCGGTGGACGATAGCGAGGTGCGCATGTGCACCGCCCTCAAGGGCACCAAGGGCATGGCCAAGGATTCGTGGTTTCTGCCCTTCAATCAGGGCTGGAACGACGGCGCGGGCAACCCGCCCAACCCCGATGGCCTGAAGACCGATTACCTGTGGAAGCGCATCCTCACCCCGGCGCGGTTGACCGACATTTTAGAAAACTATGCCCAGATCGTGGAGGAAGTGAACCCCAAGACGGGCAAGAAGAAGCAGGTGCAGATTTTCCCCCGCTACCATCAGCTCGAAGTAGTGCGACAGATCCTCGCCGATGTGCTCGCTCACGGAGCGGGCAAGCGTTACCTGATCCAGCACTCGGCGGGCAGCGGCAAGTCGAACTCCATCGCCTGGCTGGCGCATCAGTTGATTGGCCTGCGCAAAGACGGGGCGGAGGTGTTTGACTCGATCATCGTCATCACCGACCGCCGCCTGCTCGACCAGCAAATCCGCGAGACGATCAAGGGTTTTGCCCAGGTGGGCAGCATCATCGGCGCGGTGAAGGAAGGCGCGGGCAGCTCGAAGACCGAGCAGTTGGCGAAGTACCTCAAGGACGGCAAGAAGATCATCATCTCCACCGTGCAGACCTTTCCCTTCGTGCTCGACAGCATCGGCGAGGCGCATCGCGGCGGCCGGTTTGCCATCATCATCGACGAGGCGCACTCCAGCCAGGGCGGGCGAGCCACGGCGGCGATGAGCATGGCCTTGTCGGAAGGCGGCGCAGAGCAGGAAGACGAGACCACCGAGGACAAGATCAACCGCATCATTGAAACGCGCAAGCTGCTGCCCAACGCCAGTTACTTTGCCTTCACCGCAACGCCGAAGAGCAAAACGCTGGAGATTTTCGGCGTGCCGTATGAAGCCGGCGGCGAGGCGGGTTGCGAGATAAAACACCGGCCCTTCCACAGCTACACGATGAAGCAAGCGATTCAGGAGGGATTCATCCTCGACGTGCTGAAGCACTACACGCCGGTGGAAAGTTATTACCGGTTGGCCAAGACGGTGGCCGGCGATCCCGAATACGACGTCAAGAAGGCACGCAAGAAGTTGCGCGTCTATGTCGAGAGCCACAGCAAGGCAATCCGCGACAAGGCCGAGATCATGGTCGACCACTTTCTCGAACAGGTGATCGGCCAGCACAAGATCGGCGGTCAGGCGCGGGCGATGGTGGTGACCGGCAGCATCCAGCGGGCAATCGAATATTTCTTCGCGTTTCGCGCCTACCTCACCGAACTGAAAAGCCCGTATCAGGCGATCGTGGCCTTTTCAGGCGAGCCGGAATATCAGGGTGAGAAGGTCAGCGAGGCCAAGCTGAATGGCTTTCCGAGCAACGACATCGCCGACCGGATTCAGGAAGACCCGTACCGCTTTCTGATCTGCGCCGACAAGTTCCAGACCGGCTACGACGAGCCGCTCTTGCACACGATGTACGTGGACAAGGCGCTCTCGGGCATCAAAGCCGTGCAGACGCTTTCCCGCCTGAACCGGGCGCACCCGAAGAAGAGCGACGTGTTCGTACTCGATTTCCAGAACGACACCGAGACCATCGAAAAGTCGTTTGCTGACTACTACCGCACCACGATCCTGAGTAGCGAGACCGACCCGAACAAACTGCACACGCTCAAGGGCGAGCTGGATCAGCATCAGGTCTATACGCCCGAGCAGATCGACGCGCTGGTGACGCTGTTTCTGGACGGCGCGCCGCGCGAGAAGCTCGACTCGATTCTCGACGGCTGCGTGGCGGTCTATGTGCACGACCTCGACGAAGACCAGCAGGTCGATTTCAAGGGCAAGGCGAAGTCCTTCACCCGCAGCTACGATTTTCTCGCGACGATCCTGCCCTATGGCGTTCAGGAATGGGAGAAGCTCTCGATCTTCCTGAACTTCCTGATCGCCAAACTGCCCGCGCCGAAAGAAGAAGACCTGGCGAAAGGCATTCTCGATGCAATCGACATGGACAGCTACCGCGCCGAGAAGAAGGCGATGATCGCCATCGCGCTACCCGATGCGGATGCCGAGATCGAACCGGCGCCCACCGGTGGCGGGGGTCGCAAGCCGGAGCCGGAATTGGACAAGCTGTCGAACATCGTGAAGCAGTTCAACGATCAATTCGGCGGTCTGTTCCTCGATTCGAAAGCGGTAGAAAAACGGATCACCGAAGTCATTCCCCCCAAGGTCGCCGCAGACCCTGCTTATCAAAATGCGAAGAAGAACACGCCGAGCACGGCCCGTATCGAGCACGACAAGGCGCTCAAGCGCGTGATCACGGCGATGTTCAAAGACGACGCGCAACTGTTCAAACAGTTTCAGGACAACGAGTCGTTTAGAGGCTGGCTGACGGCGACGATATTTGGGCTGACCTCTGGTGAGATTGAGAAATGAACCGGGATTCGCTGCGGGCGCATCTGATCAAACCTGCCGCGTCGTAATGTTGGGTTTCAGGAATGCCGATTGGGAGTGAAGTCGTGACGGGTGCCAGAACCGGCGCAGCGGTTGATCCCGTCATGCTCATCACCGACCAGAAAATCGAAATGACCGATTGGGAACTTCAGGATTTTGCGGTTCAGGTTGTCAGGGATCAGATTGAGAAGGAAGGCTACCAAGTGATGTCTTGGCAGGGAAATCCGGATGTCGATCCGGCAATCTGGTTTGTAGGCGAGAGCAAGCGGCCCGAATGGGTGGTGGTGCGGGCGGTTCGGTATCCACGCAATCAGGCGAGCAGGCCCGCGAATTGGGATGCGATTGCCGCCGGGTGCGCCCATATGAGTGACATCGGTCACTTTGCTCAGGTGGCGGCAAGTACCGATCAGCCTTTTGGGGCGGAAGGTGAAGCACCTGTGCCGCTATGGCGGGGGCATGGGGTTCATGTTCGGTATGTTGGATTGGAGAGCGGGAAATGATTTGCACCGAAACGGGATACCCGCCGTCTCACCAGCGCCGACTTTTACAGCGAATGTTTGACAGGGAAACGCTATGAGCAAGAAAATCACCCCCCACGACACCGCCGCCGCCCCTGCCGCCGTGTTTCAGCAAAAGGCCATCCGTCGGACTATTGGAAGAAGATGCGCCGGCGCGATCCCGATTTGAGCCTGGACAGCCAAGGGGGGGGACAAATTGCCCCCCCCTTGCGCTGGCGTTTGAGACGGCGGGCGGGCGGCAAAAACTCCAGTGCTGGAATACGCAAGGCATTTCCCGCTTGATCCAGTCCATCCCCAGCCCCAAGGCCGAACCCTTCAAACGCTGGCTGGCCAAGGTCGGCAAGGAGCGTCTGGATGAAATCGAGAATCCCGAGCTGGCGATGGGGCGAATGCAGGAGTTGTACGAAAAGAAGGGCTACCCGAAGGAGTGGATCGACAAGCGCCTGCGCGGTATCGCGGTGCGGCAGGATTTGACCGATGATCCGCAGCGGCGAGCCAAACGTTCTTTGTTTGGCCGTCCTGCTGCGCAGTTGCTTCATCAGTGGAAAGCGCGCGGCGTGGCTTCCAGCGTGGAGTTCGCGATTCTGACCAACGAGATCATGCAGGGCACCTTCGATCTAGAGGTGGACGAGTACAAGCAGGTGAAGTCGCTGGCGCGGGAAAACCTGCGCGATCACATGACCGACATCGAATTGATCCTGACCATGCTCGGCGAGGCCACGACCACCAAGCTGCACCGTGACCGCGATTCGCAAGGTGTCGCACCGCTGAAAAAAGACGCGAAGGATGGCGGCGCGGTGGCGGGTAGAACACGCAAGGATATTGAGCAGCAGAGCGGCCAGCCGGTGGTGAGCCGGAGTAACTATTTGCCCCCGCCGTCAGATGGCGCGGTGCTGGAAAATGGTGCGGCGTCAGGGAAGCCGACGAAACGCAAGGCGATTGCGGCCAGGAAGAAAACGAAGAGCGAGAAAGCGTGATCGTGTAGGTATTCGTGCAGTTCTGAACCGTAGTGATAAAAATATGGATAAGCGCCCGAAGTTTGTCAATGTCATTTCCGCGCCAATCAAGCGGCTCTATCTTGGCTTCGGAACTCCGTTCTCTTGTTCGCTGCGTTGAAGCGGACGGCTGCGATGCCGGATCGTGTCAGCCTGCAAGATCAAGACCGTGCCACCTGCTGCATTGCGCATCCATTCGGCGGCTATGTCAGCGCGGCTGTCGCTGCGTGGGTTTATTCAGGCGCTCGCGCAGTGTGGTGTTGTCGCCTCGGCAGCCCTGCCCCATCCGCTACGCAGGGGCTCCCCGAAAACCGATGCAGTGGAACGCTGCTGAACAAGCCAGCGCTGGCAGGACGACGAAAACGGGCAGCATCCATCTTGAAGGGGTAACTATCGGGGTAACAGTGGGTAAGTGACGATGCCATATGGTCTAATAGCAAGGCATTCGGCGAGTTATTCGGTAGACGCCGCCCCATTTTGGGGTACAGTAACATCCAGCAAAGTTCAAAATCCCGCTTAACGGCGGG
>WOZO01000028.1 GCA_011620315.1 Sideroxydans sp. | reverse complement strand
GAACAGTGGCTCGCCCGGGATAAAGTGCCGGAACAGGAACCTGTCGCCTGAGGGGCGGAGCGGCGGGCTATGGCCCGTCCGCCCGATGCGCCATTCATTCTTATGCCGTGGTCGACAGGACTTTGCGGTGATCGCTTACGGTGAGGTCCGTTGCCGGTGGATGCTGTCCGTCACATCCCTGCCGATACCACGGTAGCCGGTGAATCGTCCCGTCGTGTCGAACATCGGTTCGCCGCTCACCATCAGGAACTGTTCCGTGCCATCCGCTTTGCTGCGGCTGTAGACGAAATCGATGAAGGGCTTTCTGGCGGAGATGAATTCATCCAGCATCTTCTGTTTGGTCTCGCTCCAGTAGGTGCCCTGGTCTTCGCGCATGGGGGCGGTGGTTTCGCCTTCCTGCACGCCCAGCATCTCGATCGCGGGGCCGTACACGCGGGTGAAGTGGCCGTTCTCGTCCTGTTCCCAATACCAGTCTGCAGACAGCTCGGCCAGGCGGCGGAAACGGGCTTCGCTCTCGCTCAGCTCTGCCGTGCGGACCGCGACTTGTTGCTCCAGTTGTTTGTTGTAGAGGGCGAGTTTTCGGTTCAACAAGCGCACTTCCAGCATGTTATGGATACGTGTCTTGACCTCGACCAGATCCAGCGGTTTGGCGATGAAATCTTTCGCACCGGAGGCGAGCGCGCGCAGTTTTTGACCTGGTTCGGCGGTGATCACCAGAATGGGCACATAGTCATCTGTCACGATAGACTTCAATTCGTCCATCACGGCAAAGCCATCCTTGCCCGGCATCACCAGATCGAGCAGTATCAGGTCGTAGTGTTTGGCGCGATGCATCTCGCGCACCGCGCAGGGGTCCGTGACCGACGTCACGTTGAGGTAACCGGCGTCATGCAACAGCTCTTCCAGCAGCGTTACATTGGCCTGCTGGTCGTCCACGATCAAGATGGTGGCGTTCAGGAAATCATTTTCTTCTATCATTTTTTCTCCTGCATATTTTGGTTCAGGGCGGCGTACTGACTGCATGAGCGGCATCGCTCACATTGCGTACCGGTTCGAATCAAGGTCGGATGCGATGCTGAATCTGTTCTTGCCCATATGTTTGGAGCGGTACAAAGCCATATCTGCACGCTTCATCAACATCTCGGCCGACTCGCCGTGCATGGGGTAGATGCTGCCGCCTATGCTGGTCGTGATGCCCACATCCGTACCGTTGATATGGCACGGTCGCGTCACGGTCGCAATCAGCTTGCCAACCAATCGCTCTATGTCCGCGATCTCTTTGAGCTCGGACACGACGAGGACGAACTCGTCGCCTCCCAGTCTGGCCACGGTATCCACTTCACGCACTGCGGCCACCAGCCGCCTGCCCACTTCCTCCAGCAAGGCATCGCCCGCATCGTGTCCGAAGTGGTCATTGACCCCTTTGAACAGATCCAGGTCCAGATACAGCACCGCCATCAGATTCTCGTTCCTGCGTGCCTGTGCGATAGCCGACGATAGCCGGTCAAGCAGCAGCCGTCTGTTCGGTAGGCCTGTTAGGCCGTCGTGCAAAGCCATGAATTCGAGCGCCCGATTGGAGGCTTCCAGTTGCATGTAGAGCAGACGCACCTCCAGCATGTTGCGGATGCGTGTCTTGACTTCGCTGATATCCAGCGGCTTGGCGATGAAATCCTTTGCGCCGGATGCCAGTGCCTTGAGCTTGTATTCCGGTTGTACCGTGATGACAAGGATAGGCACATAGCCGCTGGTGGTGCTCTCTTTCAACTCCCGCATCACTTCGAAGCCATCCATGCCCGGCATCTCGATATCCAGCAGGATCAGGTCGTAATCATTGGCAAGATGCAGCCCGCTTGCGGCACAGGGGTCCAAAGTCCTGGTCACATGGAGATAACCTTCGCCGCGCAACAGATCCTCAAGCAAGGCCACATTGCTGAGCCGGTCATCCACGATCAGTATCTTGGCGTTTATGAAGTCCTGTTCTCGGATCATGATCGGCCATCCTCGCTGCTGTTGTCGGTGCGGCGGTGTCGCACGTATTCGAACGCTTGGTCCAGAGCCGCCATGAACTCGACTACCTTGATCGGCTTGGTGATGTAGCCCATGAATCCGGCCTCAAGACCTCTTTCGACATCGCGCGGCATCGCGTTCGCGCTGATGGCGATCACCGGAATATGCGCCGTGAGCGGATCGGCGCGCAGGATGTGCAAGGCCTGTATGCCGCTGATGCCGGGCAGATTGATGTCCATCAGGATCACTTCCGGAAGGTGCATGCGTGCCAGCGCGATACCGCCCGTGCCGTTGCCGGCTTTGAGGAGTTTGATGCCTGAGCGCCGCTCCAGCATCTGTTCCATCAGCATCATGTTGGCGGGGTTGTCTTCCACATACAGGACGGTGCGCGGCACCACTTCGGAATGAATCTGTCCCTGAAGCGCCTGAAATGCCGCCTGGATGGCTGCTTCAACCACTACATGCACCGGTTTGAGCAGCGCATCCCCGCTGGTGACGCTTCGGCCCAGGTCACTCAAGTGGATCTCTATCCAGAACACACTGCCGATGCCGACCACGCTTTCCACGCCGATGCGCCCGCCCATCAATTCCACCAGACGCTTGCTCACCACCAGACCGATACCCGTGCCTTCCACGCTGCCCGTCTGCTGCCCCAGTCTGTTGAATGGCTGGAACAGTTGCTTGAGCATGTCCGGCGTCAGGCCTTTGCCGGTGTCCTGCACGCCGATGTGCACGCGCCCGTCGATATTGGAATGCACCGCGACATCGACCGTGCCGCCCGTGCGATTGTATTTGATGGCGTTGGAAAGCAGGTTGATCAGGATCTGCTTCAAGCGAGTGCGGTCGGCATAGACGAAGCAGGGCTCGTCCAGCTGTGGAAAATTGACGCGGATGCCCGCTTTGTCCGCCTGCGGCTGGATCATGGACTGGCAATCGAGCAGCAGTTCGTTCAATGACAGCGATTCCATGGTCATGGGTTGGCGGCCCGACTCGATCATGGCCAGATCGAGGATCTGGTTGATCAGCCCCAGCAGATACCAGCCCGCCTTGATGATCTGGTCGATGCGGGACTTTTGCGGGGGCGTGGGAGAGGGCGGGCCGGCTTCCAGCAACTGCGCGAAACCCAATATCGCATTGAGCGGGCTGCGCAGTTCGTGGCTCATGCTGGAGATGAAATCGGATTTGGCGAGATTTGCCTTGTCCGCCAGCGATTTTGCCTTGAGCAGATCGGCGTTGTTCTCCTGCAGGATATGCTCCAGATGCTTCTGCGCTGAGATGTCGGAAAGTGTGACACGCAGTTCGGTATCGGCTTCGTCGCTGGCGATGAGCAGGCTGTCCAGACGCACATCCATGCGGGTTCCATCCTGGTGCAGCAGCGTGAGTTCGCAAGTCTGCTTGTCGGTTTTGGTCTGCGCATCGGCAAAGAATTTCTGCCACAGATCGTAATGCTCCGGCACGATCAAACGCGCGAAACTGCGGTGTAGCAGTTTCTTCCTGTCCTCTCCCAGCATGGTGGCACCGGTCAGATTGATGGCGCTGATGCGGGAGCCGTGCGACAGGGTGAGATAGCCGACGGGCGCGAACTCGTAAAGATCGACATAGCGGTCACGCGCCGTTTCCAGCGCCAGTTGGGCGCGGCGCAACTCCTCGTTCTGCATCTCCAGTTCGATCTGGTGCACCTGCAGTTCGTGCAACAGTTCCTCGGCCGGGCGGGATGGCGAGGGGGCGTCACTTTCCTGCGCGAGTCGCGCTTCAGCTTTTGCTCTGAGCAGATCGGATGGAGGAGAGTCGCTCATCGCCGGTGTGCCTTCATGGGACGGCCTGCATGGACAGCAGGATCATCTGGGTATTGCCGTCCGCGCCGATGATGCGCCGCGCGTTGAGCAGCATCTTGTGATGGCCGATAGCGGGAAAATCGTGCTCGACGGCGAAGTCATCGAAACTCTGGTTCTCGGGCAGGATGTTTCCCAAAAGTTTGCGCAGATCGGGGATGTTCCATTGCCGGTTGCCCAGATCATAGATGAGTTGCCCCACGGTCTCTTTCTCGCTGACCCTGAAGTACCGGTAGAACGAGCGGCTGGCAGAGACGACTTTCAAGCCGCCGTCCAATACCACCAGCGGTTCGCGCACGGTGTTGACGATGCCTTCGGCCAGCATGCGCGCCTGTTTGACGGCGGCTTCGGAAGCGACGCGTTGCGCGATGTTGGAAAAGGTAACCACCACGCCCTGGATCACATTGTCCAGCGTGCGGTAGGGCTGGATGCGCGCCGAATACCATACGCCGCCCAGGGTGCAGACCTCGCGTTCGCGCGCCGTCAGATTGTCCAGCACCGCCTGTGCGTCCGTCAGCAGGTCGTCATGCTCCAGATTCGACTTGATGTCGTTCAGGGGGCGGCCGATGTCGGTGGCGACCAGGCGATAGATGTCGGTAGCTTCTCTGGTGTAGCGTTTGATGTTCAGCTGCTCGTCGAGGAAGATGGTGCCAACGTTGATGTTGTCGAGCAGGTTCTTCATGTCGTTCTGCATGCCGGCCAGCTGTTCGATCTTGGACTGCAACTCGGTATTCACCGTAATCAGCTCTTCGTTCACCGACTGCATCTCTTCCTTGGAAGTCTCCAGCTCTTCGTTGGTCGATTGCAATTCTTCATTGGTGGACTGCATCTCCTCGTTGATGGATTTCAGTTCCTCGCTGTAGGCCTGATGTTCCTCGACGGTCGAGTGCAGATTGTCTTTGGTGTATTTGAGTTCGCTTTCCAGCGCTTCGATACGCGCCATGGCTGCCGCGCCGGTCAATCGTTTGTCGCCGGACTTGGTGCGCGCGACAGGTTTTGCGTTCGCTTCATCGCCCAGTATCTGGAAGCTGACCAGCAAGTAGCCCTGGCCGATGTCCGCATCGGGCAGGGGGCGCACGCTGAAGCGCACGTGGACGGTCTCGCCGTCGGACTTGATCGCCACATCGTGATCGAAGGTCGGCTCGCCCTGGTCTTCCGCCTGGTGCAGGGCGCTGCGCAGCGCGATCTGCATCCCGTCGCGCGCCATGTCGACGACGTTGAGCGACGCTTCACCCGGTGCCGGGCGCAAGAACTTGCCGGTCTCGCCGTGCACATAAAGGATGTTGCCGCGCAGATCGGTCACCACCGAAGCGGGCGCGTAGGACTGCAGCAATTGACGCCGGGCCAGTTCCGCAAAATTCCCCGGCTTGGCGATCACCGTCTTTGCTTCCGGGGCTTTTCCCATCTTCTCGGAGGCCAGATTCAGCCCCTCGATCAGCATTGCGCGTTTGGAAGCGACGGAGTGGATGGCACTGTACAGCTTCCATTTGCGATTGAGCGGTGCGAACAGATCGGTGTGGTTGCCGATACTCTCCGATGGCGACAGGAACAACACCCCGCCGGGCTTGAGCGCGTAGTGGAAGGCGGGGATGAGGCGGTTCTGCAACTCCGGCTCCAGATAGATCATCAGGTTGCGGCAGCACAGCAGATCGATCTTGGTGAAAGGCGGGTCCTTGATGACGTTCTGTACCGCGAACACCACCATCTCGCGGATATCCTTCTTCACCCGGTAACCGGCGGCCTCCTTGGTGAAGAAGCGGCGCAAGCGCTCGGGCGAGATATCCTGCGCGATGTTGGGCGGGTAGACACCCGCACGCGCCAGCGCGATGGCATCGTCGTCCAGATCGGTGGCGTAGAGCTGTATCTTGAACTCGGGCCTGGTCGCCTCCATCAGCTCGCGCAGCAGGATGGCGACGGAGTAAGCCTCCTCACCGCTGGCGCAGCCCGCCACCCAGACACGGAACACATAGCCGTCCGGTTTGTCCAGAAAGAGCTTCGGCAATACTTCGTTGCGCAGCGCATCGAATGCTTCGGGGTCGCGGAAGAAGCTGGTGACGTTGATCAGCAGTTCCTTGAACAGGATCTGTGTCTCGGCCGGATGCTCCTTCAGGAAACGCGCATAGACCTCGGTGTCGGTGATGTCGTGCTGCGACATGCGGCGCTCGATGCGGCGGCCGATGGTGCTCTTCTTGTATTGCGAGAAATCGTGGCCGGTGGCCGAGCGCAACTGCATCAGGATGCGGTTCGTACCGCTTGCCGATCTGGGCGCGGGGTCTGCGGGCAGCTTGGCCGAGGTGACACCCAGGCGGCGTTTTGAAGCCTGCAATACTTGCGGCATCTGCTCCGGCGGCAACACATGCGTGGCATAGCCCGCATTGATCGCGCTCACCGGCATGCCGTCATATTTCGCGCTGGCCGGTTCCTGCACCAGTGTCACGCCCTCGGCACCGAGGATGGCGCGCAGCCCCAGTGTGCCGTCCGTGCCGGTGCCGGAAAGGATGATGCCGAACGAACTTTCGCCCCGGTCATCGGCCAGCGTGCGCAGGAAGGCGTCGATAGGCATGCGCTGTCCGCGCGGCAGGTCGGGCAGGCTGAGCTGCAGTGCGCCATGGAAGATGGTCATGTCGCGATTGGGCGGGATCACGTAGACGTTGTCGGGCGCGATGACCATCTGGTCCTCGGCTTCCGATACCGTCATGCGGGTGGTGCGTTGCAGGATCTCGGTGAGGATGCTCACATGGTCTGGGTCGAGGTGCGACACCAGCACGTAGGCCATGCCGCTGTCGGGCGCCGCATGGCGGAAGAACTGTTCGAAGGCTTCCAGTCCGCCGGCTGAAGCGCCCAGGCAGACGATGGGGAAGTTCGCCGCCGCGGGCGGCTGCATCTCGCCGGACATGTTTGTCCTGGTGGCAGACGCTGTCGGCACCTTGGCCGGCGTGCGTGCCGGGGTCTTGCGTTTGCCGGTTGCGGCCTTCTTGCTAAGCATGGCTGTTCCTCATTCGCGATTGCCCGGATACTTGTCTTGCCTCGCCCGTGTCATCGAGCAAACGGCGCATCTCTTTCCTGACGACCTCATAACATTCGCAGGCGTGACGCTCCAGTCCCGTCCTGTCCAGCACGGTGATGTGGCCGCGACGGTAGCTGATGAGGCCCGCCCGCTGCAGATTCCCCGCCGCTTCGGTGATGCCTTCCCGCCGCACCCCCAGCATGCCGGCGATGAGTTCCTGCGTCATGGTCAACTCGGCGGTGGGCAGGCGATCGAGGGTCGACAATAACCAGCGACACAGTTGCTGTTCGACCGAATGGTGACGGTTGCACACGGCGGTCTGCGACATCTGGGTGATCAGGGCTTGAGTGTAACGCAGCATCAGGCGCATCGTCGCGCCGGCGCGGTTGAATTCTTCCATCAATGCTCTGGATTTGATCCGGTAGCCGTAGCCGCCCGTTTGCACCGTGGCCAGGCTGGGGGTGGTGTTCCCGCCAAGGAACAGCGCGACACCGAGTACGCCCTCGTTGCCGACACCGGCGATCTCGGCTGACGAACCGTTCTCCATCACGTAATGAAGAGACACGATGGCATCGGTGGGGAAATAGACGTGCTGCATCACCCCGCTGGATTCATGCAGCACTTCCCCCAGGGGCATCTTGACGAGCTCCAGATCGGGAAAGATGCGGTCGAATTCCTCCCTCGGTAACGCCGCGAGCAGGTGATTCTGGTCAGGCGCATGCGGCAGGGAAGTGATAGAACCCATTTTCTTGCCCTCGGTTTTGCATCGGTGATTGGCAATGCGGACAACCTGCGGATAAGGAACGATATGGAAATTCCGTTTCTTTATACACGCATGGACGATACAGGGACGAAGTATGTGGGGTGGCGGATACGGGGTATGTGCGGCAACGCACGGTCTCATTGCAAAGATCGGCAGATGATCCGGTCAGATATTCATCCTCCCCTTTTGAATATCTGTTGCAAGCTGGCCCGGATCGGCTCCTCCCTTTCCGGGCCTTTCTTTGGCTTGCGGAAGTTGAAGTTGAGATGCGTCAAGGGCTCCATGGAGCTTAAGCGCTATTGCTGGGAGAGGGGGGCGGCTAAAAGAGACATTGGATGTTTGCTGAAATGTCTGCCTGATCTGCATTTCGATGAGGTCTTTACTTATGTAAGGCGTTGCTTTACAGTTTGTCCATGATTGAATCGTTCACCCATAAAGGTCTGCAAGAGCTATTTGAGAAGGGCAAGAGTGCCAAGGTGTAGGCGTCTTTGATTGATCGGGTCGTCAGGAGACTCGATGCCATTGATATTGCCAAGACTCCTGAAGCATTGAACTTGCCGGGTTTCGACTTTCATCCATTACAAGGCAAGCCTAAACGGTACAGCATTCATGTAAACGGTCCGTGGTGCATCACTTTTGAATGGAATGGCGAGAATGCGCTAAAGATCGATTTGGAAAATTATCACTAGGAGTCATCATGCGTAAACGTAAACCGACACATCCAGGTGCAATCCTGCGCGAAGACGTTCTACCCAACTTGGGAATGTCTGTTAGTGAATTTGCTCGGAATCTTGGGGTATCTCGCCAAACGCTTCATGCGGTATTGTCAGAGCGGAGTGGTGTTTCTCCAGAAATGGCGCTTCGCTTGGGGGTGCTATTGGGTAATGGCCCGCAGCTATGGGTCGATATGCAAACGAAATATGACCTTTGGTTGGCCGAGGAAAAGCTTCACAAAATATTATTGGGCATGCACCGCATCACCAGTCCTGCGATCGCCTAGATTCGAGGGGCGGCTCTTGATTGAGCAGCCGCCTCTCGCGAAACACTTGGTTCCCTACAAAATCATCAAGTTCGCTCTGCGGGCGTATGGGGCTCGCGTCTTTTGTTCAGGAACCAGGTGTTCATCTCGCCTTTACCTTTGACTTCGATGGGGCCGCGCGCTTCAAGCGCGAACATCGATTCGAGCCAGCGCTGCGTGGAATCCGTCACTTGTATGCGTCCGGCCACACCTTGCGATTCCATGCGGCTGGCGGTGTTCACCACGTCGCCCCACAGGTCGTACAGGAACTTGCGTTTGCCGATGACGCCCGCCACGACCGCGCCCGTGCTGATGCCGATGCGGACTTTCAGTTGCTGGTGGCGCTGTTGGTTGAACTTCTCCATGGCCTCCATCATGTCCAGCGCCATGTTCGCCGCGCGTATCGCGTGATCCCTTGCCGGAACGGGTAGTCCGGCTGCGGCCATATAGGAATCGCCGATGGTCTTGATCTTCTCCAGTCCGCGCGCGTCCGCGATGCTGTCGAAACGGGTGAAGATGTCGTTCAGTACCCCGACCAGTTCTTCGGGGCTGACCGACTCGGAGAATTTCGAGAAATCGACGATGTCGGCGAACAGCACGGTCACGTCGGCGAAGCTGTCCGCGATCACTTCGGTGAAGCTGTCGGCCATCACCTCGGGACGGCCCTTCAATCTTTGCGCGATGGCCTGGGGTAACACGTTGAGGAGCAGGCGTTCCGATACGCGCTGCTCGGCCGGGACTTGCTGATAGAGCTGTTTGGTCTGCAGGTGCAGCAGGCGTACCTCCAGCATGTTGTACACGCGTATCTGCACTTCGGCCATATCGAACGGCTTGGTGATGAAGTCTCTTGCGCCCGCCTGCAGGGCGCGCAGTTTGTGATCCGGCTGGGCTGTGATGACCAGCACCGGCAGATAGTCATCCGGCGCGCTCGCCTTCAGTGACTGCATCACCTGAAAGCCATCCATCTCAGGCATCTGCAGGTCGAGCAATATGAGATCGTAGCGGTGGGCGGCATGCAGCGCCGCGACCTTGAGCGGGTCGGTGGTGGAGGTGATGGATCCATAGCCCGCATTGCGCAGCACGCGTTCCAGCAGGAGGACGTTCGCCTCCTGGTCATCGACGATCAGTATCTTGCCCTGATGGATGTCGTGCGCGTCGATCATGCTGGCACCTGTGCGGGAGCGGGTTCTGCGATAAAGGATTCGAAGATATCCTGAAAGACGCTGTGGTTCTTGGTGAATACGGTGAAGATGACGGGGTCGAAGTGTTGCGGCGCAGTGCGTCCGTCACCGTGCATGATGATGTCCATCGTCTTGCGGTGATCGAAGGCGGGTTTGTACGGACGTTTGCTGCGCAGGGCGTCATAGATGTCGCAGATGTTCATGATGCGTGCCGAGAGCGGGATGGCTTCGCCGCGTTTGCCGCTGGGATAGCCGCCGCCATCCCAGCGTTCATGGTGGTTGAGGGCGATCTCGGCTGCCATCATCAGATACAGTGATTTGCTGCTGCCCAGGATATTTGCGCCGATCGCGGCATGACCCTTCATCACCTGCCATTCTTCTGGCGTGAAGCCGCCGGGCTTGAGCAGGATGTGGTCCGGGATGCCGATCTTGCCGATGTCATGCATCGGGCTGGCGATGAATATGCGGTCCACGAATGTTGCATGCAGCCCCAGTCTTTGCGCCAGCTCGCGGCTGTAATGGCTGATGCGTTGCACATGCGCACCGGTGTCCTCATCCTTGTATTCTGCCGCGCGCGTCAAGGTGATGATGGTCTCCAGATTGCCTTCCAGCAGGTCTGCCGTGCGTTCCTTGACGCGCTGCTCCAGCTGGGTGTTGTAGTCGTGCAGCGCCTTGTGCAGCAAACGTACTTCCAGCATGTTGCGGACGCGGGCGAGGACTTCGGTGAGTTCGAAGGGTTTGCTGATGAAATCCTTGGCGCCCGATTTGAGTGCGTGCAACTTTTCGTCCGGTTGCGCTGTGATGACCAGTACTGGCAGGTAGTCGCCCAGTTCGATCTCTTTCAGGCATTCCATCACCTGGAATCCGTTCAGTCCCGGCATGTTCAAGTCGAGCAGGATCAGATCGTATTGGTGCTTCCTGTGCAGCTCGCAGACTACCAGCGGGTTGGTGGTGGATGTGACGGCGGTATAGCCTGCGGAGGTGAGGATGCGCGACAGCAAATGGACGTTGGCTTCAAGATCGTCCACGATCAGGATGGTGGCATTGAGCAGGCTGGGCGTGTCGTGCATGGTCGTCCGCCTAGCGAAAATGCCCGGCGAGCTGATGTTCTGCCTCGCGCACCCGTTCTTCCAGCGCCATGATGTAGCGTTGCGTCTCCAGTTGCAGCAGGCGCATCTCCAGCAGGTTGCGCACGCGCGCCAACACCTCGGTTATTTCGAACGGCTTGCCGATGAAGTCGCGCGCGCCCGCTTGGAACGCCTCCAGCCTGCGCGCCGGGTGGGCGGTGATGACGAGGACGGGGGGCATGTTGTCGGGAGCGGAACGCTTGAGTTCCTCCAGCACCTGGAAGCCGTTCATGCCGGGCATCTCAATATCGAGCAGGATCAGCTGGTAATCGTGCTCGCGGTGCAGCTCGCATACCCGGCCGGGTTCGGTGGTGGTGGTGACCGAGACGAAGCCGCCGCTGTGCAATATCCGTTTGAGCAGCACGACCATGGGTTGCCTGTCATCCACGATCAGGATATTGCCTTTCAATATCTCCGCTGTGCTCACCATGGCATCAGGCTCCTGTCTCTACTTGCTCCGCGAGTTGTTCGGCTTTTACCAGGGCCACATCCAGCGCTTCCATGAACTCGTCAACCTTGATGGGCTTGGTCATATAGCGGAAGAAACCGGCCTTGATGCCTTTTTCGATGTCGAGCTGCATCGCGTTGGCGCTGACGGCGATGACAGGGATGTGCGCGGTCGAGGGGTCGGCCTGCAGGATGTTGAGTGCTTCGAAGCCGCTGATGCCGGGCAGATTGATGTCCATCAGGATCACATCCGGCTGCTTGTTGCGGGCGATCTCTATGCCCGTGTTGCCGTTCACGGCGGTCAACAGACGCAGGTTGGGGTGGCGTGAGATGATCTGTTCGACCAGTTTTAGATTGGCGGGATTGTCTTCGACGTAGAGCAGGGTGTGCACCCTGTCCGAGCGCGTGGTGTGCAGTATTGGCAGGTCGGATCCGCTCACCTCTTCCATCACGAGCAACGGCTCGGTCGCGGCCACGAGCTCGAACCAGAACACGCTGCCTGCGCCGACCTCGCTTTCAACGCCTATGGTTCCACCCATCAATTCCACCAGCCGTTTGGCGACGACCAGTCCGATGCCCGTGCCTTCCTCGCCGCCCGCTTCCTGTCCGAGACGGTTGAACGGCTGGAACAGTTGCGCCACCTGCTCGCCGGACAGGCCCGCGCCGGTGTCGCGGATGCTGACGCGGAGTCGGTTGGCATTGCGAATGTCGAACTTCACCTCCACCACGCCCTGCTTGGTGTTGTATTTGATGGCGTTGGTCAGCAGATTGATGAGCACCTGTTTCAAGCGAGTGCGGTCGGCATTGACGAAATACGGGCTGTCGAACGCGGGCAGCAGAAGCTGGATGCCGCGCTGCTGCAACTGGGGTTCGACCATGCCCTGGCATTCGAGCATGACTTCGGACAGGGAGACCGGTTCCTCCGAGAGCGGGACCTGTCTTGATTCGACTTTGGCCAGATCGAGGATCTCGTTGATGAGTTTGAGCAGATGCCAACCGGCCTGCAGGATCTGTTCGACGCTTTCCTTCTGTGCGGGCGGCGCGGTGGGCGAGTCGGTCTCCATCAGCTGCGCGAACCCAAGGATGGCATTGAGCGGACTGCGCAATTCGTGGCTCATGCTGGACAGGAAATCGGACTTGGCAAGGCTGGCTTTCTCGGCCACCAGACGCGCGCCTTCCAGCTCGACGTTCTTCTCCTGCAACACGTGATCCAGCTGTTTGCGTTCCGTGATGTCGCGCGCGGCAGCGAACACGCCCTGTAACTTGCGGTCCCGGTCGTAGAAGGTGGTGGCGTTGATGGAGACCACGGTCTCCTTGCCGCCGCGCGTGCGTGCTGTCAGTTCGTAGTTGGTGACGTGCTTCTGGGTTAGCACCAGCTTGATGCTGGCTTCTGCTTTTTCCGGATCGGTGAAGTAGTTCTTGAACGGGGCACCGATCAGTTCGTCGCGCGTGCTATCGGTGAGCGCCTCCATCTGCTTGTTGACGTCGGTGATGATGCCGGAAGGGTCTGTCGTCATGATGGCGTCTATGTTCGACTCGAACAGGGAGCGCGTGTAGAACTGGTGGTCGCGCAGTCGCTGGGCGAGCTGCTTCTGTTCGGCTTCGACCTGTTTGCGCGCGGTGTTGTCGGTGCCGATCAGCAGGTAACCGATGATGGCGTTCTGCTCGTCGCGCAAGGCAGTGACGGAGACGATGGCGGGGAAGCGGCTGCCGTCCTTGCGGATATAGGTCAGCTCGTAGATGTCCTCGATGCCGCGCGAGGCCTTGAACACCAGTGCCTCGAATCCGGGGGTGATGGGCGTGTCCAGTTCGTTGCTCAGGGCGGCGGCCCGTGCGATCACTTCCTGCGGATCGGAGATGTCGGCGGGAGTGATCTTGTTCATCACATCGGCGGCGGCATAGCCCAGCATGCGTTCCGCGCCGACGTTGAAGATCTGGATCACGCCCTGGGCATCGGTGGCGATGCTGGAAAAGTTCTCGCTGTTGAAGATGGCACTTTGCAGCGCGCCCGCTTTTAGCAGGGATTCCTCGGCGCGTTTGCGCGCCGTGTTGTCGGTGCCGATGAGCAGGTAGCCGATGATGGTGTCTTGGTCGTCGCGCAGGGCCGTGACGGAAAGCACGACCGGGATGCGGCTGCCGTTCTTGCGGATGGAGGTCATCTCATAGATGTCCTCGATGCCGCGTTTGGCCTTGAATACCAGCGCTTCGAAGCCCGGTGTGATGGGCGTGCCCAGCTCCGCACTCAGGGTTTCTGCGCGGGCGATCAGCTCTTGCGGGTCGGAGATGTCGGCCGGTGTGTTCTTGTTCACTACTTCGGCGGCGCTGTAACCGAGCATGCGTTCCGCGCCGACGTTGAAGATCTGGATCACGCCCTGGGCATCGGTGG
>WOZO01000112.1 GCA_011620315.1 Sideroxydans sp. | reverse complement strand
TTGAATAGACAGGGGAGCACTTGCCATTTGATTCGCTGATACCTATTGCGCCCGCAAAGGCATCCATCGCATGAACCACTAGATCTCCGACACGCACGCCTTGGTAGCCGTGCTCCTTGAGGGCGATGGTAAAGCCATCTTCTCTACGGTTTTTCCGAAGAGTTACTTGACCATCCCGAAAGCAAGTCACTATTTCATCAGTGTCAAATGCTGGTAATGACCGCTTTGCGAAAATGTCTTTACCACGCAGAACCGCCCACTCCTGCGGAATCTCGCCAATCCACGGCACGCCGGAATCCTTCATCGCCCTTGCCACGCTCAAGCCCCCGCGATGCTGGCGGTAAAGGCGGCTTCCTGTTCCGCGCCCCTGGCGTTGAGCCGGTACAGCTCTTCCAGCAGTTCCTTGACCGGGCGCACCTCGCTCTTCTTGGGAAACTGCTTGTTGAAGTTGATCTCGCAGCCGACGGTGACGCCATCTGGTACGCGCTCGAACGGTTCCTTGACCCAGGTGGCGAGGAAGTCGCGGATGATTTTTTCATTCGTTGCCGGGTCGGATGAAAAGGCGGTGGTCTCGGTGTCTTTCTCTTTCAGCGGCCCGAGGCTGACTTCGACCTTGAGCACTTCCGCGCCCTTGGCCTTGGCAACCTTGGCTTTGACGGTGAGCACGCCCAGGCCGAGTTCGCTGACGGTTGCGCCGTCGTCGCGCCGGATCGCGCCGGTTTCGTTGTCGCGGGTGTAGCAGTGCTCGCCCGCTTGTACGGTGAGGGTTTCCGCCGCCTTGATGGCTTCGTTGAACGCGGCGGCGGCTTCCTTGATGCTGAGTTCATCCGGCTTGAGCAGCGGGCCGTTTTTGAGAATGCGGGCTTGTCCGTCGCTGGTCACGCTGATGACCTCGCCATCGAGGGCGGTTTCTTCCTGGATGGCGCGGCCTTCCTCATCGTGGCGGTGCAGGATGATTTCGACCTTGTTGTAGAGCAGTTGATCGACCGTGAGCACTTTGGAGATGGGGCCGTCGGCACAGGCGCGGAAGGCTTCCACAATCGCGGCGCAGTTGGCTTCGTCGATCTTGCAGTTTTTCTTGTTGAGGTTCTTCTTGAGTTTGACGAAGCGGTCTTCGGCGTTGATGAGCAGCACCTTGCCCTTGCGCGCTTGCGGCTTGGCGCGGTTGAGTATCCACAGATAGGTGGAAATGCCGGTGTTGAAAAACTCGTTCTTCGGCAACTGGATGATGGCTTCGACGATGTCCTGTTGCTGGATCAGCCAGCGCCGGGTTTCGGATTCTCCGCCCCCGGCATCGCCGGAAAACAGCGTGGAGCCGGAATGGACAATCGCCGCGACGCCGACATCGGACAGGTGAAACGCGGCGTGCTGCAAAAACAGGAGCTGGCCATCGGAGGTGGGCGGCATCCTGTCCTTGGCGAAGCGCCCCGAGGCATCCATACCCAGCGATTGCCTGAAGTCTTTCCAGTCCACCCCATACGGCGGATTGGCGACGATGGCGTCGAATTTGTCGAGCAGGAACAGATCGTTGGTGAGGGTGTTGCCCCATTCGATTTGGGCATCCTCGCGAAAACGGGCTTCGATGGAGGCCAGCGCATACAGCGCATCGTTGAGTTCCTCCCCGCGTGTGCGCACGGACAGATCGGGGAAGGCATCGCGCAGAGCGTCTTCGGTGGCGAACAAAAAGTTACCGCCGCCGCAGGCCATGTCATACACATCGGCGATGCCGCTGCCGCCTTTGCCTTCGCGGCGCAGCTCGATGATGATGGCGGTGGCGAGGTCGATGACATCGGACGGGGTGTATTGCTCACCGGCGGTTTCCGCCGAGATGTCCGCCCACTTGCGCTTGATGTGTTCCTCGATGGTGGTGATTTCGGAGTTATCAAACGGGGTGAGGTCTATCGACGCCCATTTCTGCGCGAAGGGATAAAGCGGGTTGTTGTCGCGGGCGTTGAGGTCGGATGCCTTGCCCTGCATGTCGAGAAACTTGGCCGAGCCTGGCGCGTAGTCGATGCCCAGCAGCTTTTTGGTGTCGGGATCGTACTGGTTCAGGTGCGATAGCAGGCGATTGAGGAAGTTTCCGCCGGGCACCAGACAGGTTTCGCGCAAGCCTTTGCCGTGAAGCAATAAATCCCGGTGAAATCCTTTGTTAACCGCCTTGGCGGAGTATTCCAGCCATTCGAGGTGTGCCGCGTCATGGGTGTTAAACGGGCTGGAAGTTTCTTTCTGATACTCGTCAATCCGCGCTTGCCGGAAGCGCCGCAAACGCGATTCGAGCATCATTAGCGCGAAGAACGGCATCATGTAAGTTGGCCATTCGCTTTCCTTGATCCCCGCGCCTCGCAACGTGTCGGCGGTGTCCCAGATTTTTCCGGCGTATTCGAGCAGTCCTGCGCCAATTTTTTGTGTCATGTCCCGTCGCTTCGATTGTGTGATGCGGGATGCCGCATCCGCACGACAGCGCAGATGCGCCGCGCTATCCCCCGCTAGTCAGCGCTGAAGTGTACCGTAAGGTCCTGAATAATCCATTATTCCAATTGACTGCACTATCCAGACTACCAGGAAAGTCGGCGCTGGCGAGACGGCGTGTAAACGTAACTTTCGAACTCGATCCCATTATGTTCAGCCAAGCTGATGCGAGGCAAACCAAAATCCAAGCGCGGAAGCAGGTAGTAATCCAGTGGTGATTGATTGGGTTGATCGAGTCGCACGATCACCGTAATGTCCGGGGCCAGACTGGTTGTCGAAGCGAACTTTCCAACGAATACGTCCGTTGTCATGGGTCTGGCAGCGTGCCAGCATGATCGAGATGTTGATCTCCAGAAACTGGTAATCCCGGTCGGGGGTGAAGCCCATCGTCTTCATCTCGTACGTGATGGTCGCCGTATCGCCAGCGCCGACT
>WOZO01000083.1 GCA_011620315.1 Sideroxydans sp. | reverse complement strand
AACTGATCCACGACACGCGCGATATGCCCTATACCTATAAGGGCGAAAACACCACCATCCCAGCGGTGACGGGTGACTTTTGCCCGGCTTGTGGTGAAGTCGTCTTGAACCGTGAGCATGGCGACCGTTACAGCGAAATGGTCGGCCTGTTTCAGCGTCAAGTGAATTCCGCCTACGTCGATCCCGACTACATCGCCAAGGTTCGTAGAAAACTCGACCTTGACCAGCGGCAGGCCGCCGAACTCTTTGGCGGCGGCATCAATGCGTTCTCGCGCTATGAAAACGGAAAAACTAAGCCGCCCCTGTCCTTGGTCAAGCTGTTCAAGCTGTTGGATCGCCACCCCGACTTGCTCAACGAGGTTAAAACCGCCTGATCTTTTTAGGCACTTTGACGATATCGTATCGTTTTCGTATTGAATAACATATCGTATTGATACATAATACAGATACGACAATACGAAAGGCGTATCATGGCCCGCATAGGTGTTACTTCTGAGCAGGTGTCAGCGGTTGCTGATGCACTGATTGGTGAAGGAAAACAGGCGACGATCCGCGCTGTGCGCGAGCGGTTGGGCGACCGGGGGAGCCCGAACACAATCCAAAAGCATTTGTCGGCCTGGCGGGATGCCCGGCCCATGGCGGCGGCTGCAGCGCTTGAGCTTCCTCAAGCGCTGGCCGCTGCTATCGCTGCGGAGATTGGCCGCGCGGCAGCGCAGGCGCGGGCTGAAATTGAAGGGCGCTTGGTGGAGGTGCAAACCGAAGCTGCGGATCTTGCTATGACTGGCGAGTCTCTGGAGGACGAGCGGGATTCGCTTATCGCCCAGATGGCCGTATTGACGACTGAGCGTGACACCTTGGCGGGCAAAGCGGCGCAGCAGGCTGCAGACCTGGTTGAATTGACTGGGCGCGTCGAGCGCGAACAGCAGGCGGCAGAAGCGGCCCGCGTAGAGTTGGCCACGGCCCGGCTCAGGGCTGAGGGGCTGACGGAAAGACACGCTGCACAAGGGAAAGAGGTCGAGCAATTGCGCGCAGCGGTCGAGGACGAACGCAAGGGCCGTATTGCGGCCGAGCAAGCGGCCGCGGTGCTGGCGGCGCGATTGGAAGCGTCTGCGGAGCTGGTGGTTCGCGCCGAAACACGCGCGGAGCTGGCAGAGCGTCAGGCCGATCAAGTCACGCAAGACGTGCGCAAGGCGCACGCCGAGCGTGAGGATGCGCGCAACCTGGCAAGCCAGGCGAGAGAGCAGGGCGCTCGTCTGTCGGGCCAGGTGGACGTGCTGCAGGCCGAGAGCAAGCGCAGGGACGCCGTGGAGGCTGCGCAACACGCAGAAAATGAACGCCTGCGCGTTGAGCTGGAGGCGCTTCGCGCCAGGGTTCCAGGCGACTCCGGCAAGGGTCGCTAACGCTCTAGCTCGCTTGCTTTCGGCTGTGCCGTGTTGTCGGCGTACCGGGCGTTGTTCTGGATGCGCTCAAGAATGATCGAGCGCTCTCTGTCACTGAAATTTCCCTGATTCAAATGGCTGCTGATCGCAGCCATTTTTTCTTGTGGGGTGGCGAGCCGAAATTGATCCGTGTCGCTCGTGGGGAAAATCTGATGCTGCCGCGTGTTCTCCCGCAACCCATGGGCTACATGTTCGACCACTTGAGCGAGGCCCCATGCTTGCAGCGGCTCGCTTTGCTCTACGACTGATTTTTGCCAAGCGTGGTCAAATGCTTTCGCGTTGTATTGGCCGCCGCCCCTGGCGTGAATGGTTTCAGCCATGAGGCTGAAAATCTCTTCGGCTTGTTCGCTCTTGCCCAGATGGGGATAGGCGTCCTCGACGGCTTTCCAGTACGAATCCCGCAAAGCGCCGGGATGCTTCTTGGATTCAATGAGCGCGTCGATCAACCCTCGTTTTTCTGCACCTGAGAAAGTATTGATGCCGGAATGTCCAATTCCTTCGTGGGCGAGGGTGGCCGCAATTTCCGATTTGTCATCGTGGGCGGCAAGGGCCAGGGCAATGGTGCGGGTGCTTCTGGAGTAGGCGCCGAGCTTTCCCGCCCAGGCCTGGACGGCTCTCTCGGCCTTGGTTCCGTAGTGGTCATGAAAATCCTTCTTGTTTTCAAGCAAGACATATTTGATTTGGGAGAGCCCTGTGTATTCGCGCTTGAAGTCCTCAAGTGCTTCTGAGGCCTCTTGGCGGCTTACAGGCATCTTAGTTTGGGACGACATTCACCCGAACTTTGATTGTGTCTCCTGTCGGCGGGCGGTTGCGGTATTCGGTGAATGTCCGGCCAGCGTACTCGTAGGTGACGGTGTAGCCGGTGGCGCGTCGTTGTCCTGCATTGTTGTAGCCGTTCCCATAACCCTCACTCGTTTGGTAGCACCGTTGCTGCGGTTGGCGGTTCCGGCCTTCAACATAGTGCCCGGCCATTGCGCCTGTTGCAGCGCCGACGGCAGCTCCTGCGATACGTCCATTGCCTTTCCCTACCTGACTGCCAACAAGACCGCCAGCCAGGGCGCCGATTGCGGTTCCAGCTCCATATTCGTTTGATGGCGTTTGCTGGACAGGTTCGCAGACGGTGCGCGATCCAGAATTTGAAGAATTTCCGCTGTAGCGCTCCTGCACATCGAGCACCCGTGCGTGGTCTTCAAAACTTGCTGCCTGGAGGCTGGTGGCGGCAACTGTGACCAGGGCGAAGATTAATGAGTTTTTCATTCTGAGATTACTTAAGAAATAAATAGTTTATCTATTTACTAGCTTTGCATGTAATACAATAGGTTTAGTTTGTAAATGAATGAAATATTCTTATTCAGTGATATTTTGCACGGCTTAGCTCAATGAAATTTGTGTGTTGCAGGGATATGTGAAATCCTTCTGAGGCATTTTTCCCCCTGCGGTTGAAAAACCGGATGCCCCCGCCCCGTTG
>WOZO01000146.1 GCA_011620315.1 Sideroxydans sp. | reverse complement strand
CACGTAATGTTCCTCTACTGTGCGCACCTGAAATTTGCATGTAATTCCATCCGTCGCTACACCGTATCAGGGAGGCTGTATGGCATTGGTAAACCCGCATGGCGGGGGCGATCTGAAACCGCTGTTGTTAGTTGGCGAAGATCTGATCGCAGAGTTAAACAGAGCACGCAGTTACCCAAAAGTAACCGTGAGTTCGCGTGAAAAAGGCGATCTCATCATGCTCGGCATCGGCGGTTTCACACCGCTGGATGGTTTTATGAGTCACGCCGACTGGCAAGGCGTATGCGACGGCATGAAGCTCACCAACGGCCTGTTCTGGCCCATCCCCATCACCCTCTCCACCGGCAAGTCCGCTGCCGATGCCATCCCCACCGGCAACATGATCGCGCTGGTCGATCCTGACGACGACAGCATCCTCGCCACCATGCAGGTGACCGAGAAATACACCATCGACAAAGCGCACGAATGCGCCACCGTGTTCGGCACCACCGACATCGAGCACCCCGGCGTGAAGATGGTGATGGAACAGGGCGAAGTGAATCTGGCCGGGCCGGTGAAAGTGTTGTCGCAAGGCGGCTTCCCGCAGAAATACGGCGCGATGTACATGACACCGAAAGAGACGCGCGCGCTGTTCACCGAGATGGGCTGGAGCAAGGTCGCCGCGTTCCAGACGCGCAACCCCATGCACCGCTCGCACGAGTATCTGGCCAAGATCGCCATCGAAGTGTGCGACGGCGTGATGATCCATTCCCTGCTCGGCAATCTCAAACCGGGCGACATCCCGGCCGAGGTGCGCACCCATGCCATCATCGCGCTGACCAAGAACTACTTCGTCGGCAAGACCGTGGTGCAGTCGGGCTATCCGCTGGACATGCGCTATGCCGGCCCGCGCGAAGCCCTGCTGCATGCCCTGTTCCGCCAGAACTACGGCTGCTCGCACCTGATCGTCGGCCGTGACCATGCCGGCGTGGGCAAATACTACGGCCCGTTCGACGCGCACCACATCTTCGACAAGATCCCCAAAAACGCACTGGAGACCCAGGCACTGAAGATCGATGTTTCCTTCTGGTGCTACAAATGCGGCGGCATGGCCTCGGCCCGCACCTGCCCGCACTCCGATGCCGACCGCCTGCAAGTGTCCGGTACCCAATTGCGCAAGATGCTCTCGGAAGGCGAAGAAGTCCCCGCGGAGTTCAGTCGTCCCGAAGTGCTGGAGATTTTGCGCAAATACTATGCAGGATTGAATAGCTGATGAACGACCGAACGATTCACCGATTTCCCGAGACTATTAATTCAATGAGGAGAAACTGATGTTCACGAGCAACCCCTTTGCCTCACTTACCGAAGTCATCTCCCCCGCGATGATGCAGGGCTATATCATTCTCATGGTGCTACTGGTCATGGGCGGGACGATACTCGACATGCTGCACAAGAAGAGCGCGAAGTATTTCTTCGAGAACGCGAAGAAGGCGCAGAAGAGTGCCAAGCGCGAAGTGAGCGGCGGTGAAAAGGTCGCGATGGCCGTCGGTGTGCTGACCAACGAAGTGATGACCGCCGGCGAATTCAGCAACCCGCAACGCCGGATGTCCCACCTGCTGATGATGTACGGCTTCATGCTGTTCGTGCTGAGCACCGCGCTCATGATCTTCTCGCCGGGCACCACCTCCACCCTGCTGCCGCAACTGTGGCATATCGGCGCACTGATGCTGGCCGTCGGCGGCTACTGGTTCTGGTTCGCGATCCGCGTCGACGTGGCTGCGGAAGGTCTGCCCGTTTTCCGCTTCGAGCGCGCCGACCTGTTCATCGTCTCGGTGCTGGCCACCTCGACCTTCGCCCTGCTCTGGTCATACAACGGCGGTGGCCTGAACCTGCTGTTCGTCCTGTTCATCCTGTCCAGCACCATGCTGTTCGGCGGCGTGTACTGGTCCAAGTTCGCGCACATGTTCTTCAAGCCGGCTGCGGCTTTCCAGAAGCGCGTGATCATGGCCGACGGCGGTCGCGAGAACCTGCCGCCCGACTATGACCTGACCGATCCCGCAGTGCACGCCAAGTTCCCCGATGTGCCGATGTACATGGGCAAGAACCCGCCCAACATGGGGCTGTGCATCAAGGCGGAACGCGCCAAACACTATTGATACCGACCCGACATCATCCATAAGGAATAGATCATGCCAACCTTTGTATATATGACCCGTTGCGACGGCTGTGGTGAATGCGTGGACATCTGCCCGTCCGACATCATGCACATCGACAAGAAGCTGCGTCGCGCTTACAACATCGAACCCAACATGTGCTGGGAGTGCTACTCCTGCGTGAAAGCCTGCCCGCACCAGGCCATCGACGTGCGCGGCTATGCCGACTTCGCGCCGCTGGGCCACTCGGTACGCGTGATCCGCGACGAAGAGAAAGGCACCATCGCCTGGCGCATCAAGTTCCGCAACGGCAAGAAAGACATGGAGCTGCTGGCCCCCATCACCACCAAACCCTGGGGCTCGGCGACACCGGACCTCGGCAAAGTGCCCGCCCCCAGCAAGGAGATGCGCGACAGCCAACTGTTGTTCAACGAACCGAAATATATCCGTATGGATGACGGTGGTCTGCACACACTGGAATCCAATGGTCTGGAAATCAAAAAGGGAGTGCAATACTGATGAGCTACTCGACTATCATTGAAGACAATATCGACATCCTGGTCGTCGGTGCCGGATTGGGCGGCACCGGTGCGGCATTCGAGGCAAGGTATTGGGGACAGAACAAGAAAATCGTCATCGCCGAAAAAGCGAACATCATGCGCTCCGGCGCGGTCGCCCAGGGCCTGTATGCGATCAACTGCTACATGGGCACGCGCTTCGGCGAGAACAATCCGGAAGATCATGTGCGCTATGCGCGTATCGACCTGATGGGCATGGTGCGCGAAGACCTGCTGTTCGACATGGCGCGTCACGTGGATTCCACCGTGCACAACTTCGAAGAGTGGGGCCTGCCCATCATGCGCAACGAGAAGAAGGGTTCGTATCTGCGCGAAGGGCGCTGGCAGATCATGATACACGGCGAATCCTACAAGCCTATCGTTGCCGAAGCGGCCAAGAAGTCGGCGGACAAGGTGTTCAACCGCATCTGCGTGACGCACCTGCTGATGGATGAATCCAAGGACAACCGTGTCGCCGGTGCCGTGGGCTTCAATGTGCGCACGGGCAACTACCACGTGTTCAAGTCCAAGACCGTGATCTGCGGCGCCGGCGGCGCTTCCAACATCTTCAAGCCGCGTTCTATCGGCGAAGGTGCGGGGCGTGTCTGGTACGCACCGTGGTCTTCCGGTTCCGCCTACGGCCTGATGATCGAAGCCGGCGCAAAGATGACCCAGATGGAAAACCGCATCGTGCTGGCCCGCTTCAAGGACGGTTACGGTCCTGTCGGCGCCTATTTCCTGCACCTCAAGACATATACCCAGAATGGCTACGGTGAAGAGTTCGAATCCAAGTGGTTCCCGGACCTGCAGAAGATGGTCGGCAAGGAATATCTGGATCCGGAAGTGTCGCACCGTACGCACCGCCCCATCCCGACCTGTCTGCGCAACCATGCCATGATCAACGAGGTGAATGCCGGTCGCGGCCCGATCCACATGGTCACCATGGAAGCCTTCCAGGACCCGCATCTGGAAGAGATCGGCTGGCACAACTTCCTCGGCATGACCGTGGGTCAGGCGGTGCTGTGGGCCGCCACCGACGTGGATCCAAAATACGAGAATCCCGAGCTGACCACCTCCGAGCCTTATGTGATGGGTTCGCATGCCACCGGTTGCGGTGCCTGGTGTTCCGGTCCGGAGGATATTTCTCCGGAAGAATATTTCTGGGGTTACAACCGCATGACCACCATCGAAGGTCTGTTCGGCGCGGGCGATGCGGTGGGCGGCACGCCGCACGCCTTCTCTTCGGGTTCCTTCACCGAAGGTCGTCTGGCTGCCAAGGCTGCCTGCAAATACATCGACGACGGCAAAGCGGAAGGCATCCGTGTCTCCGACGCGCAGATCGCCCGTCGCCGCGAGCAGATCTACAAGCCGCTGGAAACCTACCGCGTGTTCAGCAACGAAGTGGTGGCCGGCAGCGTCAATCCCAACTTCATCAATCCGAGACAGGGGCTGGACCGTTTGCAGAAGCTGATGGACGAGTACTGCGGCGGTTTCGGCGTCAACTACATGACCAACGACAAGCTGCTCAACATCGGTCTGAAAAAGATGTCCATCCTGGGTGAAGACCTGGAGAAGGTCGCCGCTTCCGACATCCACGAACTGCTGCGCGCATGGGAACTGAAGCACCGCTTCCTGACTTCGGAAAGCGTGTTCCATCACACCCTGTTCCGCAAGGAGACGCGCTGGCCCGGTTATTACTACCGTGGTGACGTGATGAAGCTGGACGACCAGAACTGGCACGTGCTGACCGTTTCCCGCCGCGATCCCAAGACCGGCGAGTACACGATGGAAAAAGCACCGCTATACCACTTGGTAGGCGATGTGGAGAAAGCGCCGCCGACAGACCAACACTAGAAAAACGCAGGCTTGATTTCCGGTTTTGTAAAATCAGGCTTACGCAAAGATATTTGCGGCAACTTGGTAGTACATTGAAGAGGGTCGGCATCCTTATGTTGGTCCTCTTTTTATCTCTTGCGCAGGAATGGAGTTGGGTTGATGAATATCATTGATAAGACGGATGAAGAGATACTGGAACTCGCACACCCGGCGTGGGCGGATCTGGTCAAATACTCGAATGAAGGCAACTACGGCGCATTCACGCGTCAATTTTCGAGCACCTTGATCGCTGGCGCGAACGAAGTCGAGATGGGCAAGCAGTTCGCCCGCAGCGAACTGGCCAAGAATCTGTCTCCCGACTACGAGTATCTGGGCATCATCCGTCGCGGAGAACATGTCACCGTGCTGTACAAACAGCGCAGCACGAAGAAACCCGGCGAATGGCTGGGAAGGCTGGTGCTGGGTTACGAAAAAGACAAGGTGAGAATCTTTGGCGCGACCATTTTTTAAGACATGCTTTCATAAACCTTAAAACCACCTTTCGTCCACGAAAAACACGAAAATCACGAAATAAAACATGAAGTAAATAAAGTTTGCGTGACACCCATCGGGTGAAAAGATTCGCCAAAGCATGCATTTGAATTTGTTCGTGTTTTTTGCGAGCTTTCGCCTTGCGGCGAAATGCCTGCTTAACCCATTTCGTGTCTTTCGTGGACAACTGCCTTTTCTAGGATAAAGATTCAATATGTCAGATACGATTGAAGACGAAAAATTCGTTGAGCTGAACTACAAGATCATCGACAACAAAACCGGCGACATGCTGGTCACCGTGGACTATCCGCTGGGCTATGTGCACGGCGTGAACGACGTGATGTCCGAGGACGTGACCAAGGCCCTGTACGGCAAGAAAGTCGGCGACATCATCGAAGTGCCGGTCGACACCAGACTGCTATACGGCGAGCGGGACGAATCGCTGGTATTCACCGACCGCATCGAGAACGTGCCGGAGGAATACCGCGAGATCGGCATGACCATCACCATGGAAAACGAAAAGGGCGAGCCGAGGAACTTCATCGTCACCCGCTTCGACGACAAGACATTGACCGTGGACGGCAACAACCCCCTTTGCGGCCGGGAAGTCACGTTCATGCTGGAAGTCCTGTCGATACGCGAAGCGACCGAAGAAGAGATCGATCTTGGCGGCGCGGTCGGCGCCGATCCGGAATTGAACGAGATACTCGAACGGGCACAATGAAGCGCTCTACCTTCTACCTCCTCTACCCCGCGAACAAGGCACTGGAACGCGCCATTGCGGATGGGCTCTGCTTGCTGAGTGAACAAGAAGCAGCAGCGGCCATGCCGGATACGCAAGTCGCCGTCGCGGACAACTTTCGTTTCACGCGCGGCAATTACGAGCAGCACCGCTACAGCACCCGCATCTTCGAGCGCCTGCGCGAAGCGCTGGAGGCATCGCTGGCTACCTCTCCGTGCGCGGAGACACTGAACAAGCTAGGCAACATCCTCGCCGCACTGGGCCAGCAGCGCAGAGACGCGGCCTTGTTCGCACAGGCCGTGCAGTATTTCGAACAGGCATTGGAAATCTACACTCAGGAAGCGTCACCGCAGGAATGGGCGGCCACGCAATACAACCTGGGCACGGCCAACCAGGCGCTGGGCCGCTTGCAGGAAGAGACCAACCCGCTCAAGCTCGCGGTGGATGCGTATACCAACGCCTTGCTGGTCTGGACACGGGAAGCGCATCCGGAAGCGTGGATGCAGACCATGCAGCAGCTCGGCGCGGCCTTGTACACCCACGGCATCCAGCTCAAAGGCAACCGTCAACTGCAAAAGTCCGTGGTCGCCTACAAGAATGCACTGGCCGCACTCAACGCGGACGATCATGCACTGGAACTGACCGCCACCCATAACAACCGGGGCGTCACCTTGCACCATCTGGGCGAGTCGGAAGCGAACCCGGACCGGTTGAAAGAAGCGATCAACTCCTACGAAAAGGCATTGACGGTCGGCATGGAACAGCAACTGCCCATCCATGTGTCCGTCATCTGCCGCGTGAACAAGGCGACAGCACAGAATGCGCTGGCACAATTGACCAACGATGCCGCGCTTGCGGAAGAGATGGCCGATGAATTCGAAGTGATCATCGAATGCTTCCGTCACGCGCTTCAGCCGCTCTGCTTAAGGCATTGCGAAGAACAACTTAAACTGGCGCAGACGGCTTCAAGCAGTCAGATTGTGGGGTAAAGAATGGCTCAGACCCGCCCGGACAGTTTGTTATCCACCTCGATGAAAGAGCCGGTATCCGCCAGAAAACGGATGGTGCGCGCGCCGAAGCCGACTTCCGGGCTGGCTGCGCCCTTGTCGATGGACAAGGTTAGCGCCACGCCCAGGCGCGGAGACAGATTGTGGCTCTTGCAGACGCCAACGATCTTTTCCTTGAGCGGTTCCAGTTGTTTGACGAGGCTGTCCGTCAAAGCGAATACATCCACCTCTCCGGCAACCGTCTCCGTGGACAGCTCCCAGGAACTGATCACGGGCTTGTCCAGCCCGCTATATGCGCCGGCAGCATTCACCGTGGTGGGTTCTACTCCCAGCAGACGCGTGACGTCGTCGGGGTTGAAATGGTAGCCAAGCAATGCAAAGTAAGCCCGTCCTTTGTTCGATGCCACGATGATGTCCTCGTCGATGATTTTCTTGGTCCGAGTATAACGTACAGAAAGAGGTGTGCCGTTGCCGACTGAAGCCACACAAGAAATGAAACGCAACCCCAACGATCCGTGCCTGTTCTGCAAAGATCCGCGCGGGGTGTCGATTCAGCATGAACTTGCCTTCAGTGCGCGCGATACTTACCCGACCAGTCCGGGACACACGCTGGTCATCCCGCGCCGGCATGTCGCCAGTTTTTTCGACCTGACCGCGGAAGAAGTTGCCGCCTGCATGCACCTCATCAAAGAGGAAAAAAGACTCATCGACGAAGAGTTCAAACCGGATGGCTACAACATCGGCGTCAACGTGGGGCAGGTGGCCGGACAAAGCATCTTTCACGTGCATATCCACATCATCCCCCGCTACCAAGGGGACGTTGAAAAACCCCAAGGGGGCGTGCGGCATGTAATACCCCACAAGGCCCATTACACGCGCAAATGAACAAGTTTGCGGCCGCCCGGGAGGGGCCTGCTTCGATATGCCTCCCGCTACGAGCAACAGTTTGCAACGACCAAAGGAGATAGAACCATGAGTGAAGAAAAGAAACAGTTCTGCCGGCCCAAGGTTCCGGATGGCCACACATTCCGCGTAACCACCCGTCAGAAAGAGATCGTACCGGGACAGTTCTTTGTAGGTTATGAAACCACCTGGGAGCCGATCCAGAAAGAAGTGCCCTACGCCACGCCCAAGAAGCCCTGAAGTCATTAGCACTGATGTCCAGCCGCGCGAGCCGGAAAGGTCGCGCGGTTACCGGGTGTTTGATTATGGATTGCACGCTTAATATCGCGTGCTTTTTTCGTTCAAACGCCGCCCGGTCCGGTTCGATGCATACAACACGACCTTCAAAAACCGCAGTGACAGCCTGCACAAACTGGCTGGTCTACCCAGTGCTCCGTTAAGATAGCACCCGTAGAAAATCTTGGCATCGAATGGAAAGGTTGCAATGGCTGTCAGAAATGTCCCGGAAGAATCGCGCGAAGTCACCTTGCGGCGCTGGTGCGTGATGGAGATTACCACCAGTCAAGGAGCACGCAGCCATCATGTACACGGCCACGACGTCACCCACAACTTCGCCCGCACCTCCAGCGCCATCGGCGAGTTCGACGCCCACAACATGACCGTCACCACCCGCAGCGGCCGCCTCTACAAACTCGTCGGCCTGCCCGGCAACTACCCTGCCGGCAAAACCGCCTGGAACACCTGGTGCAGCAGCAACAAAATCGCCACACATACAGACGTCACCGACCAATATCTGGACATCGACAAGCAATCCACCCTCGGCTTCGACCGTCTTACGCGCGCGGCAATGCGCGAGGGAAATTCCTGAAGGCCGCTACCGATGTCCGTTTCTGGCCGATCTCCGTCGTGATGCCCCCATCAGCCAGCATGGCCGCAACTGTTTGGGAAGCGACCGTCATATTTGTGGGGAATCGGCAATACTCAAACGAGCACTTCCAAACCGTTCTTTTCGACCACACTCAATAACCGAAGCGCCATTCCGCTTGGGCGCTTCTGGCCAGTTTCCCACTTTTGGACTGTGGACTCGCGGGTATTCAAGTGGCGCGCAAATACGGACTGGCTGAAGTGAAGCGGACCACCCTTTAGAATTCTCAAGCAGCCTTCTCAGCAATTCCCCAGCGTCTCTTGGCCGAAAAACAGTCCCCAGCCCCATCCCCCAAAATCATTCCCAGCCCCCCGATAACCCTGCGACGCGAAATGTTGACAGGAATACTCAAGAGTCTAAAGTTGTCGTCAGCGGCGGGCGTCCTGTCCGCCCCAGTCAGCCGGAGGAATCATCATGCTCGATATCAACAAATCCATCCGCGATCCGCAGCGTTACGAACACGATCCTGAAGGCCACATGACCGAGCTTGAAGCGTGGTCACCGCAACACGCCAATCGCGAAGCGGCGCTCGAAGGGATCGAGCTGAACGAAGAACATTGGGAAGTCCTCTTCTATTTGCGCGAACGTTACCGGCAGCGCGGCAACGAGGACAGCGCACGGGACGTGCTGAGCGACCTGGAAGAACGATTCTGTGAAACGCACGGACGCGGACATCTCTATGAACTGTTCCCGCGCGGGCCGGTCGGTCAGGCAAGTCGCATTGCCGGTTTGCCCTTGCCGCCGCACACCATGGACATGTCCTTCGGCAGCATGATGTAGCGCATCAGCAGATGCGCGGCAGCGGGTCGTCTTCCAGTTCTTCTATCAGCCGCTGCCCGCCGAACTCGGTCTCCAGCACCACTTGCGCGCGCCCCGCCTGCACCCTGCCGATGATGGCAGCCCCCTGCCCTTGCGGCAGCGCTTGCAGCGCAGCCAGCGCCGCGTCCGTCTGCGTGGCATCCACCACCGCAACCAGCCGCCCTTCGCAGGCGAGGAACATCGCGTCGTAGCCCAGCATCTCGCACACCGAACTCACCTGCTCGCGCACCGGGATGGCGGGTTGCTGCAGCAATACCTGCATGTCCGTGGCGCGGCAGATCTCGTGCATCACGGTGGCCAGTCCGCCGCGTGTGGGGTCGCGCATGAAACGCAGGCCACTTAACGGCAACAGCGCCTGTGCCAGCGGGAACACGCTGGCCGCATCGGATTGCAGTTCACCGCTCAGTCCGAACTGTTCGCGCGCCAGCAGCACCGCGATGCCGTGGTCGCCCACCGGCCCGCTGACCAGGATGGCATCGCCGTCGCGGATGCGATCCAGCCCCAGCTTCACTTCCGCAGGCCGCACACCGATGCCGGTGGTGGCGAGATACAGACCGCCACCCTCGCCGCGCCGCAACACCTTGGTATCGCCCGCCACTACCGCCACATTCGCCTCGCGCGCGGCGAGCGCCAAGTCGGCGACGATGCGTTCCAGTTGCGCGATCTCCATGCCTTCCTCGATGAAGGCGTTCAATGTGAGATAGCGCGGTGTCGCGCCCGATACCGCGAGGTCGTTCACCGTACCGTGCACCGCCAGCGAGCCGATGCTGCCGCCGGGGAATTCCAGCGGCTGCACAGTGAAGCCGTCGGTGGTCATCATCAGCACACCGTCCATGTGCGGCAGCGATGCCGCATCCACCTGCACGTTCAGCAGCGGATTGTGCAGATGGCGCGCGAACAGTTCGTCGATCAGTTCGCGCATGTAGCGCCCGCCGTTGCCGTGCGCCAGACTGATATGTGTCTCATCCATGTTTGCACCCTGCTTCCATCAATTGTCCCAAGGCGAGGCCGCCATCATTGCATGGTATCTGCTGCGGAAGATACGCATCGAACCCTGCCTGCCGCAATCCTTCAAGCGCCAGCTCCGCCAGCAACTTATTCTGAAACACGCCACCGCTCAGTCCCACTGCATCAAAGGGTTGCTGCGCGTGCAGTCGTTGCGCCTGCAGCACGATGCTGTGCGCCAGACTGCGATGGAAAGTCATCGCTCGCGTGGCGACCGGAATATCTTTGCGCAGCATCGCGGCGAGCAGCGGTTGCCAGTCGACGACCAGCGCACCTTGTGCATCTTCATGCAGCGGCAGCACGATGGCTTCCGCCTCGCCACTTGCAACCTGCTCCAGCAACAGGCCGCCCTGCCCTTCGTAACTCGCATGAGCGATCAAGCCGAGCAGATGCGCCGCGCCGTCAAACAAGCGGCCTGCCGCGCTAGTCTGCGGCGCGTTGATGCCGCGTTGCCAGGCCGTGTGCAGCAGGCTGATGTCATCCACAGGAAAGGCGCTGTCCGTGCCCGTCTCCCAGTACAATCCCGCCGCCGAACGCCAGGGTTCGCGCGCGGCCTTGTCGCCGCCGGGTAATCTGAATGGGCGCAGGTAGGCCACACGTTGCCAGTCGCCGACGCGCCCGTGCAGCGTCTCGCCACCCCACAGCGTGCCATCCTCGCCCAGCCCGACACCGTCCCAGGTGAAAGTGAGCCAGCGCTTGTCCGCGCCATGTTCCAGTGCCAGCGCGGCGGCGTGCGCGTGATGATGCCAGACCGTTTGCACGGGCAGCCCCTGCTTCGCCGCCCAGCGACTGCTGGCGTAATGCGGATGCGCATCGCACACGATGGCTTGCGCCGTGACGCCATACAGACGCTGCAGGTCGGCAATGACCTGCTCGAACACTTGCAAGCTGTGCGGCGCATCCAGATCGCCGATGTGCGGCGACAACACGGCGCGACTGCCCCAGCCCAGCGCGATGGTGTTCTTCATGTGTCCGCCGACGGCCAGCGTCGGTGTGGAGAATTCGAACGGCAGATCGATCTCGACAGGCGCGATGCCGCGTCCGGTGCGGATCAAACGCGCTTGTCCGGCGATGATGCACAACACCGCATCGTCCGCCGGTCGCGCGATGGGTCGGTCGTGATGCAGGAAGGCATCCGCCACTTTGCTCAGTCTTGTTTCCACTTCAGCGCCTTCGGTCAGCACCGGTTCGCCGCTGAGGTTGGCCGAGGTCGCAATCAGCGGCGCATCCAGCGCCCCCAGCAGTAGATGATGCAAAGGACTATAAGGCAGCATCGCACCGACCTCGCGCAATCCCGGCGCGATCCCCTCGGGTAATTTGGCATCCGCACGACGACGCACCAACACGATGGGGCGTGCGGCATCGTGCAACGCCGCTTCCTCCTGCGTATCGACTTCCAGTTCTGCACGCACCACCGCCATATCCTTGAACATCACCGCCAGCGCCTTGTGCGGCCGGTGTTTGCGTGTACGCAATCTTTCGATAGCCGCTGCGTTCGTCGCATCACACATCAGGTGATAACCGCCTATGCCTTTCACGGCCACGATGTCGCCACGACGCAAGGCTGCGATGCAGGCATCCAGTGCGGCCTCGCGTTGCAGCCGCACATCGCCTGACACGAATTCCAGTTGCGGCCCGCACTGCGGACAGGCGACCGGCTCGGCATGGAAGCGTCGATTCGCCGGGTCTTCGTATTCGGCACGGCAAGCCGCACACAACGCGAATGCCGCCATGGTGGTATTGGCGCGGTCGTACGGCATGCGTGTGATCAGCGTGTAGCGCGGCCCGCATTGCGTGCAGTTGATGAAGGGATAGTGGTAACGCCTGTTCTGCGGCGCGTTCATCTCGCGCTGGCAGTCTGCGCACAGATACAGATCGGGCGGCACGTGGATGTGTGTCTCGCTGCCGCTGGCGCTTTCCAGTATCTCGAACGAGGTGTAGCCATGCAGCGGGAGGGTTGCGACAGCGGCGACGTGCGGGCGCGACAGCGGCGGTGCATCGGTGATCAGCGCAGCGGAGAAATCATCCAGCGCTGCAACCTCACCTTCCGCCTCCACCATCACCTGCCCGAGCTGATTCTGCACCACGCCCTTGATGGCGAAGCGCTGCGCCAGCAGGTAGACGAAAGGCCGGAAACCGACGCCTTGCACCCTGCCCGTCAGTATCCAGCGCCGTGCCTCAGGCATGCGCCGCCGCCCGGATGCCGGTCGACCACCAGATGCGGCATGCGCCCTCGTCCGACACCATGCACGGCCCCACCGGATACTTCGGCGTGCAGGCCGTGCCATAGAGTTTGCATTGGTCAGGGTTGATACGGCCCAACACCACGCGCGCGCAATCGCAGCCCGGCGGCATCTGCCCGGCGCGTTTGCGCTCTGCATCGTTGAAGTCGGGAAAACGCAAACGGGCATCGTGCGCGGCATAGGTCGGCGCGAGTGCGTAGCCCGATGCGGGGATGATGCCGATGCCGCGCCAGTTGGCATCGGTCACCTCGAACGCCTGCGCCAGATGTCTGCGCGCGACCGGATTACCTTCCGGCTTCACCAGTTCGGGATAGCAGTTATCAAGGAAGCGTTTGTCTTCGATGAGTTGGCGCAACACGGAATACATCGCCGCCAGCAAGGACACCGGCGTGAATCCCGCCACGGCGGCAGGCATATGATGCTGCTCGACCACAAAGCCCCACTCTTCCGGCCCCATCACCGTCGCCACATGGCCGGGCGCGACCAGTGCATGGAAGCCCGCCTCGCCGGAATCGAGCAACATGGCGACGGCCGGCCAGGTGAGTCGCCCCGACAGCAACAAAGAGAGATTGTCCGGCACGCCTTCCAGCAACATCGCCGCGACCGGTGCCATGGTGGTCTCGAACCCGGCAGCGAAGAACACCACCTGTCGCTCGGGATTCTGCTGCGCGATCTGCACCGCCTCGCGCGGACTGGCGATAGGCCGCACATCCGCACCCGCCGCCTTGGCCTGCTCCAACGAACGCAACGCGCCCTTCGCCACATTTACGGGCACGCGCAGCATGTCGCCGAACGCGACCAGAATCACGTTCGCATGCACGGCCAACTGGATCGCCTGATACACATCCTCTTCCGGGCACACGCACACCGGACAACCGGGACCGGCGATCAGTTGGACGTGCTTGGGTAAAGCCGTGCGCAAACCGGCCATGGAGATGGAACGCTCATGTCCGCCGCACACATTCATGATGCGCATGGGGCGCTCGATGTTCAGCGCATGGATTCTGGCGAGCCAGTCTTGGGCGGTCAGCATGGGCTAAGTATCCAGTTCGGTATCGAGTAGCGATAACTTGGCGGCATCCCGTACCCAGTCAACCCCGGCACATCTATCATGCGCAGTTTCTCGCTACGGCTCAGATTTTCCATACTATGGTGGACCCATCCGTCAAGACAGAATTCAGTCTAGTTTAAGCTGGTCTGTC
>WOZO01000013.1 GCA_011620315.1 Sideroxydans sp. | reverse complement strand
AGACCAGCTTAAACTAGACTGAATTCTGTCTTGACGGATGGGTCCACTATAGAGGGCAGGCTTGGCGGGGGTGGGTTCTTGGTTGGACATGATGGGGCGGGCTTCCTTTCAGGAAGAATAAGTTGTGATGGTTTGAATGTCAGCGAAGTGGCTGACCGAGTCAGATTTCGCTCAGCAACTGCTTGATCTGTTCATGTAGTTCCGGCAGGTCAGTGTGTATGGTCTTCCACGCCATTTCCAGGTCGACTTTGAAATAGCCGTGTGCGACACGGTTACGCATGGCGTAGATGACGGCCCAAGGGATCTCGGGGGGGGGGGCTGGCAAATGCGGCATGCCTGCGTTCGATGTTGTGCGCGGCTTCACCGATGATTTCGAAGTTGCGGATGACGGCATACTGCGTCTTTTGATCGTTCAGGAATGCCACCTCATCGGTGTCTGACAGATAGTGATCGATGCGCTTGATCGCTTCGATGATGTAGTTGAGATAGTCCGGGATGCGTAATGGATCGGACTTGCTCATACCGGGACCGCTTCGCTCATGACTTGGGCGCGGAATTTGTCGGGCAGGGCATTGGGAGTGAGGACGTCCACGCTGACGTTGAGCAACCGCGCGACTTCGATCTGTATCTTGGCGATGTCGAACAGCGTGGTTTCGCTGGTCGGCTCTACCAGCAGGTCGAGGTCGCTGCCTTCGGCATCGTCACCGTGCAATGCCGAGCCGAACACGCGCACCCCGGCCACGCTGTGGCTGAGTACGATGCGACGGACTTCGTCGCGGTGTTGTTGCAAGGCTATCGAGGGGCGCACGGTGCTCGTCCTGTTGAATATGGGCGCATTATAGCCAAGTGGCAGGTGCGCTGTGCGCCGCGTCAGGCGTAGTCGATGTCCTGCTCGCTGCCGATGTATTGGTCTTGCAGGTCGGTGAGCAAGGCCTTGGCTTTGGATCTGCCGTATAGCTTCTTCACGATGGTGCCGCGCAGTTGTTCCATGCGCTCGCGCAGCAGGGGCTGGTATTCGGGCGGGATCTTTTCCAGGAAGGTGTTCCAACTGGCATCGACGTCGGGTTTGTTGTCGCGGATGCGGGCGATCAGTTGTTCCAGTTCCCGTTGCGCGGTGCGCGCGACGATGCGGCCGTCGCCGGAGAGCGCGAACAGCACGGCCACGGTGATGGCGGCGTTGGCGTCCATCTCGGAATCGCGCACCGCGCCTGCGGCGTTGTGTTTGCGCAGCCATTTTCCGCAGGCGATGATGTGCTGGTTGCGCTGCCGGTCCACCAGCTCGTTCTGATACACGGCATCGCCCGACCATGTTGCGGCGGGGTCGGCGCTGCATATCTCCATGAAGATGGCTTTCAGGTTGCGCTGCTGCACGAAGGGATCGTTGTCGAAATCGGAAACGAACGTGGTGTAGGGCAGGGCGGACAGGTCCTTGATGCGGCGGAAGCCCATCTGGAACACGTATTCAGCGCCGTGCTGCAGCAGGAAGGAGAGCTTGGCGTCGCCGCTGTCGGCGATGTCCGCCTGGCTGATGGCCAGCGAAATGCAGCCTACTGTGAGATGGAACGCTTCGTGGATGCCTTCGGCGGTGCGGTCGTTGGTGAACTTTTTGGCGACCAGCGCGGTGATGCCGCACAGTTCGTCGAGCAGGATGGCGGCGGCTTGCTGGTTGTCCGCACGCTGGCCGAGCGCTTCCAGCGCTTGCACGAGCTGGGGGGGGCGGGCGGTGTAGCTGGTGATGTTCATCAGGAGAAGATGTCCTCGCCCAGGCTCGGACGCGCGCCTTTCTTGGCCGGGGTGGCGGCTTTGCTGGGCACTTGTTTGCGCAGGCGCAGCAGCAGTTCCTTGGTGCTGCGGCCCATGGCGAATTCGCTTTCGCGCGACTCTTCGTCTTCCATGTCGTCGTCGCTCTCTTCTTCCGAGGCGGCGTGAAGTTCGTTCTCGCCGGGTTTCCAGTCGGGGAAGATATCGAACAGGATACGGTCCCATCCTTCTTCGTTGGTGCGCGCGATCTCCAGCGCCATGGGGATCACGTCATGGTCGGAGGTGGTGCTGCCGCTGCGGTGCGCACCGAGGTTGTGGATGTCGTTGGCGATCTCGATGATCTCTTCGGCGGCGGTGGAGAACAGCACGGCGAAGGCGGTGGTGCCCCAGTCGGTGGCCAGTGCGGCGTTGAGCAACTCGGCGCGGCGTTCTTCATCGTCGGTGCCGAACAGCATGCCGTGGATGTGCGCGAACAGTGATTCGGCCAGCACTTCCGGCTCGTCCTCGATCCAGTCTTCGTCCCAGGTGGCGGCGAAGTAGGCCAGGCTCTCGGCCCAGGCTTGGGGCGGGATGAGCAGGGTGGCCAGCGACATTTTTCCGCCGTCGAAGGAAGACAGGTGCAGCGAGGCGACCTGCGGTTCCAGCCCGCTCAGCACTTCGACCACGGCGAGGTCGCCGAATTTCTCGGCGGTGTCGTTGATGGCTTCTTCCGCATGCTCGGGCGAACCGGCCAGCACCAGTTCGGTGACTTGCTGCCGGATGGCAGGCAGTTGGGGCTTGTCAGTCATTGCCGTCTCCGCGTGTGTCGAACAGATGCTCGATGTTCTCGCCGTGGTAGGACTCGTCCTCATCCTCGTCGGCGTTGGCTTTGTCTTCCTCTTCCTGCAGGGCGGCGAGCGAGTTGTCCTCTTCCTTCCAGCCCTTGCTGTTCTTGAACAGGAAGGCGGTGATGACCGCCTTGCGCGCCAGTTCCGGATCGGCGGCGAACACGGCGGCCAGCGCATCGCCGGCGGTGGAGGTGGTGGTGGACACCAGCTTCATCACCTTGGCAGCATCGCCCTCTTCATAATCCCGCGCTTCGGCCATCAGGCCCTTTGCATCGCCGAACACCAGATGGTCGGCCAGCGCGAAGCTCAGCATGTTCACATCGTCGATCACCGTGCCATTGGCGTACTCGCCGATCAGGGAGGCGATGACGCGCTCGTAGCGCTTGCGGTCGGGCGGCTCGCCAAGTGTGTCGCTGATCTGGACGCCGAGTTCGCGGGTCTGGTAGTGGAATTCCGGATGGATGCTTTTCATGGTGGTCTTCTTGAAATGTTTAACGGCCACTGCGCGGCTGCTCGATGCCGCAACGGGTGAATAAGGTGCCCCACAGGTTCTGTGCTTCCTGCGCCGGGTCGACGACGATGCGGTTGTTCAGGCGGTAGTTGTACTCCGCCCGCTTCTGCGGGTCGGACAGCAGCTCGTACGCCTTCTTGATCGCGTTGAATCTGCGTTCGGCGCTGGAGTCGGGGTTGCGGTCCGGGTGGTGGCGCATGGCAAGTGCGCGGTATGCCTTCTTGATGTCGTCGGTCGAAGCGGTCGGCGAGACGCCAAGGATGTTGTATGGGTTTTCCAATGAGGCCTCCTGCAAGGCGCGCGATTTTACCAAGTTCCTGTGCGGACTGTTGGGGTTCCGCGCGCTGGCCGCAGCCAGTGCCTTTGGGGGCGTGCCGCGACTGTCGGCGGGTGACGAGCCGGGTGGCTTGCAGGCACTTGCCGGATAGTTGGGTGAAGGTCAATCTTCCGCCAGGATACTCGGTGAACGCCAGCACCGAATGCCAGCGGCAGTGCAACGACGAGTATCGATGCGCGCTTCATGGCCCGTGTTCATAAGCGCCATATGTGAGGTGGATGTAAAGTATTTTGTGGTCGGCTGAAATATGTTATTGAAATATAAGTGAAATGGCATTGAAACACGCGCCGGATAAAGTGCGTTCCATGAGCGATATTGTTACAAATGAAATGCCGTCCCCGCAGTCTCACAAAGCGGCGCTGATCTCTTTGTTGAGCGATCTGGAACTGATACGCCTCAGCTTGCTCGATCTTGAGATGTCTACCTCGGACCGTTGGTATGCCTTGCCACCCGCCCGCCATGAGAGTGCCCGGAATCTGATGCATTACATCGCGCTGCGCAGGCATGACTTGCGTAATCTGCAGGTGCGTCTGACTCAGCTGGGATTGTCCTCCCTCGGGCGTTCCGAACCCCATGTGATGGCAAGCATCGATGCGGTGCTTGCCCTGCTCTACAAGCTGTCGAACGATATCTGGCGCGATTGGAAACGCACCGGCATCGATGAGGCTTTCGTGAGGGGAAGGGGCTTGTTGCAGCAGCGCTCGCTCGCGTTGCTGGGGCCGGTGCAGAACAGGCGCGAGGTGCGCCTGTTGGTGACGATGCCGAGAGAAGCCGCCGGGGATGAAGTGCCGGTGTATGAATTCCTGAAGCAGGGCATGGATTGCATGCGCATCAATTGCGCACACGATACACCGGCCGAGTGGGAGGCGATGATCCGCCATCTGCGCAGTGCGGAAGGGAAGTTGGGAAAGAGCTGCCGCATCCTGATGGATCTGCCGGGGCCGAAGCTGCGCACGGGGCATCTGGAACCGGGGCCGGAGGTTTTGCGCATCCATCCCGGGCGTGATGTGTACGGGCATGTGATCGCGCCGGTGCGCATCTGGTTGCGCGATGAGCATTCCGCATCCGAGGTGCCGGACGAGGCCGATGTGAGTCTGTCTGTGAACGGCGAGTGGCTGGCGCGCCTGTCGGCGGGAGATAGCATCTGTCTGATCGATACCGCCGACCGAGACCGCTGCTTTCATGTCTTGTCGGTGGAGCAGCACGGCGTCTGGGCGCAGTGTTCGCAGACCACCTTCGTCAAGTCCGGCACCGTACTCGAACATCGCGGACAGTCGCTGGAGACGCGGGATGGATACGAGACCGAGATATGCAACATCCCGCCGATCGATGGCGCACTGTTGCTGCACATGGGCGACCATCTGCTGATACGCGCAGACCAGAACCTCGGCCGACAGCCGAAATTCGACGACGAGGGCAAGGTCGTCGCACCGGCAGAGATCGGCTGCACCCTGCCGGAAGTGTTCGGGTCGGTGAAGGTCGGAGAGCAGGTCTGGCTGGACGACGGAAAGATCGGTGCGGTGATCGTGGAGAAGCGCGATGAAGGGCTGCTGGTGCGTATTACCAGTGCACGGGCAAAAGGTGTCAGGCTGCGTTGCGACAAAGGCATCAACTTCCCGGATAGCGAACTCCGCTTGTCGGCGATGGGTGCGCCGGACAAGGAATACCTGCGTTTCATCGCGGCGCACGCGGACATCGTCGCATTGTCATTCGCCAGCAGCGAGGAGGATGTGCGCGAATTGCTGGCCGAGATGCGCAGGCTGGGTGCGATGCATTTGGGTGTCGTGCTCAAGATCGAGACGCGGCGCGGTTTCGAGCATCTGCCCGGTATGCTGCTGGAGGTGATGCATGCCGCATCATGCGGGGTGATGATCGCGCGCGGCGATCTGGCGGTGGAGGTCGGCTATCAGCGCATGGCAGAGATACAGGAGGAGATACTGTGGACCTGCGAGGCGGCGCATGTGCCGGTGATCTGGGCGACCCAGGTGCTGGAGACGCTGGTGCGCGACGGTATCCCCACACGGGCCGAGATCACCGATGCGGCCATGGCACAGCGTGCCGAATGCATCATGCTGAACAAAGGGCCGTACATCCTGAAGGCGCTGGATTATCTGGACGACATCCTGCGGCGCATGGCGACGCATCAGGACAAAAAACGTCCCACGATGCGCGAGTTGAAACTGGCTAGCGTGTTTGACTATTCAGCGGGGTGAAGCGGGGACGGGCGGCATTGCGCCGCCCCCGCGCATGGCAAGTGCTTATTTTTCTTTCTTGTCCTTCGAATCGGTCTTTCTTCTGTCGCCTTTTGCTTCGATATTGGTGTTGATTTCCTGCATGTTCTTGCGCCACTCTTGCAGTTGTTCGTCTTCCACTTCGAGCTGGATGGCGAGCGCTTCTTCGCGGGTGAGTTTTTCCTTGTGCAGGCGTTTGGGCAACTTTCCGCTCATGCGGGAGAGCAAACGTTCCGCGTCTTCTTTGCTGAGTGAGCGCACTTTCTCTTCGTATTCGGGCTTGCTGATCTTTGCCATTTGAATATCCTCCGGATGAATTTTTGATTATTTTGCAAGCAGTACCAAACCCCATACCACGCAGACATTGATCAGGCTCACCAGCACGGCCGAGCTGCCGATGTCTTTCGCGCGTTTGGCGAGGTCGTGGTTTTCCAGCGAGATGCGGTCCACCGTGGCTTCGATGGCGGAGTTGAGCAGCTCGACGATGATGACCAGCAGCACGCTGCCGATCATCAGCGCCTTGGCAATCATCGTCACCGGCAGCCACAGCGCGAGCGGGACGAGCACGATGGCGAGCCATACTTCCTGGCGGAACGCGTCTTCATGTTTATAGGCGGCGCGGAAGCCGGCGATGGAGTAGCCGAAGGCGTTCCACAGGCGTACGAAACCGGTCTTTCCTTTGTGGGGACTTTGCAAAGTTTGCTCCTGAAGCGTTGTCATTTTTAGGCCCGATAACTATACACAAAAAAGAACGCGCACCAGACAGCGTGCGCGCAAGGGAGGAGGTGCCATGAAGAAGTTTTATGCCGCCTTTCTCAGGAAGTGCTTGGCATAGCGCGCGTTCATGCGCGACACCGGCATCAGGATGAACAGGTCGGCACAGTTGAATTCCGGGTCCCATGCCGGTTCGCCGGCGATGTAGGCGCCGAGGCGCAGATAGCCTTTGATCAGCGGCGGGATGGTGACTTCCAGATCCTGCTGCAGCGATTCGAGCGGCAGGCGGCAATGCGGGAATACGGTGTATTCGGCGGGGGCTGCGTGCAGCTTGTGCACCTTGTTGTACACGCTGGCGGCGTAGTGGCCGCCGTCGGCCATGCTGATGCTGGCGCAACCGATCAGGTATTCGTGGTTGTGTTTGCCGATGTAGTCGGCCAGGCCGCTCCACAACTGGGTGATGGTCGCGCCGTCGCGGTAGTCGGGGTGCACGCAGGAGCGGCCCACTTCCACCATGCGGTCGCGCAGGTTCTCCAGACGCGAGATGTCGAACTCGGTCTCGGAGTAATAGCTGCCAGCGTTCACCGCTTGCCCGGGCGGCAGGATGCGGTAGGTGCCGACCACTTTGTCGTTGCCGTGGTCGCGCACCAGCAGGTGCTCGCAATATTCGTCGAAACGGTCGATGTCCAGTCCCAGGTCGGCGCTGGGCAGGTTGGCGCCCATCTCTTCGCCGAACACCTTGTAGCGGATGCGCTGCGCTTCGGCGATCTCGGCCACCGAACGTGCCATGTTGAAAGTGAGGCGGCGCGGGGCTTCCTGTTTCTGTTGCTGACGGATTAGATCCAGCATCGTCGTACTCCTAAGTTGTCGATGGGAGCAGGTTATCGTCCGAATGTTGCGCGGGAGTTAAAGCAATATGAAGCTTGTGTGACTCGGCTTGTTGCAGTGCAGCCGCTATCGATTCATGTGCGCGCTGCGCCAGTGCGCGCCGCTCGAAGTCCGCGGCGTGCAGGGCCGGTGCGGGCATCAGGCGCACATGCAATTTGCGTGTGTTAAGCAGCGTCCACAGCGAGGTGCCGAAGGAAATGTCGTCGATGTAGGCGGCGGCGGCGCTGCGCCCGCCGTTTTCATCCTGATAGCGGATGGCGATGGGATGCAGCGGCACCTGCGCGTCGATGGCCGGTTGCAGCAGCAAGGCGTGGAAGTTTGCCACTTGCGCACCGTCGGTGCTGGTGCCTTCGGGGAAGACAGCGAGGCACTCGCCCTGCTGCATCAGCATGCCGAGCTGCCGGTTGATGCGTGCCGCAGCACGCGCGTTGCCGCGTTCGATGAACAGCGTGTCGGCACGCGCGCACAGCCAGCCGATGGCGGGCCAGCGCCGCACTTCTGATTTGGCGACGAAGCGCATCGGCTTCACGCTGTTCAAGACGAAGATGTCGAGCCAGGAGATGTGGTTGCTGACGGTGAGGCCGTTACGCAATGTGCCCAGATCCACGGCTTCCAGTCGCACGTTGAAGATGCCGAGCAGATCGGCAGACCAGTTGCGCAGGATGCGGCGGCGCATGGCTGCCGGCAGGTGCGGATAGATCACGGCCATGAGCAGGCCGTAGACTATGTGCAATGAAAGGCGGAGCGCCCGGAACAGGGCGATGATTCGTTGCGGCATGCGCGCTCAGTCCAGCGAGAAGATGCACAGGGTGCAGAAGAAACTGAGCGTGGCGTTGAATCCTTTGGACATCAGCAAGACGGGGATGCTGACTTGTCCGTTTGCATCGTACAGTGCTGACTGGCGAACGCTGCGCTTCATGTCGATCCCTTCACAGAACGGTGGATAATCGCTGCTCTACAAAAATGCTGTTGCCCTGGATCTTCTTGGCCATCTTTTTTGCGTCCGTCATGGCGGCGGAGACTTCGTGGTGCGAGGGGTACTGGCCCGCGCCGACTCTGATCGCGCCGATGGACAGGCTGCTGAGCGGATGGAACTTCACCGTGCCGTCGCGCCCTTCGCTGGTGTAGCCGCCTGCGCTAAGGTGATCCTCGCTGAACATCAGCGAGGCGGCCTGCTCGAACGAGCGCAGCGCCTGCTCGCAGCGCGTCTGCCAGTCGCGGCTCTGCATCAGCAGGATGAAATCGTCGCCGCCGACGTGGCCGATGAAATCCAGCTTGGGGTCGCAGGCCCAGCTCAGCACGCGGCCGGTGAGTTGGATCATCTCGTCGCCCTTGCGATAGCCGTAGGTGTCGTTGAAGGGTTTGAAGTGGTCGAGGTCGCAATAGCATGCGACGAAGGGCGTGTTTGCCTGCAGCAGGCGGCCGATGTGTTCGTTGATCGGCACATTGCCCGGCAGCAGGGTGAGCGGGTTGGCGTAGCGCGCGGCTTCCAGCTGCATCTGTGTCAGTTCGCGCAGCAGCGCCTGGCCGGAGGCGACGCCGATGTAGCGGCTGTTCTCGGTGATGATGAAGCCGTCGGCGAAATGCCGGTCGTCCGATTCGGCCAGGAAGTGGCTGAGTTCCTGGATGGGCATGCTCTTTTCCACCAGCAGCGGCGCGTTCTGGATCAGTTCCTGGCAGGGTTTCTTGCCGTGCAGTTCGCGCTGGTAGGGCTTGGCGAAGCGGTCGAAGAAGTGGTAGCGCTGTATCAGCCCCAGCGGTTGGCCGTTCTTGACCACCGGGATGGTGCGCAGCGCGGGGTCGTCGTTGAAGCGGGCGAAGAGATATTCGATCAGCGTGTCCGGCTGTGCCGGCTCGATGTAACTGAGCAATTTGTGCGCCGTGGTCTGCGCGTAAGGGGCGGCGTGCGCCGTCGAGCTGTCCGGAAAGATGGAGATGCTGGAGGTGTTGATGATGCGCCCGGTTTCGCTGGTGGCGTGCAGGGGCGGCGTGGGGGTGGGCCGCGCGATGAAGTAGCCTTGTCCCAGCGCGATGCCCAGGTCTTTGACGACTCGCAATTCCGCCGCGGTCTCCACGCCTTCGGCGATGACCTTGGTGCCGCAGCTCTCGGCGATGTTCTGGATGGATTTGAGGAATTGCAGTTTGATCGGGTCGCGGTCCACGCCCTGCACGAAATGCATGTCGATCTTGATGTATTCGGGGCGCAGCTCGGACCACAGGCGCAGGCTGGAGAAGCCTTCGCCCAGATCGTCGATGGCGATATTGAAGCCCATGCCGCGATAGTGCAGCAGCGCGCTGCGCATGGCGTCGAAGTCGAAGGTGGGCTGGTTCTCTGTGATCTCGATCACCACGCGCGACGGGTCGATGTCCAGTTGTTCGAGAAAGGCCAACGTCTGGCCGTTGCGGAAGCTGGGCTGGGTCAGGGCCTGCGGGCTGACGTTGAGGAACAGCAGGCCGGGCAGATCCTGCAGGGCGAAACTTTCCAGCACGATCTGCCGCGCCAGCATCTCGACTTCCAGCGCCAGACCTTCGCGTTCGGCTGCGCTGAACAGGTTGGCCGGCGAGTGCAGCGGGCTGTTGGCCGGGCCGCGGATCAAGCCCTCGAAGCCGAGGAACTCTCCGCGCTTGAGGTCGATGATGGGTTGGAACAGCGCGCTCAGGTTGCGTTTGGCAAGTATTTCCTCAAGCGCTGTCATGACTTGCTCCTTGTGGTCTTTGGCCAGCAGCAGGTCGGCCATGAACTGTGCGCGGGGGGCGCGCGGGAAAGCGTGGTGCTGGGCTGGCGGGAGGACGGCGAACATGGCACACCTCGAATCTTGGTTGTCAGGGCGCGCAGGTTAGCGCCGCCGTGTTACGGGCAGATGACGGCTTTGCCTTCCGCCTCAGGCGGGTACAATAAGCGCCGCTTCGTCGTCTACATTCCCGGGGGTTAGTGCATGATCGCTCCGCAGTTGCTGCAAGACTTGTCCAAGCGTTTGAATAGCCATGGTTTTTCGGTGTTGCTTGCGGCGCTGTCCGTGCTGTTCGTGCTGACCCTGTATTACTCGCAGAACCCTTTCCTGGAGGCGTTCGAGGCGCGCACCTATGATCTGCGCTTCCGCGAGATGCGCGGCGCCATCCCGCTGGAACCTTCCATCGCCATCATCGCCATCGACGACAAGAGCATCGCCGAACTGGGGCGTTATCCGTGGACGCGCAGCCAGTACGCGCGCCTGCTGGAACGGCTGAAAGCGGCGCAGGCCAAGGCGGTGATATTTGATGCCTTCTTCCCCGAGCGCGAGGATATGGTGAGCGACCAGGCGTTCGCGGCGGCGATGCAGAAGTCCGGCAATGTCACACTGGCACAATTGTTCGAATACGGCGCTGACGGCCAAGTGAAAGGCGTGACGCGTTCGTTGCCCGAGTTCGAGCGGGCTGCGGCTTCGGCGGGACAGATCAATCTGTTTCCGGATGAAGACGGCGTGAATCGTCGCGTGCCGTTGCTGATCGAGGCGGACGGCAAGCTGCATCCTTCGCTGGGCATGACGGCGGCGATGATGGCGCTGGGCGTGAAGGATTTTTCTGCCGAGGCCTTTGATGTGGTGGTGGGTGATCGCCACATCCCGGTGGACGGGCAATATGCGATGTGGATCAACTACACCGGTCCGCCGGGCGGCTATCCGCGCTATTCCTTCACCGATGTGGTGAACGGTCGCGTGCCGACTGAAGCACTGAAAGGCAAGGTGTTGTTCGTCGGTGCGACGGCGCTGGGCGTGTACGACATGCGGGTCACGCCTTTCCACGGCAATACGCCGGGGGTGGAGATCCACGCCACGGTGGCGGACAACATCATCAGCGGTCGATTTATCGAGCAGGGCGGGCCGGAGGCGTTGCTGGACATGTTGTTCATCGTGCTGATGGGGCTGGCGGCCTATTTCCTGACCACGCGCCTGAAACTTTACGGTGCCATCCCGGCCACAGTGCTGCTGCTGGCGGTGTACATCTGGTTCGCCTACGACATGTTCGAGGGCGGGCAGTGGATCAATATCATCTATCCGACCTTGTCCGTGATCCTGGCGCTGCTGGCAGGCGGCAGCTTTCGCTACCTGGTGCTGGAACGCAGCGCGCGCGCGATGCGTTCCATGTTCTCCAGCTACCTGTCGCCCAAGCTGGTGGCGCGACTGGAGAAGGACCCCGACGCGGCGAAGATCGGTGGCGACACCAAGGATGTGACGGTGCTGTTCACCGACATCAAGGGCTTCACCACGTTCAGCGAATCGCACCCGCCGCAGGTGGTGGTGTCGCGTCTGAACGAATATCTGGGCGAGATGGTGAAGATCATCGAGCAGCATGATGGCACCATCGACAAGTTCATCGGCGATGCGGTGATGGCCTATTGGGGCGCGCCGCTGGCGCAGCCAGATCATGCAAGGCTGGCGATGGAGTGCGTGGCTGCCATGGCGGCGCGCATGGGGCAACTGACAGTCAAATGGGAAGCCGAAGGCGTGGAGCCGTTTGCGATACGCGGGGGGCTGCATTCCGGCGAGGTGGTGGCGGGCAATGTCGGCTTCGCGGGCAAGAAGATGGAGTACACCGTGATCGGCGATACGGTGAATCTGGCCTCGCGTCTGGAAGGGACGGCCAAGTACTACGGCATCAGCTATCTGGTGGGCGAACAGACGCGTATGCTGGCGCCGGATGCCTGCCCTTACCGTGAACTGGACAAGATTCGGGTGGTCGGCAAGCATTTACCCGTTACAATTTACGAGCCTCAGGTCGGCCCGGGCGCATTGAGCAGCGAACAACTGGCGAGCTTCCATGCGGGACTGGCGCACTACCGGCAGCGCGACTGGGTGGCTGCTCAGTCCGGGTTCGCAGCTTTGCTGCAGGGGCGACCGGAAGACAAGCCGAGCCAGTTGTACGTTGAACGCTGCATCTATTTTGCGGCCAATCCCCCGGCAGTAGACTGGGATGGCGTGTTCAACCGGGCGGAAAAATAATGCGACCGCCGGTGTCGTGAATCTAAACAACAGAATTTGTATAGGTGGATACATGCGTAATTTTCTGATTGCATCCCTGGTCGGACTCATCTCTTTCAACGCGCAAGCGGCCTTGAACGGGGACGGTCTGGCCGTCGGCTTCATCAAGGCCGATTTCAAACACGAGATACCTGCCAACAAACTGGGCAAGCTACTGGCGAGCGGCGGTGGTCTGCTGTTCGTCGCCCGTCAGGACGGTGCCGTTGATGCGATCAAGGATGACGGCAAGGTCGCATACACGCTGGCGGTCAAGGCCGGTGATGCGGAGCTGCTGAGTCGTCCGGAAGGTGCGGCGGTCACGGGCGATACCTTGTATGTGGTGGATAGCGACACCGACCAGGTGGTGATGTATGCCCTGTCGGGCGGCAAATACAAGGGACGCTTCGGGGCGAAGGCGGGCGGTTTCTTCGGCGGTGACGATCAGGCGCTGGACGGACCGCGCGGCATCGCGGTGCATGAAGGCGTGGTTTATGTGGCGGACACCGGCAACAAACGCATCCAGATGTTCGGCGTGAACGGCGTGTTCATACATACGCTGGCCCTGCATGCACAGGGTAAGGATGAGAACGGCAGGGAATTCCCCTGGCAATTGAGAAAGGCGACGGATATCGCGCTGGACGAGGTCGGTCGCATCTATGTGCTGGACAGCGATGAGAATCAGGTCAAGGTATACGATGCCAGCGGCCTGTATCTGAGGTCCTTCAAGGACGTCGGTTCACCGGTCTCGCTGGCAGTGGCTGAAGACGGTGTCTATGTGGCGGATGGAAGTAAACAGGTGGTGTCCAAGTTCGATTTCGACGGCAATCTGGCTTTCCCGTTCGGCTCCAAAGGCGAAGGCAAATCCCAGACCAAGAAACTGTCAGGTCTTGCGCTAGAGAAAGGGCAGCAGGTGTTCATCGGGGATGCCGGGAAATCGCTGATCAACAAGTTCCAGACCGTCGCGGGTGCGCGCATGGAGCCGGTGCCCAAGGCTGCCGGTCGGTCTTCCATCAAATGGCAAGGCAGCATCCCGGTCGAGGCAGTGCAACTGGCAGGCGACGGCAAGGGGACGGTGTATGCCATCAGCAAGCCGGGCAAAGAGGGCAGCGCATTGCTCAAGCTGAAGGATGGCGAAGTGGTCGCCACTATCAAACCGGCCGATATGGAACTGGCCGCAGTCACGGTGGATGCGAGCGGTGCACTTTGGGTGCTGGATAAAAAGAAGAAGCGTTGCGTCAAACTGGACGAGTCTGGCCAGGAGCTCGCTTCCTTCGGTAGCAGCGGCAGCGGTGCCGGACAGTTCGGCAATCCTGCCTCGGTGGCAGTCGCCAGAAGCGGGCTGGTGTTCGTGGCGGATCGCGGCCATCGCTCGGTACAGGTGTTCCGTGGTGACGGCGTGTATGTGAACAAACTCGGTGGCAATATCAGCAATCCGTTGGCGCTCGGCATCGATCCGCAGGATCGTTTGTTCGTGCTGGATGGCAGCCGCGTGCTGGTGTTCTCGTCCAATGGCGAGCTGTCGCACGAGTTCGAGCGGCCAAAAGAAGGCGAGCTGTTTGCCCGCCCGCTGGACATGGCAGTCACTGCCGACGAGGTGCTGGTGCTGGACGGCAATCAGATCAAGGCTTTCGACCAAAAAGGCAAGTTGTTGCGCGTGTTCGGCACCAAGGCGACCGG
>WOZO01000189.1 GCA_011620315.1 Sideroxydans sp. | reverse complement strand
GACAGATATACACCCACTCGATCGCATGGGCATTACACACCAAGGCTGTAGCGAAGGCGAAGCGAACCGATCGAAATCTACTCGGCAACGTGATCGACACTCACATACAGGACATGCGACACGGCCAAACCAACGGCATTCCACAAGGCTCTGCGCTGATGGATTTCGTTGCAGAAATGGTGCTCGGCCTTGCCGACCTCGAACTGTCCGAAAAGATTGAGAGTGCGAAGATCAAGGACTATTGCATCCTGCGCTATCGAGATGATTACCGAGTTTTCGTCAACAACCCGCAAGATGGCGAACAAATCATCAAGTTCCTTACAGAGGTCACAATTGGTCTTGGCCTGAAACTCAACCCTGGCAAGACCAAGGCAAGCGTCGATGTGGTGCGCGCGTCGATCAAGAGCGATAAGCTCGCGTGGATTTGCCGCAAGCACAGCGAGAAAAGTCTGCAAAAGCACCTGCTCATCATCCACGATCACGCTGCACATTTTCCTAATGCGGGCAGCCTTGTGGTGGCGCTGAACGATTTTCACAAACGCATCTCACGCTTGAAAAGATTGCGCGAACAGCCTATGCCCATGATCGCGGCCGTTGTAGACATCGCCTACCGCAACCCGCGCACCTATGCCATCTGCGCCGCGATTCTCAGCAAACTGATGAGCTTTCTGGAATCAGATGACGGGAAGAAGACTGTTGCTGAGAAAATCAAGGCCCGGTTTGCAAAGATTCCAAATACGGGGCATATGCAGATATGGATACAGCGTGTCACCTTGCCAATTGCCAAAGACATTTCGTATCAGGAACCGATATGCAAGCTGGTTTCGGGGCAGGATGTCTCGCTATGGAATACCCAATGGATTACTAGCGATAAGCTGAAAGCATCGATTGCCGCATCGGTAATTGACCAAGAAGCACTTAATGCGCTGGAACCCGTGATCCCGATTGACGAAGTAGAGCTGTTCCTCTCCAAGGAAACGGAAGGCTACTACTAATGACCCGCATCCCCGTCAACCCCGAGCTGCTGACCTGGGCGCGTGAGCGCGCCGGGCTGGAGTCGCTCGCGCTGGCGGGGCGCTTTCCCAAACTCAGCGCGTGGGAGGCCGGGGAACTGCAACCCACCCTCCGCCAACTGGAAGACTTCGCCCGTGCGGTGCATGTGGCGGTAGGCTATCTGTTTCTGCCTGCGCCGCCACAGGAGCCGCTGCCGATTCCCGACTTCCGCACTCTGGCAGATCGCGATCTGAGCCGGCCCAGCCCCAACCTGCTCGACACCATTTACCTGTGCCAGCAACGGCAGGACTGGTTCCGCGACTATGCCCGCGTGCACGCGCTGCCTGCGCTGGACTTTGCCGGCAGCGCCACGCTGCAGCACGCGCCCGAACGGGTGGCCGAGGCGATGCGGCAAACCCTGGCGCTCAGCATGGCCGAGCGGCAGCAAAGCCCCACCTGGACCGATGCCCTGCGCTTGTTTGTAGGCAAGGCTGAGGATGCGGGCGTACTGGTTATGGCCAGCGGCGTGGTCGGCAGCAACAGCCACCGCAAGCTGTCCGTGGAGGAGTTTCGCGGCTTTGCGCTCGCAGATGAGCTAGCGCCACTGGTGTTCATAAATGGCGCCGACAGCAAGGCGGCGCAGATGTTCACCCTGGCCCATGAGCTGGCGCACCTATGGCTGGGCGAGAGTGGCATTTCCGACCCCGAGGCGGGTCGGCTCGCCGAGCCCGGCATCGAACGCTGGTGCAACGCCGTGGCGGCAGAATTTCTGATCCCGCTGGCCCTGCTGCGGCAGGATTATCAGGCCAGTATGCCGATCGCCGACGAAATCCAGCGCCTGGCCCGCCGTTTCAAGGTCAGCACGCTGGTCGCCCTGCGCCGCCTGTTCGATGCGGGTTTCATCGACGAATCCACCTTGTGGCAGAACTACCGCGAAGAGCTGGCACGCATCCGCAGGCTGGATCGGGGAGGCAGCGGTGGCGGCGACTTCTACCGCAGCTTGGGCGCGCGCACCGGCAAGCGCTTTGCCCGCGCCGTGCTGTCGAGCACGCTGGAAGGACAAACTCTGTTTCAGGATGCCTTCCGCATGCTGGGCGTGCGCAAGACCTCCACCTTTTATGAAGCAGCGCGCGAGCTGGGGGTGATGCTGTGACCTACCTGCTCGATGCCAACGTGTTCATCCAGGCCAAGAACCTGCATTACGGGCTGGATTTCTGCCCCGCCTTTTGGCAATGGCTGCTCGACAACCATGCCGCAGGTCGCGTGTTCAGCATCGACAAGGTGGCCGATGAAATCGCCGCAGGCGGCGATGAGCTGACGGACTGGATGCGTGACCACGGCAACGGCCTGTTCGTGAAGACCGGTGCGGCGGTCGCGGCGAAGTTCGGCGCCGTGAGCACCTGGGCCACGCAGCAACAGTATGAACCGGCAGCCATCAACACCTTTCTGCAGGTGGCCGACTACTACCTGATCGCCCACGCCCTGGCAGATGGCCACGTGGTGGTCACCCACGAAGTGCCCGCCAACTCGGTCAAGCGCATCAAGATTCCGAATGCATGTATCGGACTGAATCTGCGTTTCATGACCCCTTACGAGATGCTGCGCCGCGAGCGGGCGAGGTTTGTATTGGGAGGGGCGCAGGCATGACCACGGACTGGTGCCCCGGCATCCGCGAGGCGTGCAGCCACTGGCGCGACGCGCCGATGCTGCAGCAGAACCTGGAAGCGCTGGAGCAGACGCTCGACCAGGATAACGATGCCAGCATTGACTGCGCCAAGACCATGGTCGAGGTGGTCTGCCGGGTCATCGTCGAGAGCTTAGGACACTGGACGTCCCCGATCATGATTGGATTCGCGGACTCGGAGAGGAAGGGAACCCATGAATAACATCGTGATCTTCGAGTCCGGCGATCAGCCGGTGCAGGTGCGGCTGGAGGGTGA
>WOZO01000077.1 GCA_011620315.1 Sideroxydans sp. | reverse complement strand
GTGGAAGAGATCACCTTGACCTATGTGATCATCCACATCTGGGATGACCGTCGGCTGGTCGTGCCGCTGGGATATTTCATCGAGAAACCGTTCCAGAACTGGACGCGTGTCTCGGCGCAGTTGCTCGGCTCAGTGTTTCTCTGGGTAGATTACACCATGCCACTGGAGGAACTCCGCAAGGCGCTCAAGGAAATCATCGAGACCCATCCACTCTGGGACAAACGCTTCTGGAATTTGCAGGTGACCGATGCCACCGAGAAGACGATGCAAATCCGCGTGCTCGCCACCACGGCCGATTCCTCCAAGGGATGGGACTTGCGCTGCGACTTACGCGAAAAGATCATCGCGTACATCCAGAAAAATCATCCACAAAGCCTGCCGCAATTCCGCACCCAGATCAGCGGGGAGACGCCCGACTTGCTGGCGAAACCTTGATAGACCTGACAGATTGTGCGGTCAGACTGAGCGGCCATTGGGTCGGTACTGCCCTTTCGATACCGAAGAAGGCAGTTATTCGTGAATGGGCGATTTCAGGTCAGGGCGAAAATCGATTCCGGCCGAGGACTGGAAGTCAGCCAGAAGTCATTGGAGGCTTGCCGATTGAGCGGCATCAACAATGCATATTGCCGTTCATCAATTCACCGGTAAAAAAGTCTGGGCGATAAATCCGAACGGCCAGTTATCGAAATACGCCACTCACACTGTGCCCAAAGCGGAAGCAGGAAGGTCCAGAAAGTGGGCGTTTCGTGTCCAGTTGGAAGCAACGTCAACTGTTGAGGGCTCCAATTTTGTAAGGCAACAAGCGCCAAAATTCCTTCTTCACCACGGCATAACACTCGCATAACCGATAGAAACCGCGTCGTAGCTCCAGCCCTGATGATCTTCACAACTTTCTTCACCATGCTGCGCGGATTAATCTTTGGCCCGGATGTGAATTCGATTCCGCCCCGGTGGCCGGTCGCGGCGCACTTGACGTGGGAGCCGCGGCGTCAAGGACGAATATGTTCAATTTCGCGCGCGCCGGCCACTTCATCACGTTAGCACCGCAGCGGTCGGCCGCTCGCCCTTGTCGCTGGCGCGTTTGGCCTCCAGCGGGGTAATGGACAGCAGGCGCGCAGTGTTGATCAGCGCCATGTGGGTCAGCGCCTGCGGAAAATTCCCGAGCATGCGCCGCCCGCGTGGATCGTATTCCTCCGGCAGCAATCCGAGATCATTGCTCAACGCGAGCAAACGCTCGAACATGGCTTGGCCTTGCGCGCGCCGTCCGCTCAGCACGAGACTCTGTCGGCAAGCCAGAATGAACAGGGCAGAAACGCGCCTTCGCCGGGCGGCAGGCCGTCGGTACCGACCGCGGATGAATAGCGCAGCACCAGGCCGTCGACGACGAGCTTGCGCTCGATCGCATCGATAGTGCCGCGCACACGCGGATCGTCAGCTGACAGGAAGCCGACCTGGGGAATCAGCAGCAGGCTTGCATCCAGATGTGGCGAGCCGTAAGACTGCACAAAGGTGTTGGCTTGCGCGTCGTAGCCTTGCGCGCAAACCTGTGCATGGATCGCATCGCGCACCTGCTGCCAGCGCTCGAGCGGGCCATCCAGTCCGAACGCCTGCATATCCTTGATCGCCCGGTCGAAAGCCACCCAGGCCATCACCTTGGAGTGGGTGAAGTGGCGGCGCGGTCCGCGCACTTCCCAGATGCCTTCATCCGGCTCCTGCCAGTTCGACTCCAGGAATTTCAGCAAGGCGAGCTGGATCTGCCAAACGTGGGGCTTCGTTTCCAGTCCGGCGACACGCGCCAGGTGCAGCATGTCCATGACTTCGCCATAGACATCAAGCTGGAACTGCTTCGATGCCGCGTTGCCCACGCGCACTGGAGCTGCGCCGTCATAGCCGGGCAGCCAGTCGATCTCGATTTCACCGAGACGCCGCTCGCCGGAGACGCTGTAGAGTGTCTGCAAATCCTCCGGAGAACCCGCCACGGCGCGCAGCAGCCATTCGCGCCAGGCCATGGCCTCATCCTGGTAGCCGGCGAGCAGCAGCGCGTTCAAAGTGAACGTGGCATCGCGCAGCCAGCAGTAGCGGTAATCCCAGTTGCGCACGCCGCCCAGATGCTCGGGCAGCGATGTCGTGGGTGCCGCAACCAGCCCGCCTGTTGGCGCATAGGTCAGTGCCTTCAGCGTGATCAGCGAGCGCACCATGGCATCGCGCCAGCGTCCTTCGCAGGTACAGCGCCCGGACCATTTACGCCACGCCTGCTCACATTCCTTCAGCATTTGCTCGGCATCGATGACTTGCTGCGTTGCTTCGTGGGAAGCACGATAGTTGAGCGAGAATGGAATGCACTCACCCTTGTTCACAGTAAATTCAGTACCTGACCAGCATGTGGCAAAAAAACAGGATGCGTAGCGCGGCCTGGTGGTGTGTGAAAAAACGGCTTATGAGCAGAAGCTGCTAACCCTATCAACCCTTTTCAAACACCAAGGCCATAGCCTTGGCTAGGTTGCGAAACTTTGCCGAGGTGCCGCTGTTCCTCGACTCAAAAGCGTCACGTCTGATCCAAATGGCAGACATGATCGCGTACTGGATTTTCGCTACCAGTCAGGCGACGCTCGCGGTTTTCAACTGATCCAACCGTCTATCTTGCGACGTAGCATGAATCAGGTTGGCCTAATCTCTTGTGTCACAAAAGTCACTGAAGATCGCTTGGCCAACATCGCGACACATAAATATCCGTTCCCCGATCCATCTAAATAATCAGCAACACAAAGCGAAATCCCGGCCACAAAGGCTGGAGTGTCCATCCTCTTCACCGCATCCTCAGTCCACAGACGGGCGCAGCGTGTCCATCTTTGTCGCTAGATCGCTTGCATGCAAATGGGTATAACGCTTAAGGGCACCTCGAATAACGCGAGGTTTTCAGTGAATCCAGCCGTCAAACAAT
>WOZO01000023.1 GCA_011620315.1 Sideroxydans sp. | reverse complement strand
TGGGAATAATTACAGAGCTTTTCGGTACTATTCGTACCTATTCAAAAAACACGAAAACCCCTTGGTAAAACAAGGGGTTTTCTGTTTTTTACTATTCCTGACTATTCAGGGTAGCCCACATCTGGAGACGGTATCGGTGACGGTATTGGCATTTCTTGAGAGCTTCAGTAACATCGATACCGTCAACATCAAATGGACGCGTTGACGGTATCGTGAAATGCAAAACCCAGTAACCATGCGGGTTTGCTGGCGAAATTAGGGAATTTTGCGTTGACGGTATCGGCGACCAGGAAAGGGCCACCATGCTTACCGATACCCAACTGAAGAACCTCAAGCCGACCGGCAAGTTGTACAAGCTGGTCGATCGTGACGGCCTCTATGTCGCGGTTACCCCGTCAGGAGTTGTTTCCTTCCGTTACGACTATCGACTGAACGGCCGGCGGGAAACTCTCGTTCTTGGGCAATACGGCCCAGAAGGCCTTACCTTGGGCGAGGCTAGAGAGAAACTGATCGAAGCCAAAAAGGAAATTGCTGCAGGGAAGTCACCCGCCAAGGAAAAGCAGCGTTCAATTCAGAAATCGAAAGCGGCCAAAACTTTCGGCGAGTTCTCGACCCTGTGGCTGAAGGAATATCGCATGGCGGACAGTACCCGGGACATGAGGAAATCTGTCATTGATCGCGATATCGAGCCCGAGTTTGGCCGACGTCTTCTCAAGGAAATCGCGGCTGAAGATTTGCGGGCACTGTGCGAAAGGGTCAAGACTCAGCGCAATGCACCGGCAACGGCCGTTCACATCCGGGACATTGTTGCTCAGGTTTTCAGGTTTGCGATCGAGCGTGGTCACAAGGTCGCAAATCCTGCTGATGATGTCAGGGCATCCTCGATCGCGACCTTCAAGCCCAAAGATCGGGCGCTTTCCCCAGACGAAATCAGGATTTTCTTCCAGGAGTTGGATTTGGTACCGACGCTGCCAACAATCCGGTTGGCGTTGAAGCTTGTTCTTCTTACGCTCATCCGCAAGGGCGAGCTTCTCAATGCGACCTGGGATGAGATGGATTTCGTTGGCGCCAAGTGGATCATCCCCGCGCAGAGAATGAAGGCCAGAAGGCCCCATGTGATTTACTTGCCCGACCAGGCCATGGACATCATGATTGCGCTGAAGACCTGCGCAGGAGGATCCAATTTTATCTTGCCGTCCCGGTATGAAGGTGACAAGGGAATGTCCAACAATACCCTCAATCGCGTTATTACTGTCACGGTCGAGCATGCGAAGAAAAAGGATTTGCCTCTGGACGATTTCACCGTTCATGATCTCCGCAGAACGGGTTCAACGCTTCTGCATGAGGCGGGATTTAATACCGACTGGATTGAGAAATGCCTGGCCCATGAGCAGAAGGGAGTCAGGGCCGTCTACAACAAGGCAGAGTATGCGGATCAGCGCAAGGACATGCTCCAGCAATGGGCAAACATGGTAGATGCGTGGATTGCCGGGAAAGAAATCACGCCCATTCATCGTCCCACCCGCGCGGCGGCGTAGAAATCTGATGCTACCGAGCGGGCCGGTGCCGGCGTCAGGCCTGTTTTTGGACAGGTCTGAATTTGCGTTTTTGGACGTCCGGGGAAAGCTGGGATTGGATGAGCGCTGAGCGTCTTTCTTGAATCCAGTTCTCCACTTCGTCAAGATCCCAGACAACGCAACGTGGCGTTAGATTGAATCTATTGGGAAAGCCACCGGACTTTTCGAGCCGGTAAATTGCCGAGTCGGAAAGTGGGATTAGACGGAGAAGTTCCTCGCGTCTGATCAGGCGTTTCACCTGTATGGGTTTGCTCATTGTCGATTCCTGACTATTCAGTACTATCGACAATTACAACTTGCCGCAGGTTGGCTGTGTTTTTGAAATTGATCCAAAAAGGGCGCATTTCGAGATTGCTGCTTACACTGGCGTCCTAATAGTGTGTTGCTTCGTAGGGCTGCGGTGGCACGTCAAATCGATTGAAAGCGTTCGATCAATGCAATAGGAATGCAATAGGAAGCTGTGCTATCTCAGCGAGATGAGTCCTGATATACTTCGCGGCGATGCGGGGCCTGTCCGAATTTTTGTGTAAACGGGGTTTCAAATCACATCTGAGGAATCCGTTCCTCGAACTGGATGGTAAAGCGAGTCAGTGCGGCTTTCCAATCCCGAATCGGCATCGTCCATTTCTGGCTGATATTGCGTAGCGCCAGATAGAAGAGTTTCATTAGCGCCTCGTCGCTCGGGAACGAGCCCCGGTTCTTGGTCAGCTTGCGCAGGCTCATGTTCACCGACTCGATCGCATTGGTGGTGTAGATCACCTTCCTGATCTCCGGCGGATAGTCGAAGAATGGAATCAGCCGGGCCCAGTTGCGGCGCCAGGACTGGCCGATCGGCAGATATTCCTCATCCCATTTGGCCTCGAACTCCCCGAGCCGCTGTTCGGCCTCCTCGGCGGTCGCCGACTGATAGATGCGCTTCAGGTCCGCCGCCACCTCCGGCCGGCGCTTCCAGGAAACGTAGTTCAGGCTGTGGCGCACCATGTGCACCACGCAAAGCTGGACGGCCGCCTTGGGGAACACGGCCTCGATGGCTTCCGGGAACCCCTTCAAGCCATCGACACAGGCGATGAAGATGTCCTGCACGCCCCGGTTCCTGAGTTCTGTTACCACCTGTAGCCAGAACTTGGCGCCTTCGGTTTGCGCCAGCCACAGGCCCAGCACTTCCTTCTCGCCGGCCATGGTGACGCCGATGGCCAGATAAACCGCCTTCACGCGCACGGCCCCTTCTCGCACCTTGACGTGGATGCAGTCGAGATAAACGATCGGGTAGAGCGGATCAAGGGGCCTTGCCTGCCAGGCCTTCACTTCCTCGGCCACGGCGTCCGTCACGGAGGAGATCAGGCTGGAGGAGACTTCGGTGCCGTAGATTTCCTCCAGGTGGCTCTGGATTTCGCGCACGGTCATGCCGCGGGCGTAGAGCGACAGAATCTTTTCATCGAAGCCGGCCCAGCGGGTCTGGTGCTTGGGAATCAGCTGGGGCTCGAAGGTGCCATGCCGGTCGCGGGGAACTTCGATCGGCAACTGGCCGAAGTCGCCCTTGAGTGTTTTCCGGCTCTTGCCGTTGCGGGTGTTGCCGGCGGCGTTGGCGACTAGCTCATTCTTGCCGTGGCCAAGGTGCTCGGTCAGTTCGGCATCCAGCGCCTTCTCGACCAGCAGCTTGGTAAGCTGCTTCAGCAGGCCGTTCTCGCCAATCAGGTCTTCGGGTTTCTTGTAGTCGGCCAGCAGGCTGGCCAGGAGGGCTTCAGGGACGTCGTGTTTCTTTGTGCTCATTGTGGCTCCGGACAAGTCGGCAGTTTCCTGCCATCAGTCCGTTTACACAAAATTCTGCACACGCCCCGATGCGTACCTACCTCACCTTCATTTTTGCCGTGCTGCTCTCGCTGAACGCCGCCTTTGCGGTTGCGGCTAGCTATTGCCAGCATCAGAAGGAATCTCCGCAGGCAGCGCATTTTGGGCATCACATGCATCAACATGATCGCTCGATGGACAAGTCGAGCGATACCGGCACCCAGATCGATCCTGACTGTGGATTCTGTCACCTGTCGTTCTCGTCGTTTGTGCCGGCTTTCTCGCCAATTCTTGGCGATAACAGCCCACCCCAACTCATTGCCTCCTCGGTCGCGGAGTTCCGCTCCGCCACTGTCGATCCCTTCGACCGTCCGCCACTTGCCCGCCTCGCCTGATCCGGCGGGACGCGTCCACTCTTTTTCTCGTCCTTGACGGCAGACTAGGTCCGCGCCAGCGGGTTGTCTGTACGTCCCGTCGGATTCTTCTCATGGTTCAACTCGCTGAGGAATTCGATGAACAAGACGCTTTTGCTTTCGCTTGTGCTGCTGGCCACACTGCCAGCGCACGCACAGTACCCGCAGGTTTCGCCGAGGACGGTGGTCCAGACCAATGGGTCGCCCGGCCTTGCGCCCACGTCTGTTGAGCTTCCGCTGACCCTGGAACAGGCTTGGCAACTCGCCGAGCAGTCCAACCCTGCCCTGAACAGCGCACGGGCGAATCTCGCCACCGCCGAAGGGCAGCTCGCCGACGCGCAGGGATTGTTCTGGAACAACCCACAGATCGCCGCCGAGCGCCAGCGGCGGACGGTTCCCGACCCGACACTCAACGAACGCACGCAGCGCGAGTGGAACGTCGGCCTGACGCAGACGCTGGAAATCGCCGGCCAACAAGGCTATCGGCGCACGGCGGCGGAACAGGAGCTGGCGGCGCTGCGCGAAACCATCGAGGAAGCCCGTCGGCAATTGCGCGCCGAGGTGGAGCAGAAGTTCGTCCGCGTGGTGAGCCTGCAACTGCGCGCCGATATGGAAGCGGGCCTGGTCGATTTGATCAAGGAAAACAGCACCGTCACCCGCAAGCGCTTCGACGCGGGCGAGGATACGAAGCTCGACGCCAATCTTGCCGAAGTCGAACTCGGGCGCGCCAGCAACCAGCTCGAAATCGTTGCCGAACAATTGATTCAGGCGCGCGCCGACCTGGCCACGCTGTTGCAATTGCCCGCCGAGAAGCTGCCCACGGTCAAGGGATCGCTTGCCGTCAAGCCGGAACTACCCTACACCGTGGACCAATTGCTGGCGGCGGCGGCCAGCAGGGCGCAGCTGCGCGCTCTCGACCACCGTGAACAGGCAGCACGCCACCGGCTCGGCCTTGAACGTGCGGCGGTCTATCCCGACATCACTGTCGGCCTGAGTTCCGCTCGCGAAGGTCCCGGTGATGCCCGCGAGAAGGTCGTCGGGCTGACCATTTCCGTCCCCTTGCCGCTCTTCCGTCGTAACGCCGCGGGCATTGGCAAGGCGTCGGCGGAGCTGACGCAGACCGAGATCGAGAAACAGGCCGCCGGCCGGGATACCCGTGCGCGCGTCTTCGCCCTGTGGCAGAAGCTCGACAGCCTGCGCCAACGGACGCAGCGGCTCGATCAGTCGGTCCTGCAACGCCTCGAAGAAAACCAGCGCCTGTCCACCGCCGCCTATCGCGCCGGCGAAATCAGCCTGGTCCAGATGCTGCTCGCCACCCGGCAGGTGCTCGATACCCGCCGCGAGGTACTGGAGGCGATGACCGATTTCGCCCTGACCCGCAGCGAGCTGGAACAAAGCGCCGGCTGGACGGAAACGAAATGATGAGCGGCCACCTGAAGAACACACGTATTGGAAAAGACCTCATGAAGACATCAAGAACGGAACTGGGCATCGCGCTGGTGATCGCCATGGCGGGCATCCCCCTGGCCGGCTGCGGCAAACCCGAACCATCGCCGACGGCGGCCGCGCAGCCGGCTGCCGCGAAACCCGCTGCAGCCGCCGACAAAGCGCACGAGAAGCCTGGTGAGCACAAGGAAGGCGAGGCCGGACACGGTGAGGAGGAGTCATTGAAGCTCAGCGCCGAGGCGATCGAAGCCGCCGGGATCAAGGTCGAAGAACTCGCGGCGCAGGAAATCAGCGAGCAGTTGACGGTCACCGCCACCATCCGCCCCAACCAGGATCGCATCACCCATGTCGCACCGCGAGTGCCGGGACGCATCGTCAAGGTCCACGTCAATCTCGGCGACCGGGTGAAGGCCGGACAGGCGCTGGCCGTGCTCGACAGCCTCGATGTGGGCGAAGCGCACTCCAGCTATCTCCAGGCGAAGACCCAGCTCGCGGTGGCCAAGGCCGACTTCGAGCGTGCCGAAAAACTCCACGGCGACCAGATCATCGCCCAGAAGGACCATTTGCGCGCCCACGCCGAGTACGAGAAGGCCAAGGCATCGTTCGCCGCCGCCGGCGACAAGCTGCGCATGCTTGGGGTGGGGACAACGCCAGCCGACGATGGCCGGGCCGTGTCGACCTTCCCACTGACCACGCCGTTTGCCGGCACGGTGATCGAGAAGCACGCCATCCTCGGCGAACTGGCCCAGCCCGACAAGCAGATGTTCACCGTGGCCGACCTCTCGAAACTGTGGATCGAGGCCAACCTGTTCGAGAAGGATCTCGGCCGGGTCAAGACCGGCGCGGAAGCGATGGTCACTGTCGATGCCTATCCCGGCGAATCCTTCCAGGGCACGCTCACCTACATTGCGGCGGTCGTGGACAAGGAGTCGCGCACGGTCCAGGCCCGGGTCGAGGTCGCCAATCCGGGCGGACGGCTCAAACCCGAGATGTTCGCCACCGCAGCTATCCGTACCAGCGGAACGGTCGGCGTCGCGGGCAAAGCCAAGGCGTTGTTGCTGCCGCAGGAAGCCGTGGTGCTGATGCAGGGCCAACCGACGGCCTTCGTCGAGGAACACGGCGGCTTCGAGCCGCGTGCTGTCGAGCTGGGAGAAAAACTGCGTGACCGGGTCGTGATCAAAAACGGATTGCAGGCCGGCGAGCGGGTGGTGACTGCCGGAACGTATGCGCTCAAGGCGCGCCTGCTCAAGTCGCAAATCGGCGATTCGCACTGAGGACCGGCCATGCTCAATTCAATTGTCGATCTCTCGCTGCGCTACAAGGTCCTGGTCCTGGTCGGATTCCTGCTCGTCGTGGTGTTCGGTGTGCAAGCCTTCCGCGCCGTGCCGGTGGACGCCTTTCCGGATGTGACGCCGATTCAGGTCAATGTCTACACCGAGTCGCCCGGCCTCGCCGCCGAGGATGTCGAGAAGCTGCTCACCTTCCCGATGGAAACGGCCATGGCCGGCTTGCCCGGCGTGGAAGAAATCCGTTCTGTGTCGCTGTTCGGGCTGTCCTTCGTCAGCGCCTATTTCAAGGACAACGTGGACATCTACTTTGCCCGCCGCCTGGTCAGCGAAAAGCTCCTCGAAGCGAAGGAGCGGATTCCCGAAGGCTATGGCGAGCCAACCCTGGGGCCGAACACCTCGGGGTTGGGGCAGGTGTTCTGGTACACCATCGAGTCGGCTGACCGGAAGCTCTCGACCATGGACCTGCGCACCCTGCAGGACTGGACCGTCCGGCTCATCCTGCGCACGGCACCCGGCGTGGATGACGTGACTTCGTGGGGGGGCGACGAGAAACAGTTCCAGGTGCTCATCCAGCCCCAGAAACTGATCAAGTACGGCCTGACCTTCAAGGCGGTGATGGAGGCCCTGGCCGCCAATAATCGCCAGGTGGGCGGCCAGTACCTGAATCTCGGCCAGGAGCAGTATCTGGTGCGCGGGCTGGGGCTGGTCACCGGCTCCCGCGACATCAGTAACATCGTGATTACCCAGCGCGAAGGGGCCCCGGTCTACGTGCGCGACGTGGCAGAAGTGAAGGAAGCCCCCAGCCTGCGTTTCGGCGCGGTCACCAAAGATGGCCGGGAAGTGGTATTGGGGCTGGCGCTGGCGCGCATCAACGAGAATGCCAAGAACGTGGTGGATGCGGTGAAGGCCAAGCTCAAGGTGGCCCAGCAGGCGCTGCCTAAAGGGGTCACCATCACCCCGGAATACGACCGCACGGAGTTGGTGGAGAAGGCGCTGAAGACGGCGGAAAGCGCCCTCCTGGAAGGTTCGATCCTGGTCGCGCTAATCCTCTTCCTGTTCCTCGGGGAAATCCGCTCGGCCGTGGTCGTAGTCGTGACCCTGCCGCTCGCCATGCTCATCGCTTTCATCCTGATGCAGTATGTTGGGATGTCCGCCAACCTGATGTCGCTGGCGGGACTCGCCATTGGCATCGGTATGATGGTGGACGGCGCGGTGGTCATGGTGGAGAACAGCTTCCGGCTCCTCTCCCATCAGGCCGGCAAACCGGTCAACAAGACGCACGTGATGCTGGAAGCGGCGCGGGAAGTGATCAACCCGATCGCGTTCGCCATCCTGATCATCATCGTCGTCTTCCTGCCGCTCTTCTCCCTGACCGGTCTGGAGGGCAAGCTCTTCAAGCCCATGGCGCTCACCATCGCCTTCGCCATGCTGGGATCCCTCATCCTGACACTGACCCTCGTTCCGGTGCTGGCGGCGCTGATCCTGAAGCCGAAGGAAGAGAAGGATACTTTCATCCTGCGCCATGCGAAGCGTATCTATCTGCCCTTGCTGGACTGGGCGCTTGACCGGAAAAAGACCGTGATCGGCGGCGCCCTGGTGCTACTGGCGGCGGCGCTGGCCCTGTTTCCCTTCCTCGGCAAGGAATTCATGCCGACGCTGCAGGAGGGCACCATCCTTTTTCGCGTCACCGGCATTCCTTCCACCTCGCTGGAAGAGAGCATCGCCGTCTCGAAACGCATCGACGCCGTGCTCAAGGAGCATTTCCCCCAGGTGACCTCGACCCTCGCCACTATCGGCCGCGCCGAGAAGGGCGAAACGGCGGATGTGAATTACATGGAAATTCTGATCACCGCGAAACCGGTGGCCGAATGGCCCAAGCGCCTATCCATGCCCGAACTCGCCCGTGAAATGCAGGAAACCCTGGAAAAGGCCGTTCCCACCGTGGTGTTCGGCGCCACCCAGCCGATCCAGATGCGGGTCGAGGAACTCATTTCCGGCGTACGCGCCACCCTGGCCCTCAAGGTCTATGGAGAGGATCTCGCCACCCTGGATCGCCTGGTTGGGGAAATGAAAACCGTGCTCGACAAGGTGCCCGGCGCGGCGGACCTTTCTCTGGAAGCCAACAAGGGCAAGCCGCAGATGGTGATCAAGGTCAACCGCGACGAAGCGGCCCGCTATGGCATCAACGCCGACGAAATCCTCGAAGTGGTGCAGGCCGGCATCGGCGGCAAGACCGTGTCGACGGTAATCGACGGCACCAAGCGCTTTGCTCTCCAGGTGCGCCTGGACGCGGCCTTCCGCGACAGCCCGCAGGCGATTGCCGACATCCCCATCCGCACTCAGTCCGGGGCGCTGGTGCCCCTGTCCCGGGTGGCGACGGTGGAGATGAACGAAGGTTATTCCTTCGTGCGCCGCGAACAGCTGCAGCGCTATGCGGTGATCCAGCTGGACGTGCGGGGCCGCGACGTGAACGGGTTTGTCCAGGAGGCTGAAACCCGCATCCGGGCGCAGGTGAAACTGCCGGCCGGCTACTGGACCGAGTGGGGTGGCGCCTTCGAGAACCAGCAGCGGGCCATGGCTCGGCTGGCGGTGATCGTGCCGCTCACCGTCGGGCTCATCTTCATCCTGCTCTACACCGCCTTCAACTCGCTGACCCATGCCACCCTGACCATCGCCAACGTGCCCTTCGCCGTCATCGGCGGCGTCTTTGGCCTGGCGCTGACCGGCCAGTACGTGTCGGTACCCTCGGCCATCGGCTTCATCGCCGTGTTCGGGGTGGCCATGCTGAACGGCATCGTGCTGGTGACCTTCCTCAACGACCAGCGTCGGCACGGGGCGTCGATTCGCGAGGCGGTGCGCCAGGGGGCTGCCCTGCGCCTGCGGCCGGTGCTGATGACCGCTTCGGTCGCCATCCTGGGCCTCATTCCCATGCTGCTTTCTCAAGGAGTGGGGGCAGAGACCCAGCGCCCGCTGGCCACCGTGGTGGTGGGCGGGCTGTTTACTTCGACAGCGCTGACGCTGCTCCTGCTGCCGCTCATGTACGAATGGGCGGAGTCCCGGCGGGAGCGCAGCAACCCTTCAACCTGACCTGACCGCGGAGGCTCCGCTCGCCGGGGCCATCGCATGGAGAACGACATGAAAGAGATCAAGGCATCCATCCGTCAAGACCGTGTGGCCGACGTGCTCGAAGCATTGCGGGATTCGGGGCTGTGCAATTGCGCCGGAAACTCCGCTTGCCACAACATTACCGCCTCCCGGGTGCAACATCCGTTCGCCGGCACCGACACGGCGCAGCAGCACTACGCGATGGATCTCGCCGAACCCGTCGTGATCGAGTACAAGCTCGAACTCCTGTGTAGCGATGACCTGGTGGACACCTTGGTGGATGTGATCGCCAAGGCGGCGCACACCGGCCAGCCCGAACCGGGATGGATCCTGGTCGCAGCCATCGAGCGCGCAATCAAGATAGCTTGAGGAGCAAGAAATGACAGCCAATCCATCCGCCGCCGCAACGCTCCTGGCGAAACGATGAATAGGCGCTTCTGGCTGCTCCTGGTCGCCCTGGCCGGCATCGGCTTCCTGGTCTGGTCCTTCCTCTCGGCGCGAGGCGGGGGATGGGCGACGCGGGAAGTCGTCACGATCAAGGAAACAGCTCCGCCGCCCGCGACGACCGGCCCGTATAGCTTCCGCCAGGCGGCACACAAAGCCATGTCCTCGGTCGTGAATGTCTACACCCTGAAACAAGTCGTTACCCGGCGCGGTCCGGGTTTCGGCCATCCCTTCGGGCAACTGTTCGGCGTGCCGGCGCCCCAGCCGGCGACCAGTCTCGGTTCGGGGGTCGTCGTCAGCGCCGACGGTTACATCCTCACCAACAACCACGTGATCGAGGGCGCCGATGAGATTGCAGTCGCCTTCCCGACGGGGGAAGCGGCCGAGGCGCGCATGGTCGGGGGCGACCCGGAAACCGACTTGGCCGTGCTGAAGATCGAGGCCAAGGGGCTGGTTCCCGTGACTTTTGCCGACCCCGCCAGCGTCGAAGTCGGTGATCCGGTGCTGGCCATCGGCAACCCCTTCGGCGTCGGGCAGACGGTCACCCAGGGCATCGTCAGCGCCACCGGACGCAACCGGCTCGGCATCAATGCTTTCGAGAATTTCATTCAGACCGACGCGGCCATCAATCCTGGCAATTCCGGCGGGGCGCTGGTGGATGCCTCCGGTGCCCTCATCGGCATCAATACGGCGATCTTTTCCCAAAGCGGTGGCTCCCAGGGCATCGGCTTCGCCATCCCGGTCAGCATCGCCCGGCAGGTCCTGGAGCAGATTCTCAAGACCGGGCGGGTCGAACGCGGTTGGCTCGGCATCGAAGCCCGGGAAATCCGCCGCGAGAACGGGCGCCCGGAGGTGGTCATCGCCGGCGTACTGCGGGGTGGCCCGGCCGATGTCGGCGGCATCAGGCCGGGTGATGTCGTCGTCTCCATCAACCAGCGGCCGGTCACCGACACGGTGGACCTCATCAACCGGATCGCAGCAGTCGCACCGGGCAGTTCGCTGGGAATCTCGGTCAGGCGTGACGGATTCGAGCTGCCGTTGAGGCTGCGTGCGGGCAAGCGGCCGGCGCTACGCGGCGTCGAATAATCGACCGATCGATTGGAAAAACTCGCGCTTGGGTTCGCTACCGGCCCGGGTTTTCTTGGCTGGAGCTGCTTATCGGTCGCCGATTTTCTCTTGGCATGCCTGGCATATCGCCCTATTGAGGGTGGTCTCAGAAAACGGGAAACACGTTCGAATTCGTGCAGAAGATCGCACACCGGTTCAGGAACACCGGTGTGGTGGTGATCCGCGATCTCGAAGCCTTCGTGGCGCAGTCGGACGAGGAACTCAACGCCACCCTGCTGGGCCCCGAACTCGTCGAGCGGCTGAGAACGGCTCGTCGATCACCACTCCAGCGAACAAAAAAAGGGCTGGCATCGGCCAGCCCTTCATGTGGGATGTCGTAGGATTAGAACGCGTACTTGAATCCGACCTGAATCAAGCGGGGCATACCCACCTGAATACCGCGGGTACGATCAACAATGTAGGTCTTGTCGAGCAGGTTTTTGCCCGTGACAAAGGCTGACAGCGATTTGTCGAAGCGATAGTTGAGTGCCGTATTCCAGACGGTGTAAGCCGCAATCTCACCCTTTTGCCCGTCTGCTGTCGGCGCAACCGTATTCGCAAAATCAGAATACTGGCTACCCACATATTGGGCCTCAATCTCGCCTTTGAACGGGCCAACACCATAACCGACAGCAGCGGTGAAGGTATGTTCAGGTGCGTAGGCTTGACGATTACCCTGAACACCGACGATGGCACCTGTGTCTACTCTACGGAAGGCTTCAGTTTGTTCAGCGGTTGGCAGCCACGTGTAAGCCATGCGGCCAAATATACCATTTGAGAATTCGGCATTGGCGGCCAATTCAAGACCTTCGAACAGTGCTTTGCCTTGAGAAAGCGGGGTGCTACCACCGGCAATCGAGCCAACAGCGATCAGATTGTCGTAATCGTTACGGAAATAGGCGGCCTGGACGGATAACCCTTGTGCTGGTTGTGCCCGAACACCAAATTCAAAGTTCAGTGATTTTTCGTAATCGACATCGGTAACTGTGCCGGTACCACCAATGAGGTCTTCGACGCGCGGTGGCGCAAAGCCCTTGTGCAGGCTGGTAAACACGGTCAATGTCTGCATCGGATTCCAGGTTGCGCCAATCCCCGGCGTAAAGGCATTCACGCTGGTTTCAGTACTCTGGCCATTCAGGCGATTCGTACGCTCTGCCTTGATTGACTCGTAGCGTGCGATGGGCGTCACACTAAACTGGCCAAAATCAAAGCGATTGGCAATAAAACCGGAATAGGCGCTGGTTTTACGAAGATTGTTTTCTGCCAGAGTGCCGGTTCGTGCCGTCGGACTGGTGCCGTTGATCTGTTTTCTGTCCTGTTCCTCAAAGTGTGCCCGAACACCGGCCTGGAGTTCACCCAGGCCGTGTGCTACGGTCAAGCGTGGCTCCACACCCCAAGTCTCATAGCTACGCAGTCTGCCCTGGATGGAATTACAGGTATCGGGATCAATCGCAACCCCTGCCAATCGTGAGGCGTTCAATCCAGCACATTGCGCATCTTGGCTGTTACTCGCTTGACGCCACCAGTCACGATCGAATTTTGAGTAATACACGCTGGTGGTGAGCGTGGCCTGGTCGCTGATCAGGAAATCATGCGTCGCGGACAACCCGGTGCGTTCAGCCTCAAAACGGTCATTCTTGAACGGATTGTAACGAGCACCCAGGCGGTCGTATTCAGCTTGCGTCAAACCGGAATAGGTCAGCATCGAATCTTCCTTGTAGAAGTTCGCGCGCCAGGTAATCGCATTCCGGTCACCCAGCATGGTGCCGTACTTGATATTCAAATCATCTAGCTTGTGATTCATATTATCCCGGGCACCATCCCCTTCCTTGTGCCCGTAATCGAGTACCAGACCGCCGCCCCCAACATTCACCTTGCCATTGAAGTAATCGCGGTTGCCGACAACCCCTTGGACATAACCACCAAAATTCTGACGCGGTGCGGGGGTGATGTAGTTGATCACGCCACCCACCGTCTGCGGCCCGAACATGAGGGAACTCGCTCCTTTCAGCACTTCGATGCGTTCGTAGCGATCCACCATCGGGTGGTAGTAGCTGGCGTTGTCGCCATAGGGGGCATAGGCCAGCGGCAGGCCATCTTCGAGCAGGGTGATTTTGGTTGACCGCGTCGGATTCAGGCCGCGCATCGCAATATTGGGACGCAAGCCAAAGCCTTCTTCATCACGCGCATGAACACCCGGAACCTTGCGCAGAGCCTCGTTGACGGTGAAGACATGGGAGTCTTCCAGTTCTTTTTTGCCAAGAATCTGGCCTGTACCACCCAAGGTCGGCAAATTTTCTTCGCCCCCGATCACCTGAACGGTGGCCAATGTTTTTTCAGGCGAATTTTCTTTTGCGTGAGCAACCGGAATGCAAGCATAGGCAGCCGCAATTGCGAGCACAAGCGGCGAGACAGAAAACGAATTTCTGGTCGGACAATACTTCATGGAGTGTCTCCAAAGGCAGTTTCAGAGGTGCTGGCTGCCTAGGGATTTTCCATGGGTGGCTGGCTTGCAAAAGGAGTAATGCAATAGCCAGAATTGTAAATGAAAATAAATCTCATTTCAATTTCCAACCCGGTCGTGGCTATTGTTTCTTGCTCACCTCGCCGACCATGCGCTCAAAGCTGGATGCCCCGCTCGTTTTCATAAACATGCAGAGCTTGCCAGTACGCTTACACAGATCCTTTACTCGCCAGTAGGCGTTATGACTGATGCAGCCGGCCTGACAGATCGCAATATCGGCAGCGGCCAGCACGCCATCGATCCGGTGCATGCTTTCTTTCAGGCCACCGTCGTGAGACAGGAAACGTCCGCCAGATTGCTCAACCACCTCCCGGTAAGAGGTCACTACGCTGGACCTGCCGCCCATGAACAACACTCATTTCCCAGCGAGATCGCTTTAGGGGTCTGACAGTGCCTCATCCTCGCGAGCCAAGGATTCCAGCGTCTCCTCTGCATAACGGGCGAATTCCCGCAGGCGGTTCAGTTCCTTGTCCCGTTCTGCCAATTCTGCTTTGAGCCGAACATTGTGCTGCCAGACTTCATCGCGCTGCCCGAGAAGATGCCCATCCAGCAAGCCTTTGCGGGAAACGACTACATTCCAGAGCAGGGCAATAACA
>WOZO01000003.1 GCA_011620315.1 Sideroxydans sp. | reverse complement strand
ACCGCTCGCGATAATCCCAGCACACCGCCAAGATCGCCGCAAGCTGGATCACGATCTTAAACACCTTGCTGGTCTCATCGTTATAACCGATCAGATCACCGATGATGATCAAGTGGCCGGTAGAAGAAATAGGTAAAAATTCAGTCAGGCCCTCGATGACGCCGAGCAAGGCCGCTTTCAGTAACAGGATGATGTCCATAAATTTCCATCATTCCCGCGAACGCGGGAATCCAGTAGTTTCTAAATTAATAAATCCGTTCGTCCTGAGCTTGTCGAAGGATGAACACTAATTGTTTCCCTGCGAGCCGGACAGATTGCTTGCAAGCTTCGCGATCCGCCAATTCACCGCCCGACGCTCCTCATCGCTCATCCCTACCCAGCGCGTGACCTCATCGAACGTGCGCAGACAACTCCGGCACACATCATCGCCATGCACGGTGGTGCAATGACCGACGCAAGGCGACTCCGCCGTGATGGGCTGGTCGTTCACGGTTGAACCCTCCGGTGAGATGGGGATTGCAAGCGCAGCCAATCAAGTCTGCCGCAGGAATGCCAAAGGTCGAAATGTGCCAAACGGTAATACCACGCCTCATCCTTGCCGCCCATGGAGACAAGGCCGGGTGTCAATTTGGGTTGCTTGGGTTTGTCGGCCAACAACATCTTCGCCACTTCCGGATAGCACTTGCGTGCGGTCTTCAAAGCATCCGTCGCGGCATCATGCTGTCCGTCCATGAACAGTGCCAGTACCGTACCGTATTGCAAGGCGGCCATGTCCTCTGGATAAAGAGCCGCCAATCGTAGCGCCTCCTTGATGCGACCCAAGCGAAGGTAATCGTGGAGCAGAAGGTCACGCATGCCCTGGTTGTCGTGCGGATTGAGCGTCAACACCATCCATTCGGCCACACGCACCGCCTCATCCGTCTTATGCGCCAGCCGCAACATGCCCGCCAACCTTTCCAACAGGGTCAAGGCAGGCCGGTTCTCAAGCCAGCCCCATTCCAATTTGAGCGTACCGACTTGGTGGCGATCAAGGATCATGCGCAGCAAGGACTCTGCATGACGCAGAACGGGCAACAATAAGACCTCCTCGAAGCCGTGGGAGATGCGGTCATCCTCTAAAGTCGCCAGCCAGTCGTCCATGATCTCGAAGCAATTGAAGGCGAGCGGATTGCGTTGCAACCACTCGATATCATCTGCCATGCTTTCAGAAAATTCGCTCTGCGCCTGCCACTGTGCGATCAGACTCAGCAACTTCTTGTCAGGCATCAGCGGGCCCGCGCTGTCATCCATCGGCTGGAGCGTGTAATGGCATTCTGCCGCTGGCAAGTGCTCGATGAGCGCGAGCAAACCCTGACTATCAGAATCGAAGCTTCTGGCAAGGCTGCTCATGACATCGGAGACCTCGCCTTGCGCCACACCGCGCAAAAACTCGATCAGCGGGCCGTGGCTGAAATCGGGGTCACGCGACAAACGCGCCGCCCAAAACTTTGCGCGTTCTGCCGCGCGTTGTTTCTCGCCCTGGTTTAGCAGGATGATGATCTCCAGATGAGACAGGGACGGGTCGTTGGGAACCAGTCTCTGCAAATCCTGAAATAACGTCCACGCTTCGGCATAGTCATGACGGTCGGCCAGTATGCAGCAGCGGCGCTGCATCGCGGCCGCGCGTAAGTGCTTGTTGGGAGCGCTGCTGCCGCGTTCAAGCAATTTTTTCTTTTTCAGCGGATTGCCCAGCTCGTCATAGCAATCAAGCAAGCAATCGAACGCCATCTCCGAGCGATCATCCAGTTTGCCCATGTCCTTGAACAAACCTTCCAGTAACTTGGCTGCATCCTGCGCGCGTCCCGTCTTCATCCATTGGCGTGCGACATGCTCCAACTCTTCCGGAGAAAGATAGTCATAGGGCAGGTGGATGCGCTGCTTGGCGGTCATCGCATCCAGCACATAAGGCAACAAACTCAAGTTGGGGATCAGATCCGCGTCATTCTCCATCCGCAAACAACATTGCTTGTATTTCCTTCCCGAACCGCAAGGACAAGGTGCATTGCGCTCCGGCTTGGGCAACGGCTGCGGTCGAAAATGATTGCCAGGCAACGCTGTACGGTTCCAGATGTAGCGCGCAAACATAGGTTTGAAGCTGCGCAGGGCCTCCGAATTACCGCTGAACGGAACGAAGAAATTGGGCGCGATCACCTCGGCATAGCGGTGGAACCACTGCTGAAATGCCAGAGGATCTTCCGATTTCAGAATCTCGCCAACACAACGTTGCAGCAAGAAATCAAGATCGTCGTTGGCCAAAGAAGAAGACATAACAGAATCGGGGTTGGAAAGCATGAAAGTGGTGGCATTATACCCGCGGGCAAGTCGCCTGTTCCAAACGCGTCAGCCAAGCCAACGCATGCTCGCGCGAATCGCCACACATCTCTTCTGAAGGCCGCAACCCGCCACAGAAAGCCGGGCGCTCAGGCTTGCCGAACACTTTGCAGCCCAGATTCTCATCCAGCTGCACGCACGGCACACCGGCGGGCTTGCCATTCGGCATGCCGGGCAGTGGCGAGGTGATGGAGGGAGCGATGCAGCAGGAGGCGCAGGAGGGGCGGCAGTTCATGGAAAAGAATAGAAAATAATTCCTCAGCAGTTTACAACGACGCTATGCATCAAGCGCTGGGTAAATACGGTGACATATTGTCCGCAAGAATTCCCTGCGCTTAAGCCGCATGTAATGACAATAATGAAAATGGCTGGATACCAGGCTAAACTGGCCGCCATCTTTCAATACTTGAAGTTTCGGCCGCACTAGTGGGCCGAGTCGCTGGAGGGCATCATGGCTACCAACCGCTGGACGAAAGAACAACTCAAGCTTGGATTCCACCTTTACTGCCAATTGCCGTTTGGCAAGCTACATAGCCGCAATCCAGAAATCAAACTGCTAGCAGCCTGTCGGACTTCCTCCACCCCAAGCAACCCGCCCCTGAATTGC